>CAMPCW010000009.1 GCA_946647665.1 uncultured Caryophanales bacterium
TAAACTTTGTTCCACAAAGATTTGAAAATACATTCCTTCAATGGATGAATAATATCGAAGACTGGTGTATTTCTCGTCAACTTTGGTGGGGTCATAGAATTCCTGCCTATTACCATAAGGTAACTGGTGAAGTAGTGGTGAGTGAAAATCCACCAAAAGATATGGAAAATTATGTTCAAGATAGCGATGTCTTAGATACTTGGTTTTCTAGTGGGCTTTGGCCATTTTCCACTCTTGGTTGGCCAGAGAAAACCGATGACTTAGAAAGATATTTCCCAACAAGCTGTCTAGTAACCGCTTACGATATCATTTTCTTCTGGGTTAGTAGAATGATCTTCCAAAGCTTAAATATCACCGAGAGAAAGCCTTTTAGCGATGTCGTGATACATGGCTTAGTCCGCGATGAATTAGGAAGAAAAATGTCCAAGAGCTTAGGAAATGGAGTTGACCCAATTGATGTTATCGATAAATATGGCGTTGACGCTTTAAGATATTTCTTAACTACTAACTCCACACCAGGACAAGACATGAGATATATTGAAGAAAAAGTTGCTAGTGGAGCAAACTATTTAAATAAAATTTGGAACTCCGCTCGATATGTTTTAAGTGTTATTCCTGAAGGATTTAAAGAAGTCAAATTATCAAAAGATAATTTATCTGTCTTAGATAAGTGGCTTTTAACTAGACTTAATCTCACTATTAAAAATGTGACCGCAAATATGGAAAAATATGATTTTAACGCGGCTAGTAGTCACTTATACAATTTTGTTTATGATGACTTCTGCTCTCAATATTTAGAGATGAGCAAAGTGAAATTATATGGAGATGACGCTTCTAAAAATGTGACAATCACCATCTTATTAAAAGCGTTACGCACAATCATTTTACTTATTTATCCATATACTCCATTTATTGCTGAAGAATTATATCTTAATCTTCCTACTCACTTAGAAAGCGTGATGTTAGAGTCATATCCAAAAGTGGAAAAAGAGTTCATTTTTAAAGATGGCTTAGAAGAAATCGAATTATTATTTGATATGATTAGAGATGTCAGAAACTATAAAATCACTAATCAATTAGCGCCAAATGCAAAACTAGATTTAACTATTTCTTTAAAAATTAAAGCTAGCGACGATTTTATGGTCTTACTTAATAGATTTACTTTCTCAGAAATTAAATTAAAAGATGATTTAAGTTCATTAAGTGGAGAATTATTCTCTTATAACTATGGATCTATGATTATTAGTTCAGGAGTATCTAAAGAAGAAGCGAAGGAAAAAATCCAAAAAGAAATTGCTTTTGAACTAAGCGAAATCAAGCGTTCAGAAGGCATGCTAAATAATCCAAATTTCTTAGCTAAAGCCCCTAAAGAAAAAGTAGAAACAGAAAGGGCTAAACTTAAGCTTCATCAAGACAATCTTCAAGACTTAAAAGAAAAGTTAGAAAAATTATAATTGATTAGACCTGTTTAACAGGTCTTTTCTTTTACACATCAAATTTTTAAAAATATTTTCGCAAGTTTTGCTTTTTTTGCCGTCTTTATATATATGAGGGGGAAAGAATTTATCCTCATTTCTATAATCAACCCATATCAAACTCATTTTCATAGCAGATTCTTCCCCCTCAGGAGGTATATTTATGAAATATGAATTATTAACTGATTCCGAGATGGAACAAGAAGTTAGTGGCGAAGCTTTGACTTTAACTGCAGTGATGGCGGTTTTAGCGACCGCAATTATTGCTGTTATCGTTTATAAGATGTTTTTATCTGACAAAGGTAACGCGACTGTCCCAGGTGGCTGGAAGTTTAGTTGGAATTAATGGCTAATATTAAAAATCTTCCTAAACTTGATCGCCCAAGAGAAAAAGCTTTACGATATGGCATTAATTCTTTAAGTGATAGCGAACTATTAGCGTTGCTTTTAAATAACGGTTATAAAGGAAATAATATCCTTGAAATCGCGACTACTTTATTAAGCAAATATAAAGGATTAGTAGGTTTACTTAATGTCCCAATTTCAGAGTTAAAAAAGAACAAAGGCATTAAAGATGTGGGGGCTTTAAAGATTGCTTTAATTGGAGAATTTTATAAGCGAATAGTTGAAAAAAATAGTGTCTCTGAAAATGAGATAATCGATGATAAATATTTATATAATAAATATAAGTCTATGTTTTATCAAGCAACTCAAGAGTATTTAATACTTATTATTTTAAATCGTAGAAAGCGAATTATTTACGAGACCAATATCTACAAAGGACAAAGTGATTTAATTCACATTGATTTTAAAGATATCTATAAAGAATTAGTAAAATATGATGGTAAAAGTTTTTATCTGATTCATAATCATCCAGGTGGAGATTCTTCTCCTAGTGAAGAAGATATAAAAACAACACTAGATTTAATTAGTCAGAGTCGAAGAATGAAAGTTAAGCTATTAGATCACTTAATTATCGGGGATGATTGCTATTATTCATTTAAAAAAATGAAAAAAATAACGATTTCTTATTGAACTACATTTATAACTTATGTTATAGTTACTAACGTTGTCGCCTCACTAGCTACAACCGCATAGAAAAGGTTTATAAAACCTTATGGTTACCTTCATAGCGAGTCCTTAGTGAAATTTAATAAAAGGAGGGACATTATGTACGCAATTATCGAAACTGGTGGAAAACAAGTTCGTGTAGAAGTCGGCGCAAGAATCTTCGTTGAAAAATTAAACGCTGAAGTCGGTTCAACTGTTACCTTAGATAAAGTTCTCTTAGTTTGTGACAAAACAGCTAAAGTTGGAACTCCATATGTCGCAGGTGCAAACGTTGTTGCCAAAGTCGAGAAACAAGGTAAATCCAAGAAAATCCGTGTTTTCACCTATAAGAATAAGGCTAACGAAAGACGCACATTAGGTCATCGTCAACCTTACACATGTTTAGTCATTGAAGCTATCAATGCTTAATTGTAACTATGATTAAAATAGTTATCAAACGAGACGAATCTTCTCAGAAGATAACTTCTATCGAGGTTAAAGGACATTCTGGAAAGGATGTCAAAGGAAAAGATCTAGTATGCGCTGCTATAAGCGCGATAATGACCGGAGGAATGAATGCTCTATCCGATAAGGAATATAACTTCTTACTCGAAAGTGGTCATGCCTATATTAAAGCACTAGATATTCCAAGTGATTATGATGCAGTTGTTCTTAGAACAATTGAAACACAATTCAAAACTGTAGAAGAAGCTGAAAAAGATTTCGTCCGAGTCGAAAATTTATAAGAAAGGATGAATCACATTATGATGTTTAAATTAGATTTACAACTCTTCGCTTCTAAAAAAGGTGTTGGTTCCACTAAAAACGGCCGTGATTCCGCTGGTCGTAGGTTAGGTGCTAAAGTTGCTGACGGACAATGGTGCCATGCCGGTAGCATTATCTACCGTCAAAGAGGTACAAGAATTTACCCAGGTGAAAATACCAAAAAAGGTAAAGATGATACAATCTTCGCTTTAGTAAACGGAGTAGTCAAATACGAACGTTTAGGTAAAGACCGCAAACAAGTTAGAGTTGTTGCAGACAAATAAGCAAAACTAAAAATGCATATTAGACCACATTAAATTGTGGTCTTTTATTATTTTTTATAGTAACATATTTTATATATGTTTATTGATCGAGCTGTTATTGAAGTTAGAAGTGGTAAAGGTGGCGACGGAGCCATCGCTTTTAGACGTGAGAAATACGTGCCTAAAGGTGGACCTGCCGGAGGTAATGGTGGCCGAGGTGCCTCTATCATTTTAAAAGCCAATAGCAAGATCAACACTTTATTCAATTTCCGTCATTCTAAATGCTTTATTGGCGAAGATGGCGAAAAAGGTGGAATCAAAAATCAATACGGCAAAAATAGCCAGGATGTCATCATCGAAGTCCCAGTAGGCACTATGGTCTTTGAAGAAAAAGATCATAAGTTCCTTGGTGATTTATCTCAAGACGGATTGACCTTAAAAGTTGCAAAAGGTGGAAGAGGCGGAAGAGGTAATACTTGCTTCAAGAGTTCCACAAATAGAGTTCCTCGCATTGCAGAAAATGGTGAACCAGGCGAATCTAAGCGATTAATTTTAGAATTAAAATTACTTGCTGACGTTGGTTTAGTTGGATTTCCAAGCGTTGGTAAATCTACTTTATTATCTGTTGTTAGTAGTGCTAAACCTGAAATCGCTGATTATCCATTTACCACAATTATTCCTAATCTAGGGGTTGTTAGAGTAAAAGATGGACGTAGCTTTGTCCTAGCAGATCTTCCTGGAATCATTGAAGGTGCCCATCAAGGTAAAGGTTTAGGCTTACAGTTTTTACGCCATATTGAAAGATGTAGAATTATTATTCATGTCATAGACATGTCTGAATCAGGAAGAGATCCTTATGAAGATTATAAAACCATAAAAAAAGAACTAAAGGAATATGGTTTTGGTTTAGATAAGCGTCCTGTAATTTTAGTGGCATCCAAAATGGATGAAGAAGGGGCTATAGATCGATTAAAAGCTTTTGAAAAGAAAGCAAAAGTTAAGTGTCTTCCAATCTCTGCTTTAACTGAAGAAGGAGTAGAGGAATTAATGTATCGCGCTTGCGATTTACTTGAGAAAACTCCAGCCTTCCCTCTATTTGATAAGGATGAAGAAGTGCTTGAAAACAAGGTTTACACGCTTCCAGAAGAAGAAAAAGAGTTTGAAATTAAACACCCAACTAATAATTCTTGGGTTATTACCGGAGATAAAATTATTAAATTCTATCGAATGACCAATATCTCTACAGATGATGGCATGATGAAATTATTAACCAGACTAAGAAAACTTAAAGTTGATGATAAATTAGAAGAATTAGGAGCAAAAGATGGCGATCTCGTCTATTTAGACGACTTTACATTTGAATATTATCGATAAATATGAAATTAAAAGAATATTTAAAAGTTATTGAGAAGTTTGTTGCTGATTATCTTAAAGATAGCCACATGAAACATTATGTTCTAGGCTTATCTGGAGGAGTTGATTCTTCTTTATGCGCAGCAATATTAAAAAAAGCGGTGGGTAAAGAAAATTTTACTTGCATCAATATGCCAATAGATTCTGATCCTAGCGATCAAAATGATGCTGCTCAGTTAGCTAAAGATTTAGATTTAAATTATTTAGTTATTGATGGTAGTGAATCCTTCCATAAAACGGTTGAAGAATTTAAAAAGCAAGGTATTGAATTAGATAGATCAACATTATCTAACTTAAAAGTTAGAATTAGAATGACTATTTTATATGCATACGCTCAAAAAATGTCTGGCTTAGTAGTTGGAACCGATAATATGGATGAAAGATATACAGGCTACTTCACTAAACATGGAGATGGAGCTGCAGATATCATGCCAATTGTCTATCTCACTAAAAGTGAAGTTGTAAAAGCTTGTAAACTATATGGAATTAGTGACCGACTAGCAGAAAGAGTTCCTACTGCTGGATTATTTCAAGGACAAACAGATGAAAGCGAAATGGGCGTTAAATATGCTGATTTAGATAAATACCTATTAGGTGAAAAAATCGATGATAAGAGTGTAGAAAGAATCGAACACTTACATCGAGTTAGTGAACATAAAAGAGTCCCCGCACCTACTCCAAAGGAGTTTATTAGAGACTAATGAAAAAATTAGATTTAGTATTTTTCAGTGGAGTTGTTGCATCTGTTATTGCTTTGGCAATAATGGTAATCTTTATTTTAATTAATTAAGGAGGTAAAACGATGATTTATTTCTTAAGAGGAGAAATCCATCAAGTCGATAGTGAAAGTGTTGTTATTGACGTGAATGATGTCGGATATCAAGTTTTAGTATCTCACGCTAGCAACTTTGAAGTTGGTCAAAAAGTTCTTCTATATACATATAATGTTGTAAGAGAAGACGAGAATTACTTAATTGGTTTTTCTGATGTTGAAGAAAGAAACGTTTTCCTTTCATTAATTAAAGTTAAAGGTCTAGGACCAAAAACCGTTATTGGAGCATTAAGTGCGACCACCCCACAAGATGTAATTAACGCTATTAGTTCTAATAACGTCGCATTTTTGAAAAAATTACCAGGGCTAGGAGCGAAAGCAGCTGGTCAAATCATCTTAGATTTAAAAGGTGAACTAACAGGTTCAAAAGGTAATCCAAAACAATATGAAGAAGTCTACGATGCTTTAAAAACATTAGGCTTTAAAGGTGCAGCTATTGACCGTGTCTTAGCAAGCATTAATGAACCAAATGCCACAACAGAAGACATTTTAAGAATCGCTTTAAGCAGGTTAAGAAAATAATATGAGCAGACTCTTAGACGCTAAACCAAATCAAGAAGAATCTTTAGATACTTCTTTAAGACCATTAACTCTCAAAGAATATGTTGGTCAATCAGATTTAAAGGAAAACCTAAAGGTTTTTATCGGTGCGGCTTTACACCGCAACGAACCACTTGATCATGTTTTATTATATGGGCCGCCAGGATTAGGAAAGACTACTCTTGCTCACGTTATTGCCCATGAAATGAAATCTAATATAAAAGTAGTAACTGGAACAACAATTGAAAAAACTGGTGATCTAGCCGCCATATTATCAGAATTAGAGCCTGGAGATGTTTTATTTATCGATGAAATTCATCGTCTTCCAAGAGTAGTAGAAGAATCTTTATATTCAGCAATGGAAGATTTTAGATTTGATATCATCATCAACAAAGATACCGCTAGTAAATCTCTTAGTATCAATCTACCTCCATTTACTTTAATCGGAGCAACGACTAGAGCGGGCGATTTATCTGCTCCATTAAGGGCGAGATTTGGAATAGTGGAAAAACTCAATTTCTACTCAGTTGATGAAATCAAAGATATAGTTAAACGCACCGCACGTGTGTTAAATACAGAGATTGATAAAGATGCAGAAATAGAGATTGCCAAAAGAAGCCGTGGCACTCCAAGAATTGCAAATCGTCTTTTTAAACGTGTAAGAGATTTCGCTAACTATCAACATAAAGATGTAATATCACATTATGATGCGATTAATGCCCTAAATGCATTAAAAGTTGACTCCATTGGACTAGACGATGTTGATATTCGCTACTTAAATACTTTAATTGAAAGGTTTCATGGTGGACCAGTGGGATTAGAGACTTTAGCTAACGCCATTGGCGAAGAAATTATGAATCTTGAAGACGTATATGAACCATATTTGCTACAAATTGGTTTTATCGACCGCACACCACGAGGAAGAGTGGCTAGTGAAAAAGCGTATAAACACTTAAAAATTACTCATCAAGAATCACTTTTGTGATTACGTATATAGCGCGTACGCAATAAATAATTGAATAATGTAAGTAAATGATGTATTTTATTCACTAGGCGCGTTTGCGCAAGACTGTGTAAAAATAACTGGAGGTATCTAGATATGAGAAGATTATGGGCATACATTATTGTTATCTTCGCTGCTGTTGTAGCAGTTATTGCCTCTTTCCCAAGAGTTGCTAAAGGCTTAGCCACTGATGGCGAATTCAAAACTCGCCGTGTCTTTACTTTCCAACTTACTGAAAGAGATAACGAGTTTGATCCTGATGTCACACCAAAAGAATTAACTGATAGCAGTGCTAAAGAAATTGCTGACATCATGAAGACAAGATTAGAAGCATACAATGTTTCATCTTATGATCTTAAAACCGTCGGTAACGACATGATCACCGTTTCATTTTCTGCAGAAAGTGACACCAAATATCAACAAATCATTACCTATTTAGGCTTTAGTGGTTCTTTTGCTTTAGTTAATAAGAACAACAACTTAGTTGAAGGAAAAGATTTCCTTAATGGTGCAGCCTACACCAAATCATATGCAGTTAACGAATACCCAACAGTCATTATTCCAGTTAAAACAGACGCACAATCCTATGCCGAATTAATTGATGGATGTGTTTCTAATCCAGAAGAAGAAACCGAAGGTGAAGGTGAAGAAGCTACCACTAAAGAAGTTGGTAGAATCTATGTTTTATTCAACTGGCAACCAGGTGAAGATTACACCATCTTAACAGAAACCAATCAATTATCCGCTAAGACATTATTAACAATCGATTTCTCAATTGATGATGAAAAAACCGGTTTATATTACGATAGCAACAAAAACTCATTCTCTAAGGTTTGTGGTTTCCAAGATTCTAACGGAAATGGTTATGCTGATCCAAACGAAGTTCGTGAAGCTTACGCTCAAGCGGACTACTTAGTGAATTTATTCTCTGCTTCCGCTTATGATTACGAAGTAAAATGTATCAAAGGCTTAGCAGATGGCACTAAGGAATATTTAGATCCAAAAACTGAAAGCGTAATTAATCCAAATACTGGTAGATTAGTTTGGAACCGTACCTTAACTGCTGTTGTTGCTTTAATTGTTATTGTTTCTTTGCTACTTGCATTCTTTTATAAAGCAGGTGCTGCTAGTGTTATTGCAACAACTTTAGTTTCTGCTTTCTTTGCTTTATTAGTCATGATGGGAACTGGCTTAGAATATAACTCCTTAGGAGTTGTTGGCTTAGTTGTTGTCGCTTTATTATCTATTGTTAGCGGCATCATCTACTTATATAAACTAAAAGAAGATTGCTACAAAGGACACACTTTAAAGAAAGCTAACGCTGAAGCGAGCAAGAAGAGCTTATTGCCAATTATTGATATCCACGTTATTGGATTAATCGTCGGTATTATGCTTTATGCATTTGGTGGTACTCCACTTAGAACTTTATCTGCTGTATTAGCAATCGGTAGCATTATCTCTGGCTTAGTCTCTATCTTTGGCTTAAAAGGCTTAATGTGGTTACTTACTAACGCCACCGTCATGAATGGAAGATATGATCTTCTTGGCATCAATAAAGAAAATGTCCCAGATCATATGGCAGAAGAAAAACAAACATATTACGGCCCATATGCTGATAAAGAATTCTCTAAACACAAAAAACCTATTGGTGCTATTGCTATGGGTGCATTTGTCCTTGCTTTAGCAGGTGTTATCACCTTTGCTAACATTAGAGGTGGAGATTTATTCAAACAACCAAAAACTCAAACTTTAGGAAATGAAGTTTACGTGCAAAATAGAATTTTAGTTACTAACGATGAAACTTCTCCATTAACCGATACAACTTTAGACACCATTTTAGATAACATTTTAATTGAAGAGAAAAGTGGTGTTGCAATCGATGAAACTAAAGAAGATACATATATCACATTAAAAGAATGTGTGAGCGACAAAATTTTATTCGCTACATCTGAAACTAAAGTTGAAGAAAATGAAACTAACAATTACATCGATACATATTTCCGTTTGACTTTGTCAAAACAATTATCTGGCGAAGAAATTTCAAAAGTCAGAGGCGAATCTTCTACCACAACTTTAAATGAAGTTTTACAAGAATATTTCGATACTACTTCAACATTTACTTCTTCAGTCGAAAATAAAATGACTTTAAAGGCTGTTAATACAGTTGTTAATCCAGCTTCTCCAAAATGGGGCAAAGTCATTTTAGGAACTTATATTGCTGTATTAATTATCACTGTTTACTTAATGTTAAGATACCGCTTAAGCCGAGGATTATCTTCACTTATCTTCCCTGTTATTAGTAGCTTAATTACTATTGGCATTATGCTCTTACTCAATTTATTCTTGAATATGACCGCTTCTGTAATTATCGCTGTTCCAGTAGTTTGTATCTTCTCGTATTTATATCTTATTCAATTCTATAATCGTGAAAGAGAATTATTACTTGAAGACAAGGTTAAAGATAATACTAAAGAACATCGCGCTGAAGTTGCAAAACGTGCTTTAGGCATGGCTTATGCACCAATTCTAGTGACTGCGGTCATTGGTATTTATTGCTTAATCAACTTCTTTGGATTTGCTCCATCAGTGATGTCTGTTAGTTACATCGCAATGTTCATCGGAGCCCTTATTGCTTTAGGCTTATCACAAGTTCTTGTTGTTCCTGTTTGTAACTGGTTATTTAATTTATTCTCCAAAGTGAAGATAAATAGAAAGCCAAAAGAAAGTAAAAAGAACAAGAACAAACCTGTTAAGAAATCTGCAGAACCTGAAGAAGCTATCTTTATTGGTATTAACGACTAATTTAAATTGCTACACATTTGTGTAGCTTTTTTAACTTTTATGAATAAATCCTTATTAGAACGAGTTTTGGATTATTATCAAATTAGTTATGAAGATTATCTTAAAATCACAGATAAAGTTTCATTACTAACTTTTAGTGATGGCCATAAATTTAACGAAATTGATAAGGCTGTTAATCTTGTAAAAGAAGTAATCGCTAACAAGGGTAAAATTGTCATTTATGGTGATTATGACGCTGATGGAGTAATGGGAACATCAATCTTGGTGAAGATGTTTCAATATCTTGATGTTGTCGTTGATTACTATATCCCAAATCGCTATATCGATGGATACGGGCTTAATATGACTCATGCTCAAGAGTATATTGATGCTAAATATGATTTAGTAATTACTGTTGATAATGGAATTTCTGCTTTTGAACCAATTGATTTACTCCATAAAAACGGAATTAAAGTCTTGATATTAGATCATCATCAAGTTCAAGAAATAGTCCCTAATGCAGATGCGATTTGTCATCCAATATATTCTCATTTTGGTAATGTGAGTTCTAGTGGAGCTTTTACTGCTTTTATGTTCTCCATTGCTTTACTTGATAGAGTAGACAAGTATTTATCAATACTTGCTTCTATTTCTTTAATTAGCGATATGATGCCTTTATTAGAATATAACCGCAATCTATTACGAAGTGTATTTAACGAATATAAGCAAGGCGAATTTTTAGCAGTTGATTTACTTGGAGACAAAGAAGAATTCAACGAATCATTAATCGGAATGAAAATCGCTCCTAGAATTAATGCGATTGGCCGCTTATGTGAAGATACTTCAATTAACGAAATCGTGAAATATTTCATCACCAATGATAAAGAATTTATTTTGTCCTACTTTTCCCATATTTTAGAGATGAATGACGCTAGAAAAACTCTTTCTAAGGAAGAGATTGATGAAAGCAATATTTCTAAAGAGGATAAGGGCATTGTGCTTCTAGGAGAATATAAAGAAGGAATTATTGGACTTGTCGCTAATTCCATCATGAATAAATACAAACTTCCAACTGTTATATTTACAAAATCTAGCGATGGTAATCTAAAAGGAAGTGCGAGAGCCCCAGAAGGCTTTGATATCGTAGAAGCCTTTAGTGAAATTGGTGATATTTTACTTACTAGTGGTGGCCATGCGATGGCGGGAGGCTGCTCTATTTTAGAAAAGGATTATCCAGAGTTTGTTCGCCGTTTTAAAGAGATTGCTAAGAACAAACCTTTGAAAAAGGTTGAACCTAAAACAATTGATATCGGAATGAGCGAATTGATATTAGAAAATTATGAGCTAATTCATTCTTTCTCTCCTTTTGGAGAATCTTGGCCAACTCCATTATTTAAATTAAGCCATATTAAAGTTGATTCATTAACTTATTCTAGAGATCATAATCATATCATCACCAGTTTAGGTAATAGATTAAAGATTGTTTTTTTTAATTATCCAAAATCAGAGTTAGAAACTTTAAATTTTGTTGATTTTTTAGGCACAATTAATAAAAAAGAATACAAAGGTTTCACCTATTTAGAATTCTTAGCTAAAGAGATGATTCCTAGCAAATAACATTTAAACTACATATACTTGTATTTATTTTATAAAAATCTTAGAAAGAATAGAGTCAAACGATTCTATTTTTTTATTAAGTAATTTTTATTACTTTATTAAAGCAATAAATAAGACTAAAATAATTTACATGAATAAAACTAGTGCAAACAAAATCAATGGCGGATATCCTCTACATACCTTTGAACAACTAGAGGAAAAATATAAAGAATACATCTCTGAAACTAATGATTTAGAAAAAATCAAAGAAGCCTATCAATTTGTTTGTGAAAAACATAAAGGCCAAGTTAGAAAAAGTGGTGAACCATATTATCATCATCTTTTAGAAGTAGCCTATATCTTAGCCTCTTTAAGAACTGGACCAGCGACAATTATTTCTGGATTATTGCACGATGTTGTCGAAGACACTGATGTGAAAATCGAAGAAATCGAAAAGCGCTGGGGAGAAGAAGTCGCTAAGATTGTTGATGCTTTAACGAAGATTCAAAGATTAAAGTTATCAAAGATTGATAGCGAAGACTTTGAAGCAGAAGATCACCGCAAAATCTTTATCGGCATGGCTAGAGACATCCGTGTCATCATTATTAAACTTGCTGATAGATTACATAATATGCGTACATTAGACTCCTTGAGTCCAGAAAGACAAATTGCGCTTTCTAAAGAAACAAGCCAAGTTTTTGTTCCAATTGCCCACCGCTTAGGTTTGGACAATATTAAATGTGAACTTGCCGACCTTTGTTTAAAATATTTAGAACCAGAGCGCTATAAAGAGATTGTCTCATTACTTTCTCAAAAAGAGAAAAAGTTAAGAAGGTCTCTTGATGTTTTCCAAAAGAAAATTGCAGATATCATTTTTGAACACAATATTCCTTTTGAAATTTTCTCAAGAGTGAAATCGATTTCTTCAATTTATGACAAGATTTACAAGAAAGGTCATCAGTTTGATGAAATCTATGATATTCTCGCTTTAAGAATTATTTGCGAAACTGAAATTCAATGTTATGAAATCTTAGGTTTAATCCATCAAACCTATAAACCAGTTCCAGGCCGCTTCAAAGACTATATTGCGATGCCTAAACCAAACATGTATCAATCATTACACACAACAGTGATTTCTGGAGATGGTAACTTCTATGAAGTGCAAATTAGAACCAAAGAGATGGATGAAGTCGCTGAAAGCGGTGTTGCTGCTCACTGGGCTTATAAAGAGAAGTCTGGATATAATCCAAAAGAAGAACAAAAAGAAATTGAAAATAAACTCCATTGGTTTAGAGACTTTGTCTCTATGAGTAATGAAGACCACGCTAACGCTACCGAGTACATGGACACATTAACGCATGATATTTTTGATGCGAATGTATACGTTTTTACGCCTACAGGTAAAGTTATCGAACTCATGCAAGGATCTACTCCTGTTGATTTTGCTTATCGTATTCACACTAAAGTTGGTGATAGCTGCGTTGGTGCAATTGTTAACGGAGTTATGGTGCCACTTAATACCATCTTAAAGACCGGAGATAAGGTAGAGATTAAAACTAGTAAATCTTCTCCAGGACCAAATGAGGGATGGCTTGAATTTGTTAAAACAGGATTAGCAAGAAGCCAAATCAAAAAATTCTTAGCTAAGAAAAACGCTGAGTTGTTAAAAGAAGAAAAAATTGCCAAAGGCAAACAATCGGCCATTGATGCTTTTAAAGATCGTGGTGTTGAAGAAGCAGAAATGATGGAAATGCTTTCTAGCGAGAAAGTTCTCAAAGAATTTGAAGTTGAAAGCGTTGATGACTTATTTATTGGCATTTCTAATAGAAAACCAGTACCAAGTGCAATTATTAATTTCTTAGATATCAAAAAGCCAGTCACATTACCGACTGGTAAAGCTAAAAATCGATCAGGAGAATCTATTCCGGTATATTGTCGTGGGGCAGATAATATCGCCATTAGCCTTGCTAACTGCTGTACCCCAATTCCTGGAGATAACATTGTCGGCTATGTTACTAAAGGAAAAGGCATTGCGGTTCATAGATCTAATTGCCCAAATATTGTTAACGAGACTCAAAGACTTATCGATGTCTATTGGAAAGATGATATTGAATACGCAACTTATCCAGTAGATGTATCCATTGAGGCAAATGATAGAGCGAATTTGTTAGTCGATATTATGAATACAATGAGTAGTGCAAAAGTCACTATTAGTAGTATCCATGCTCAAATTCAAAGACATAATACATCGTTAGTAACGGTGGCGATGACTATTTATGTTAGTGATGCAAAACGATTAAATGATATTTTTAATATCATATTAAATATTAGAGGCGTCTATGACGTCAAACGAGTAATTCATTAAGGAGGACAAAAAATGGAAGAAATCAAAAATGTCAAAGGCACTCATGACGTATTTGGTGATGAGAATAATGCTTATGAAAAAGTTGAAAGCTTAATGAAATCAATCGCTGAGATTTACGCCTATAAAGGGGTAAGACCACCAGTCCTTGAATATAATTCAGTATTTGTAAGAGGAGTGGGCGAATCTAGCGATGTAGTTAGAAAAGAAATGTATACATTTGCTGATAAAGGCGGACGTGATTTAACTTTACGTCCTGAATTTACAGCTGGTATCATGCGTTTAGCAATTCAGAATAAGCTTTACGCCACTAATGAACTTCCACTTAAGTTATATTATCTTGGCCCAGTATTTCGCTATGAAAGACCACAATTAGGTCGCTATCGTCAATTCAACCAATTTGGTGTGGAATCAATTGGCCATAATTCTCCAATGAATGATGTGGAAGTAATTGTATTAGCCTATACCATCCTCTCATCCTTAGGATTAGAGAATGTAAAAATTAAAATCAACACCTTAGGAGATGAAGCAAGTAGAAATGCTTATAGAACTGCTTTAAAAGAATACTTCGCTAAATATATCGGCAACATGTGTGTTGATTGTAAGAGTAGATTTGAATTAAATCCATTAAGGATTTTAGATTGTAAAGTTCCTGAAGATCGCCCTGTTATTGATGGGGCTCCTAAAATTGGTGCTTATCTTTCTAAGGAAAGCAAAGAAAGATTTGATGCTGTGTTAGAAGCTTTGGAGTCTTTACAAATCCCATATGAAATCGATCAAGGTTTAGTTAGAGGACTAGATTATTATTCAGAAACAGTCTTTGAGTTCCACTATAAGAGTGCTAAAGGCAACGATTACGGTGCCATTGGTGCTGGCGGACACTATGGAAGCTTAATGAAAGAATTAGGGGGACCAGATTTGCCTGGAGTCGGCTTCTCATTTGGCATTGAAAGAGTTGTTTCTGTTTTAAGCGATAATAATTTATTAAACGACATCGCTTATGAATTAGATGCCTATATTATGCCTTTAGATAAATCTTTAGATTTATATGCTCAAGAAGTCGCTGTAATTTTAAGAAATAGTGGCGGATATAAAGTTGATGTTTGTTTTGATAATGTCAAACTTGGCAATATGTTTAAACGCGCCACTAATAAAAACGCAAAATACGCGATTATCATTGGCGAAGACGAAGCAAAAGCTGAATCTGTGGTTTTAAAAGATTTAGCAAGCCAAGAACAAATAACAGTAAAAATCGAAGATTTAGTCGATAAATTAGATGAATTATATGAAACGTCATATCCTGAGGAGGAAGATAAGTAATGAAAAGAACTTGTTTTAATACCGAATTAAACGAGAAAAATGTTGGCCAAGAAGTCACACTTATTGGCTGGGTTTCAAAAAGAAGAAACCTCGGTTCTTTGCTCTTTATTGATTTAAGAGATCGTAGTGGAATTATTCAAGTAACAGTGAATGAAGGAGTGGAAGCTCCTGATATTCGTAATGAATATATTATCTCTGTTACTGGCAAAGTTTCTCTAAAAGAGAAAGAGAACCCAAATTTAAAAACTGGCAAAATAGAAGTGATTGCCTCTAAAGTGGAAGTGATTAATACCGCTAAAACCACACCTTTAATCATCGCTGATGAAACCGATGCCTTAGAAGATACTAGATTAAAGTATCGTTATCTTGATTTACGTCGTCCAGTGATGCAGTCCTATTTAGATATTCGTCACAAAATTAAACTTGCTACACACGAATATTTATCTAAAGAACACTTCATAGAAGTGGAGACTCCAATTCTCACATTATCCACTCCTGAAGGTGCGCGTGATTACCTAGTGCCTAGCCGTGTGCATCATGGGAAGTTCTACGCCCTTCCTCAATCACCACAAATCTTTAAACAATTATTAATGATTGGTGGAGTGGAACGCTACTATCAAATAGCAAGATGTTTTAGAGATGAAGATTTAAGAGCGGATAGACAACCAGATTTCACACAAATTGATATTGAAACTAGTTTCCTTGATCAAGATCAATTCCTCACCATGATGGAGGGTTTGATTAAAGAAATCTTCAAGAAAACTATTAACTATGATGTCAAGCTCCCATTAAGAAGACTTCCATATAAGGAAGCAATGGATAATTATGGTAGCGATAAACCTGATACTAGATTTGAGATTAAGCTTCAAGACGTTAAAGACATTTTCGCTAACAGCGAATTTGGAGGTTTCAAAGATGTTGAAGCTATTAAAGCCATTGTTGTTAATAACGTTGCCAGTATAACTTCTAGAAAAGTAATCGATGAATTAACTTTAGAAGCTAAAAAATTCGGTTTAGGCGGTTTAAGCGTTATTAAAGTGGAAAACGATGAACTAACCGGTTCATTTGTGAAATTCCTCTCAGAAGCAGAAAAGAGTGCTTTAAAAGCCAAATTAGGCTTCGCTAATGATGACATCATTATCATTGCTGCAGGTAAGTATAATCGTGTCTGCCCACTTTTAGGTGCTCTAAGAGTTAAATATGCTAAACAATTAGGTTTGATTAAACCTAACACATATGATTTGTTATGGGTTGTGGACTTCCCACTTTTTGAAAGAGATGTCGAAAATGGAGCAATTACCTCTACCCATCACCCATTTACAAGACCTAGAGATGAAGACCTCAAATATTTAGATACAGATCCAACAAAAATTTTAAGCTATGCTTATGATATTGTTATTAATGGTTATGAAGCTGGCGGTGGATCATTAAGAATCTATAATCAAGATGTCCAAAAAAAGATTTTCACAGTTCTTGGATTAACCGATGAAGACATTAAGAGAAAATTTGGCTTCTTCGTGGACGCGTTCCAATATGGAACCCCACCTCACGCTGGTATGGCTTTTGGTTTAGATAGACTCACCATGATTTTAGGTGGCACTGATAACATTAGAGACGTGATTGCCTTCCCTAAAAATTTAGCAGCTGTCTGTCCTATGTCTTTAGCCCCAAATAGTGTCGATGAAGAGCAATTAAAAGAGCTTGGAATTGCCATTACTGACTACGAGAAATAGTTAAATATATACTTTGTATATACAATTACTAATTTACTACTAATTTAAAACTAATCATAAACAAGGAGAAAATTATGAAAGAAATCGACAAATTATCAGTAACGACAATCAGAAGTTTGTGTATTGATATGATTAACAAGGCTAATTCTGGTCACCCAGGTATGGCTTTAGGTAGCGCCCCTATTATGTATACGCTATTTACCAATCACCTTGTGGCGGATCCAAAAGATCCAGAGTGGATTAACCGCGATCGTTTTGTTTTATCAGCAGGACATGCTTCTAGTCTTCTATATACCATGCTTCACCTAAGTGGGTATGAACTTAGCATGGATGATTTAAAAAAATTCAGACAAATCGGTTCATTAACTCCAGGACACCCAGAATATCACTGGACAAAAGGAGTAGATGCTACCAGTGGTCCTTTAGGACAAGGTATTGCTCAAGCTGTTGGTATGGCTTTAGCAGAAGCCTCAATCGCTGCTAATTATTCTGAAGGTAAAAAGATTATGAATCACTACACATATGTCTTATGTGGTGATGGCTGCTTACAAGAAGGTATATCTCAAGAAGCAATTTCTTTTGCCGGACACCAAAAATTAAATAAGTTAATTTTGTTCTATGATGCCAATCAAGTCACACTTGATGGTGCTTTAGATCTTTCATTCTCTGAAAGCGTGAAAAATAGATTCTTGGCCAGTGAATGGGAAGTTTTAGAAGTTAAAGATGGTAATGATGTCGACGCTATCGATGAAGCTATTAAAAAGGCTAAATCTTCAAAGGATAAACCAGTAATGATTATGGTTCATACAGTTATTGGCTATGGTAGTGCTAAACAAGGTACTTCTAAAGTCCATGGCTCACCTTTAGGTGTAGAAGATGGTAAACACGCAAAAGTCGATGTTTATGGTTTTGACCATGAAGATTTCTTTGTTCCTGAAGAAGTTAGAAAACATTTTGAAAATACTTTTATTGCTCGTGGAAATAAAGCTCACGAAGAATATAAGAAAGCGTTTGAGGAATATCGTAAAAATCATAAAGCCGAAGCAGATAGATTTGAATCTTTAGAAGGTTTAGATTTATCTAAATATTTGCCAGAAGAAATGCCGGAATTTGTTGCTGGCAGTTCAACAAGCACCCGTGTTGCTAGTGGAAAGGCTTTAAATGATTATATGTTAAGCGTACCAATGCTAGTTGGTGGATCGGCCGACGTTGCTGGTAGCGTGATGACTAAATTAAATGGTGGAGTCGATTTCACTCCAGAACACCGTGAAGGACATAATGTCAACTGGGGCATTAGAGAATTTGCTATGGCCTCGATGCAAAACGGCATGTTATTACATGGCGGAATCAGAAGTTATGTTGGTTGCTTTGCTGTTTTCTCAGACTATATGAAGCCTGCCATTAGAATGGCAGCATTATCTCATTTGCCAGCCATTTATTTATTCTCTCATGATAGTATTGCCGTTGGAGAAGATGGTCCAACCCATCAACCAATTGAACAACTTGCAATGTTACGTTCAATTCCAAACGTTAGAGTCCTTAGACCAGCAGATGAAAGAGAAACATATGCTTGTTGGAGAGAAGCTTTAAGAAGCACCAAATCTCCAACTGCGCTTATTTTGTCTAGACAAAATCTTCCTTTATTAGAAGGCAGTAGTGCTGAAGGTGTTAAACGTGGTGCTTATGTAGTTTCTAAAGAAGCTAAACGCGCTGATTTAGTGTTGATCGCTACTGGTAGTGAAGTTTCTTTAGCGATTGAAGCACAAAAGAAATTATTAGAAAAGAAAATCGATGTTCGTGTTGTTTCCATGCCATCATGGGAAATCTTTGCCGAACAAGAAAAAGAATATAGACGTGAAGTTTTACTTTTACCAAGTGAAAGAAGAGTATCTGTGGAAATGCTTTCAACCTTTGGTTGGGGCAAATGGTCTAAATATCACATGGGCTTAGATGAGTTTGGTGCTAGTGCACCTGCTAAAGATGTGATAAACCATTTCAATTTCACTTCTGATCGTTTAGTAGAACTTTGTGAAAACATTCTCAAATAAATTTTGGTTATATCAATATGGAAATGAGTAGAAATCAACAGCATTACATTATTATGGTGGCAATTTATAACGAGCTCACTGATTTTACTTTTGGTGATAAACAAGTAAATCGTTCCGCAACAGATGTTATCGCTAGTTTATGTGAATGCGACATCGAAGATGTCTCACCATATATCGTGGATTCGGTGATGGTTTCTTTATCCAAATATGGAGAAATAAAGTTAGCCTATGCCCCATATTTAAAGAATTGGAAATGGGAAAGACTACCTTTACTTACTCAAGCAATTCTATTAATGAGTTACACACATTTCTATTTTATAGAAAAGGCTGAGAAGGCCGTAATTATTAATATCGCTGTTGAATTAGCTAAAAAATATATCGACGATAAACAAGCAAAGTTTATCAACGCAATATTAGATGCTGGAGTTTTAAAATAATGTTTGAAAGCGCTCCTGTTGTTTTAGTTAGCGATGTTAACTCTTACATCAAGAGCCTTTTAAGTAATGACGAAAGATTAAAATATATCCGTGTAAAAGGAGAGATAAGCAATTTCAAAGCTTATCCTAGTGGACACTTATATTTCTCACTCAAAGATCAAAATTCCGTCATCAGTGCAGTAATGTTTAATAATTACGCAAAGCGTATTGCGTTTAATCCAAAAGATGGGGATGAAGTAATTGTCTTAGCTAGCGTTGATGCTTATATCCCTAGAGGCAGCTATAATCTCAACGTCTTTGAAATGGAAGAAGTGGGATTAGGAAAACAGTTAATTGAGTTAGAAAAACTTAAAAAGCAACTTGCTAGCGAAGGCTTATTCGATGAATCTAGAAAAAGACCAATTAATATTTACCCTAAAGCTATTGGAGTAATTACCGCTCCTAATGGAGCAGCAATTAGAGATATTGTCACTAACATCAAAAGAAGATATCCAATCGCTGACATTTATATTTTCCCTAGTTTAGTTCAAGGAGAACAGGCTCCAGAGAAGTTATTAAAAGCCTTTAACAAGTCTCAAGAATATGACCTAGACACCTTAATTATTGGTCGAGGTGGTGGAGCTAGCGAAGACTTAAGCGCCTTCAACGATGAAACTTTAGTTAGAGCAGTTGCTAAAAGCAAAATGCCAATTATCGCCGCTGTCGGTCACGAAATTGATACGACTTTAATTGACTACATTGCAGATAAAAGAGCCTCAACTCCAACTGGAGCAGCAGAACTCGCTACAGTTGATAAAAGAGAGTTAGAAAATTTCTTCTCTCAATCAAAATTATTAATGGAACAAGCTCTATATGATTCTCTCGAAGATAAAAAAGAGGAAATTGATGAATTAAAAGATGAACTTACTGATTCTTTAAAAGAATTAGTAAAACATTATTCAGATGAGTTAGATAAATATTCTAAACAATTAGAAATCTTAAATCCCAAATCAATCTTGTCTAGAGGATATTCGATATCTTTAGATGATAAGGGAAAACCTATCAAAAATGTTAAAAACATTAAATCTGGACAAGTAGTCCAAACAATATTAGAAGATGGTAGCTTTGAAAGTGAAGTTATCAAAATCCAAGGAGAGTAATTATGGCACAAGAAGTAAACTTTGAAAAAGAACTCAATAGACTCAAAGAAATCGTCTCTTTAATTCAACAAAAAGAACTCTCTTTAGATGAAAGCTTAAAGCTTTATGAAGAAGGCAATAAGATTGTTAAACTTCTAAATGAAGAATTAAAGAAAGCCGAAGAAAAAGTAGAAAAGGTTATTGAAATCGAAAAATAAATATGGCCAAAGAGATTAAACACGTTGACTTAAAATCAATCACAGGTCCAGAATTCCTCAGTAATTTAAATTACAAAGAACTGGATATTTTAAGTAACGACATTAGAAATTATATCTTGGATATAACAAGTAAAAATGGTGGACATCTTTCCGCAAATTTAGGAACTATTGACGCCACAATTGCATTATGTCGTACTTTTGATTTTAAAAAAGATAAAATCATCTTTGATGTTGGCCATCAATGCTATACCTATAAATTATTAACCGGTCGTCAACTTGATACATTAAGACAAAAAGATGGAATCAGTGGCTTCCAAAAAATGGAAGAATCACCATATGATCATTTTGAAGCTGGCCACTCATCTACTAGTATCAGTGCTGCTACAGGAATGGCCATCGCCCGTGACCTTAAAGGTGATAATTATGACATCGTTGCTTTTATTGGTGACTCTGCAATTCAAAACGGCTTAGCTTTTGAAGGATTAAACAATTTAGCCCAATCCAATCACAAAGTGATTGTCGTTCTTAATGATAACGGCATGTCTATCTCTCAACCAGTAGGAGGATTATCTAGAGCTTTTAGAAAAATGTCTGGTTCTTCCTTCTATATTAAAAGTAAGAATGCCTTTAGAAAATTTTTCTTCCTAACAAGATTTGGCCGCTGGATGTGGGTGAAATTCACCAAGATTAAAAACTGGTTCAAACGTAAAGTTATCGGCTTTAACTTATTTGATACCATGGGCTTTAGTTATATCGGTCCAGTAGATGGGCATTATATTCGACATGTCGAAAAAGCTCTTAAACAAGCAAAAAAATCTATTCGCCCAGTAATCGTTCATATTAAAACCATTAAGGGGAAAGGCTATAAATACGCTGAAGAAGATGTTGAAGGCTCATGGCACGGCGTCTCTAAATTTGATGTTGCTACTGGAGAAATAAAATCAAAAGAAGCAGTGGTTTCCTGGAGCGAACAATATAAATTTTTATTAAAAAATGAAATTAAAATTAATAGTGATATAATCACTATTGTTCCTGCTACAGAACACGGCTCAGATTTAGATTCTTTATTTACCGAATTCCCAAATCGAACTATTGATGTTGGTATTGCCGAAGAACACGCTTTCACTTTAGCAGGCGGCTTAGCTAGTAGTGGCATTCATCCAGTAGTTTCTATTTATTCCACATTCTTACAAAGAGGTTATGACGAATTGTCTCATGATGTAGCGAGAATGAATTTCAACTGCACAATTTTAATTGATCGTGCTGGCTTAGTAGGCAATGACGGGGAAACTCATCAAGGAATTTATGATGAAGCCTTCTTATATACTATCCCTAATGTCACAATCACCATGGCCAGTAGAAGTAACGAGGCTCTTTCATTAATGAAAGAATCTTTATGCAAACATGGTGTATTTGCGATTAGATATCCACGTGAATTCTTCTCAGTTCAAACCGAAGGAGTGAAAAAGATTCCTTATGGAACTTGGAAGGTTGAGATAGAATCTAGATCAAAAGAAGTGGCAATCGTGTCTGTTGGTCCAATTACGGTTGAATTAAAAAATAAAATTCAAGAGCTTGGAAAAGACGCTACTTTATATAACGCGATTTATCTTAGACCAATGGATGAAAATAGAATTTTAGAACTTCTCAATTACAAGAAGGTCATTATTTATAATGCTTACGCGACCAAAGAAGGTTTTGCTAATTCCTTAGAAAGCAAATTAATGGATCTATGTTATAAAGGAAAAGTAATTGTAAAAACTGTCCCAACCGAATTTGTTAAGCAAGCCACAATCGACGAACAAAGAGAATTATTTGGTATCAAAATCGATAATATTATCGATTTATTATAACTTTTAGTTAACATAACATTTGAATGCATTTATAATGAAAATATGGCTAGAGTGATTGTCCATATTGACTTAAATGCTTTTTTTGTTAGAGCAGAAGAAATTAGAGATCCTTCTTTAGAAAATAAACCTGTGGCTATTGGTCACTTAGGAAGAGGGGGCGTGGTTTCTACTTGCTCTTATGAAGCTAGAAAATATGGAGTTAGCAGTGCGATGCCAATGAACAAGGCGATAAAGCTTTGCCCAAATCTAATCATTGTTCCACCTGATTATCGTTTTTATATCACTTTATCGCATCAATTTAAAAATTATATTAGAAGCATTACTCCAAAAGTAGAATCAGCATCGATAGATGAATTATTTGCTGACTTTACCGATATTGTAAAAGGAAAGAAAAACGTTACTGCTTATTTTAAATCTATTCAGTTAGAGTTATTTAAAAGAACTGGTCTTAAATGCTCAATCGGAGTTGGCCCAACGAGATTTTTAGCGAAAATGGGCAGTGATTATCAAAAGCCAATGGGCATCACTATCATCAGAAGAAAAGATATTAAAAATATCTTATATCCTCTTCCTATTAAAGATATGTTTGGGGTTGGTAAGAAAACCGCTCCAAGGTTAGAACATATTGGAGTAAAAACTATAGGCGAACTTGCCAATCGATTAAATAATAACGATGAAGCAACTTTAAAACTATTAGGTAAATTTGCCGAAGAACTTAAACTATGGGTAAATGGATATGGATCAGATGAAATCTATTTAGAATACGACAATCCAAAATCCATTGGTAACTCAACCACTTTAAAAAGTGACACTAATCAATTTGAGATTATTAAGCAAACATATGCGATGCTAGCAGAAGAAGTCTCAATGCGCGCTAAAAAAGATTCTATGGTGGGAAGTACCATTCAAATAATGGTGAAGGACACTAATTATCAAGCGCGAAATAAATCGATAACTTTAGAAAAACTCACTAACGATAGCAAAGATATTTTGAACGCGGCTTTAAAGTTATATGAACGTAATTTCTTAGATTTAACTGTTAGAGCAGTTGGAGTCACCTTGCAAAACCTAGTGTGTATTAAGGATTCTACCATTCAAATGACGTTTTTTGACTACGAGAGGCACGAAGAGGAGAATCGCACTAAATTAATCATCAATGATTTGAATCGTCGCTATAAAGGCGCAAATTTAAAAAGAGCGAGTGAATTAAAAAATGGAAATAAATGATGCAGTTAGTCAATTTGGACAATATCTAATCGTGGAAAAAGGCTTATCAAATAAAACTGTTGAAGCCTATATCACTGATTTGAAGTTGTTTTTTAGGTTCTATAAAGACAAGAAAGACACTAGTGACCTAGGCCCCTATGATTTGAATTCTTTTATGATCTACGAAATGAGTTCAGGAAAAATCAAACCACCAACCGTTATAAGAAGAGCCTCTTCAATAAAGCATTTTTATTCTTTTTTAAAGAAAGACGGATTATATGAAGGCGAACTTCCAGATATAGAGAAGCCTAAAAAAGAGAAAATTCTTCCAACTTATTTATCTGTTGAAGAAGTTGAACTCTTATTAAACGCTCCAAACATGAAATCTTTAAGTGGGATTAGAGATAAAGCAATGCTGGAGTTAATGTATGCTAGCGGACTCCGCGTTTCTGAACTACTAAGTTTAGAAAAGGCCAATATCAATCTTAAAAAGGGAATTGTTATTGTTTTTGGAAAAGGGGCTAAAGAAAGAAAAGTTCCAATGGGAGACTTCGCACTTGAATACGTTGTGAAATATATTAACCAAGTTAGAGGCAAATTCCATGGAGCGGATTCTAAATATCTTTTCTTAAATAGAAAAGGGAAGCCATTAAGTAGAATCTATTTCTTTAAACAAATTAGAAAGTACGCCGCTGAAGTCGGCATTGAAAAAGAGATCTCTCCTCATACATTAAGACACTGTTTTGCTACACACCTATTAGAAGGCGGGGCCCAGCTAAGAACTGTTCAAGAAATGTTAGGGCACGCCAATATTGCCACAACACAAATTTATACGCATGTATCAAGAGAAAGAATTATTAGTGCATATGATTTGTTTATTAACAAAAAATAATATATTATAGTCTCGAGGTAAGAAATATATGTCATATCCTTATAAAAGAATTTTTGTAATCGTCGCTGATTCAGCTGGTGTTGGTTATGAGCCTGATGCTGATAAGTTTTTTAATGCCGGTCATAGCGACTGGGGTAGTAATACCTTTGCTCATATTTCCGAAAAAATGCCTAATGGCTTAAATATTCCAAATATGGAAGCGATGGGCATTGCCGATTTAACTGAAATTAAAGGAACTCGTAAAGTCGCTCACCCACATTCATTTGCTGCTCGTAGTAGAGAAGTCTCTAACGGCAAAGACACAATGACAGGTCACTGGGAAATGATGGGTATTTATACTAAAGTTCCATTTAAGACTTTTACAGATACTGGCTTTCCAAAAGAATTAATTGATGAATTAGAAAAGAAAACCGGACATAAAGTGATTGGTAACTGCGCTGCTAGTGGTACCGAAATTATTAAAGAGTTAGGTGAAGAACAAATAAGAGATAATTCTCTTATTGTCTATACATCTAGCGACTCCGTCCTACAAATTGCTGCAAGCGAAGAAGTGACTGGTTTAGAAGAGCTTTATCGATGCTGTGAAATCGCTAGAGAAATCTGTATGAAACCAGAATGGATGGTGGGAAGAGTTATCGCCCGTCCATATGTTGGTAAAACTCCAGAGACATTTAAAAGAACATCAAATAGACACGATTTAGCTTTAAAACCAACATTACCAACAGTAATGAATGTCATGCAAGAACATGGGTTCATGACTAGCTGTGTTGGTAAAATCGGAGACATCTTTGATGGGTATGGAGTTGAAAAAACTCAAAAGACAGTTTCTAATGAAGATGGAATGGATAAAACCATTGATGAATTATTACATCATGATTTCACCGGAATGTGCTTCGTTAACTTAGTAGAATTCGATAGTGAATATGGTCATAGAAGAAATCCGATTGGCTATGGTGAGGCTCTTGAAAGATTTGATAAAAGAGTCGGTGAATTCATCTCCAAGATGAAAGATGATGATTTATTAATCATCACTGCGGACCACGGTAATGATCCTACTTGGCCAGGAACCGATCACACTAGAGAAAAGATCCCTCTACTTATGTATTCTCCAAGTATCAAAAACGGTCGATATTTAGAAGAAAGAGAATGCTTTGGCGATATTGGCGCTACAATCTTAGAAAACTTCAACCTTAAAATGCCAACCAACTTAGTTGGAAAGCCAATGGTGGAAGTTCTTAAAAAATAACAATAAAAAATAATCCAGATGATTAATTCTCGTCTGGATTTTTTATATGTAAAGCGCGCTTTAAGATAAACACTAATAGAGAAACAATAAGCATTATTAATATAGCAATAAAGGCGTATGCGAAAGTGGATATTAAGCCGTCCGTTTGGTTAGCAAACTCAACGGCGATTGCTCTACCTAAACCATATGATTGGCTTGTAGATGTTAAAGTCTCCGCCATAATCTCTATCTTAAAAGATAGAGCAAAGCTAGTTGTTAGACCAACTGCGATGTATGGCATACTTAGTGGAAGCTTGACTTTAAAATTCTTTTGTAATCTTGTGTTATTATCAAGTTCCATTGCCATTAAAACTTGCTTATCAATATGTTGATATCCACTAATAGTGGCTTCATAAACCATAGGGAAGACAATAACCCCCACAACATAAGGAGAAGCATTATCAAAACCTGCTAAATGTAGTAATAAGAACACAATAGCCGCTGTTGGAATGCTTCTTAAAGCAATCATTGTGGGATTAAATACATGCTTAAGTTTTAAATGATTACCCACAATCATACCGAGAATAATTGCAATAATTGAAGCAATAGAAAAACCGATTAGCATGCGATATAGCGATCCCCAAATGCAATTATATAAATAAGGATCACCAAATAACTCAAATGATCTTTTTATTGTGGAGAATGGTCCAGGGAAAACATAGATGTTTTGTCCTGCAATTAAATAGATAAAATACCAAAGTAAAAAGAACAGGACAACACCTAAAGCAGTAAGAAAATATCTATTAGTAATATACTTCTTCATTTAACTCCAAATTTGACTTTAAAATATCATTGATGAAGTAATTGATTTCTTCTTTAGCGTCTTTGGCTCTTTGATAGCCTAAACCAAGCCCGTTTCTATCCCTCATTGCATCATAAACAGCGTTAGCAGCAACACCAAACATATTCTTTTGTTCGGATTCGCCACCAAATAGATTAAATGCTGAAACAATGTTGTTTGGATCATTAACAGCAGAAGACATATCTTGTTCTAATAATGATAAGAAACTATCAGCTTTCTCTTTGCTTAAGTTTTTATTAATAAAAACTGCTGCTTGAATGATTCTTTTTCCGCCTGTCTTTTTAGCAAAAGCGTCAGAAGCTTTTTCAACAACTTGAGATGTCTTTTTTAAGTTGCTAATTACAGGATAAGCAGAGAAAACATAATCGAGTTCTATGGTGTCAGAACCAATTGTAATTGAGCCAGTATTTAATGGTCCCACAGTTGCTGAAACATCCGCCACATCATAGACATTTAATTCTAAATCGCCATATAAATATTCAAATACAGAGCCAGGGATATCTTCTTTTTGAAATATTAAAACATTGTCGCCAGCATCTAATGTATTATCATCATCTTTTCCGGTAGATACCAAAGCAAAGTTACCAAAGGTAACAACAGCGGCCATTTGATAAGCTGCATTTTGTTTAACAATCTGAGTTAAGCCACCTTTAGCAGGGGCAACAATAATATCAAAATTATCTTTTTTGAATTCAGGCAATAATTCAGTTTTTGGATTAATGACAGTGCGTAATCCATTAACAAAGTTATACATAGAAACCGCAGGTGCTCCAGTAGGCGAGAGAATTTTTAAATCTGTTTGTCTTAAACTTGGGTTTGGTTCTCCTCCGCAGCTCGCTAATAAAGAAATAATTGGAATAAATAATAATGCTTTTTTCATCTTTTTCTACCTCGTTGATATTTTATAGAAATATTAATATAATAAATGTGATTTAAATCACGAAAATGAATAATATTATCCAAATACTAGCCAAATATCCACAATATTTAGAAAAAAGAAGTTTTAAGGCTGGAAAAACCATTTTCTTAGAAAATGATACATGTAAATCAATTGCAGCCGTCAAAAGCGGTGAAATCAGCATTAAATCGTATTTCTCTAACGGGAAAGAAGTAACATATAACGTTTTAACAGAAGGTCAGATGTTTGGAAATAATCTAGTATTCTCGTCTAATCCAAGATATAGAGGAGACGTAATCTCTTTAAAGGATTCAGAAATCTGGTTTTTAAGTAAAGAGAACTTACTAAAGATATTAAAAGTTACTGTGAAAAGTCTATTGCCAAATATGCTATGCCTTATAAATATGAGTATATAAGAAATGTTCCAAAAACAATAATTGGAAAAATAAATTATAAAAAATTAGAAGATGATTGTGCAAGGAAATATAGCTAAGGAGTAAATTATGGAAATATTAGATGGTAAAAAAATCAGAGAAGAAATATTAGAATATTTAAAAGAAAAAGTTAATGACTTAAATTTAACTTTGGCAGTTATTCAAATTGGAG
>CAMPCW010000010.1 GCA_946647665.1 uncultured Caryophanales bacterium
ATACGTGGTGAACCTCGTATTGAAGTAACATTCTCTATCGACGTTAACGGTATCGTTAAAGTGTCCGCTAAAGACTTAGATACTCAAAAAGAACAAGAAATTACCATCACTGGTAGTAATGGACTTTCTAAAGAAGATATCGATAGAATGGTCAGAGAAGCTGAAGAAAACGCTGAAGCTGATGCTAAACGTAAAGAAGAAACCGAAGTGAAGAACAAGGCTGAAACCTTAATTAATGATATTGATATTGCTATGCAAGAAAAAGGCGACAGCATTGATCCTGCTCAAAAAGAACAAACTCAAAAATTAAGAGATGAACTCAAGACTGCGTTAGATAATAACGATATTGAAACTCTTAAAAAGAGAATCTCTGAATTAGAGCAAGCAGCAGCTTATATGGCTAACGCTCAAGCTGGTAAAGGTCAACAAGCTGGTCAAGAAGGCACCCCAGGAAGCAATCCTGATGATGTCGTTGACGCTGACTTCTCAGACAAAAACAAAGCGTAATTTGTATTAAATAAATTTCCTTTCGCTAGAGGGCTTCGGCCCTCTTTAGCCTAAGGAAGAAAGGAACAACATGGCAAAAAGAGATTATTATGAAGTTTTAGGTGTTAGCAAGACTGCATCTAAAGATGAAATCAAATCTGCCTATCGTAAATTAGCGAAAAAATATCATCCAGATAATAAAGAAACTGGTGATGAAGCGAAATTTAAAGAAGTGCAAGAAGCCTATGATATTTTGTTCGACGATCAAAAGCGTGATGCCTATAATCAATTTGGTCATGCTGCATTTGAACAAACTGGAGGAGGTCCTGGTGGAGGCAATCCATTTGGTGGTGGATTCTCCGGATTTGGTGAAGATATCAATTTAGGCGATATATTCTCTTCCTTCTTTGGAGGAGGCTCTGCTAGAAGAAACGCTAGTAGAACTGGCCCTCAAAGAGGAGATGACATCTTAATGAAACATCGTGTCGATTTTATGGATACGGTGAACGGTAAAGATGAAGAAGTGTCGTTTGATTATGAAGAAGATTGTCCACATTGCCATGGAACCGGCGCTGATAGTCCTAGCGATATCAAAACCTGTCCTAAATGTGGTGGTAAAGGAACAATCATTCGTCAACAACGTGGAATCTTCGGCATGATGAATACCGAAGCGGTATGCCCTGATTGTAATGGTGCAGGTAGAACAATTTCAAAGAAATGTTCTGTCTGTGGTGGTTCTGGATATAAACGCGTGAAAAAGACGATGAAAATCCATATCCCGGTTGGTATTCAAAGCGGTCAACAAATCCGTTTACAAGGAATGGGAGCTGCGGGAATAAATGGCGGAGAGCATGGAGATTTATATATTGAAATCTCTGTTAAGCCACACCCATATTTTCAAAGAGAGAGAAATGATATTCACCTTACTATCCCAGTCGACTTTGTCGACGCTATCTTAGGAACAAAGCTTGAAGTGCCAACAGTGAATGGAAATGTCTATCTCACCATTCCAGAAGGAACTCAACCAGGCCAAACCTTAAGGATGCGCGGACAAGGTATTAAAGACTTAAGAACTGGTAAGCCAGGTGATCAATATGTTCACTTAGATATCAAATCTCCAACCTCTTTAAATAAAAAACAAAAAGAGGCTTTGAAATCATACAAGGACAACATGAAGGAAAGTGATGATCCTTACTATAAGTTCCAAAAAAACTTTAAAAAATAAGACCCGTTAGGGTCTTTTAATTTTGTCCAGCAACTTTGAAAAAATTTTTTCGCAAGTTTGGCGATTTTTTCCGTCCTTATTATATGTAGGGACTATTCTCTACAAAGGAGGAAAAATGTACTTTATATCCCAAGTCGGCCAACATGATTGTGCCTTTACTTGTCTTAAGATGTTACTGGCCAATTATCATCATGACAAGAACTATCTATTTTTGAAGTGCGAGGATAAGCCATATAGTTTTATGGACTTAAAGAAAATCGCCCAAGAGTATCACATGGATGTATCAGGCATCCGCGTGGAAAGAGCTAGAGAGTTAGAAAATAACAAAGGGTATCCTTTTATTGTCACATTGGAAAAAAGGAAAGGAGTTAAACATAGCGTTCTCGTTTTAGGAATGAGCCGGAAATATATCAAGATATATGATCCGGAAACAGGCAAAAGAAAAATCCTTTCTGAAATCTTTTATAGCCAGTGGGACCGCAAAGCGCTAGTGGTCAATAAAGAAAAAGGCTATCAAAAGATTAAATGTGATATTCAAATCAATGATTTCATTGATAAAAAAGACAAAATAACGATTCCAATTTGGCAAATTATTAGTTCTATCTCTTTAGCAGTAGGCATGTATTTTATTAACTCTAACGCTTATTTTTTCGTACCAATTATCTTCTTATCTCTATTCATTATTTTTGAAATTATGTTTAGAAAAAACCTGATATCTGCTATGCAGAGGATGGATGATAATATCTTCAATTATCAGATAAATGCAGAAAAAGAACAGTTTTATGATTTTTATAGAGTCATGGAAAAATATCGTTACGTTTCTTTAACGATTATTCCTAATCTACTTTATACGGTTTTAATCTCGTTATTTATCACTTCGGTACTAGTGATGAATAGTCTCACAAACATCATTTACATCTTTTTAGCTTTGCTACTAGCTATTATTCATGTTTATATTTATCTTCCATATCAAAAGAATAAACATGATGAAATCGCCGATAAAGAAGCGACAATTAAAGATGTGCAGAACCAGTTCCATTTTCGTTCCGTGGTGAATTCCGCTCACGAAAGTGCTTATAAACTTGGATTATTTAGAAACTCGTTAACTTATATCGAAGTAGCAGCGTTATTAATGAGTATCATTACGGTGATGGCAATTTCCCATGTCGTAAATATCACCTATGTTATTTTCTACCTTTGTATTTCTGTTTATCTAAAAGATAATTTTATCCGCTTGATGCAATATTCAGAACAAAGTGAAGAATATAATAACCAACTAGTCAAGCTGCTTCATTATATTGATTTGTCTATTAAAAATAATCCCATGGAATGAGATGATTATCTATGATAAGATATTCACATGGAATTAGACTTTAATTCAAAATTTGCGGAGTGCGAGTCTTACGAGAATTTTTATCTCGAACTCATGGATGTGACTTTTAAAAAGTTAGATATCAAATGTGATCCAATAGTCTCGGTGAGCATTGTCGATAACCGTTACATCCATAAGATTAATAAAAAGTATCGTGGGATTGATCGCCCAACTGACGTTATTAGTTTCGCTTTCCTCGACAGTGAGAATAATTATGATAAAATACTATTCTCCCCTGGACCAGTAGTGCTTGGAGATATTTATATCTCTTTAGATAAAGCTAAAGAACAGGCCGAGGAATATGGACATAGTCTACATCGCGAATTATCGTTCCTATTTGTGCATGGCTTACTCCATTTACTTGGATATGATCACATGAATAAGGAAGATGAAGAACAAATGTTTAAATTACAAGAAGATATCTTATCGACAAAAGGAGTGTAATCTCATGGAAAAGAATCAATTAATCATCAAAGCTAAAGAAGCAAGAAGTTTATCTTATTCTCCCTATAGCCATTTCGCTGTTGGAGCTGCTTTATTAACTAAAGACGGTAAAGTGTTTGTTGGTGCAAACATAGAAAACTCCAGCTACCCATTATGTATGTGTGCTGAAAGAAACGCATTATATAATGCGATGATGAATGGTTATAAAAAAGAAGACTTTGTAGCTTTAGCTTTATCTGCAGATACTGATGAGCCATGTTCCCCTTGTGGAGCGTGCCGTCAAGTGATTAGTGAACTCTTCCCTAGAACCGCTCCTATATATATGAGTAATCTCAAAGGAGATGTTAAAAAGACAAATGTTGATGAACTTCTCCCATTTGCTTTTTCAGGAGACGATCTCAAATAATGAAATCTGGATTTGTTACTATCTTAGGGCATCCTAACGTTGGTAAATCAACCATTTTAAATGGCCTTATCAATCGCAAAATCTCGATTGTTACCGATAAAAGCCAAACCACAAGAAATGTGATTAAAGGTATTTATCGTGGTGAAAACTGTCAAATTATCTTTATAGATACTCCTGGCATTCATAAACCTCACGCTAAATTAGGCGAAGAGATGAATGCTATGGCTTATTCTAGTGCCCATGATGCTGATGTGAATATTTTAGTGGTGGATGCTTCTAAGCCTTTTGGAGAAGGAGATCAATATCTACTTGATCACCTAGATATAAAAAATGCTCCTTTAGTAATCGTTTTTAATAAAATCGATCAAGCAAGAATTGATAGAGTTGAAAAGTTAAAGGCAATCTACAAGGAAAAACTCCCAGAAAGCCACTTTATTGACACTGTGGCGAGCGAAAAGTTCAATTTAGACTTGCTCATCAAAGTAGTGGAGAATCTCCTTCCAGAGGGTCCAGAATATTATCCTGGCGAAGAAATCACTGATAAAGATGAAATTTTCCAAATTAAAGAAATCATTAGAGAGAAAGCTTTAAATATTTTAAGAGACGAAGTACCACATAGTATTGCCGTTTACGTGAATGAAATTGACTACGAGGCTAAACCAATGCATATTGTCGCCTCTATCATTGTTGAAAAAGATTCCCAAAAGGGAATAGTGATTGGCAGCGGTGGAAAGCGTATCAAGCTCATTGGCCAAAAAGCGCGACAAAGCATTGAAAAACAATTAAATAAACACATCTATTTAGAATTATTTGTAAAGGTACAATCAGACTGGCGTAATGACGACGCTTCATTAGAAGCGTATGGATATAAAAACAAAAAGAAATAACATGAAAGTTATTATTTTATCTAAGAGCAGTTATAAAGAAAAAGACTGCATTTATAGTGCCATCAGCCAAGAGGGATATGTTTCCTTTATGGCCAAAGGCGCCCAAGATCCAAAAAGTAAATTTGTTTGGCTTAATAATCCTTTAACCATAGCGGATGTCGAATTTTTATCAGATGGTCGATATAAGCACAAAGTGGTTAATAACGCGACTTTAATCTCTTCTCCAATGGTTGGAGCTACAGATTATGGATATTTAATATCCATTGGTGTTATAACTGAAATCACTAGAAACATTTTAGCTGATGAAGAAAAACATTTAGCATTTAATGAATGCGAAGCCGCACTTAATGCTTTAAGAGCAGGAAAAGACCATCTAATGGTCATTCTTATTTATCTTGCTAAATTGATTAAATTAAGTGGTGCCGAGCTTGAAGTTGATCATTGTATTCACTGCGGGGCAAGAGAAAACATAATTGCCTTTAGCTTTGAAGATGGTGGATATATATGTGAAAACTGTCAAAGCGAAGATACTGTAAAAGATTTAAACGCCGCTCAATTAAGATTGATTCGCTTTATTTTTAAAGTAAAAGAATATGGTTCTCCTAATATTGAAAAATTAACCGATGATGACAAGAAAAAAATATTAACAAAGTTAAAAGAATTTGTTGATGACATCGTTGGTGTGAGACTTAATTCCCTTGACGCCCTAATTAACGCTAAATAAAAAATACACTGATAATAGGTTGACAAGATATACAACTAATTTTATACTTTCTCATGCTGAAATTTGGAGGTTATCACATGAGTGATTTTAGTTTCGATAAAATATGTAGTCACTTAATTTCATCTGGTTTTTATTTTCAAGGCAGTGAGATCTATGGTGGCTTATCTAACACATGGGATTATGGACCATTAGGTTCGGAAATCAAAAGCAACATTCGTAGAATGTGGTGGAAAAGATTTGTTCAAGAAAGCTCAACTAATGTCGGCATTGATGCTGCTATTTTAATGAATCCAAAAGTTTGGGAAGCTACTGGACATGTCTCTACATTTAACGACCCATTAATTGACTGTAAGAAATGTAAACAACGTTTTAGAGCTGATCAATTAATTGAAGCCGCTGATCCAAACGCACCAGTGACATCTATGAACAACGATCAAATGATGGAATATATCCATTCCAATCATATCGCTTGTCCAAATTGTGGAGCTGAAAACTTCACTGATATCCGTCAATTCAATATGATGTTTAAAACACATATTGGTGTTACAGAAGATTCTAAATCTACAGTTTATTTAAGACCAGAAACCGCTCAAGGCGTGTTTGTGAATTTTAAAAACGTCTGTAGAACAACAAGAAGAAAATTACCTTTAGGTATTTGTAATGTCGGTAAAGCATTTAGAAACGAAATCACTCCAGGTCAAATGACCTTCAGAACACGTGAATTCGAACAAATGGAAATGGAGTTCTTCTGCAAACCAGGAGAAGACTTAAAATGGTTTGAACATTGGAAAAAAGAATGTTTAGAATTTATTAATACTCTAGGTGTTAATAATGAAAACCTCCGTTATCGTGATCACGACCCAGAGGAACTTGCTTTCTATTCTAAAGCCACAACTGACATTGAATATTTATTCCCGTTTGGTTGGGGCGAAGTTTGGGGCATAGCTGATAGAACTGACTACGACTTAAAACGTCATATGTCATATAGCGGTGAATCTTTAGAATATTTAGATCCTGAAGATAATTCTAAATATGTTCCTTACTGTATCGAACCATCTGTTGGTTTAGATAGATTAACACTTATGGTGTTATGTGATGCTTATGATGAAGAAGTGCTCGAGAATGGTGAAACCCGTGTTGTTATGCACTTATCTCCATTAGTGGCACCAATCAAAGCTGCCATCTTACCTTTATCTAAGAAATTAGAAGACAAGGCAAGAGACATTCAAAGAATCCTATCTAAATACATGCCTGTCGTCTATGACGACACTGGTAGTATCGGAAAGAGATATCGTCGTCAAGATGCAGTTGGCACCCCATTCTGTATTACTGTAGACTTTGATTCACTTGATGATAATCAAGTCACTATCAGAGAAAGAGATTCCATGAATCAAATCAGATTGCCAATTGAAAAGTTAGTTGAATACTTAGGAGTCAAAATATTCTATTAGTCGATAAATAGTAGTAAATTAGTACATTTATAATAAAATTATATGGCATACAATAAATCAATTGCAGAAGACGTATTAAAGCATGCGGATATTGTTCAAGTCATCTCTTCTTACCTTCCTTTAATTAAACAAGGAAAGAATTATAAGGCAGTTTGCCCATTCCATGATGACACAAATCCATCTTTAGTGGTGTCTCCTGAAAAACAATTCTTTAAATGCTTTGTATGTGGGACAAGTGGAACTGCAATCTCTTTTGTACAAAAGTATGAGAAAATCTCATATGGAGAAGCGATAAAAAAGGTTGCCGATATTGTTGGGTATCATCCTGAGGGGTTAGATTCGATTGCTAGACCAAAAAAAATTGATGAAAGACGTGAATCGCTTTTAAAGTGTTTGCACGATTTGAGTTTATATTATCAATTTGCATTAAACACCCCTGAGGGCAAAGAAGGACTTGATTATTTTGAATCAAGAAAACTTGATGCTCCAATAAGAAATAAGTATAAGCTAGGCTATGCCTATAAAGACGGCAAAGCCACAATTAATTATTTGCAAAAGAAAGGCCACTCTATTAAAACTATCGAAGATACTGGCGTTGCCAAGATGATTTCTGTTGGTAATTATGCTGATATGAATGAAGGTAGAGTAGTATTCCCAATTTGCGATATTGACGGAAATGTCATCGGATTTAGTGCTCGTCGTTTAGTAAATGATGATACCGCTAAATATATGAATACACCGGAATCATATTTATTTCATAAATCGAGCAATTTATATAACATTCACATCGCCAAAGATGCCGCAAAGCTAAAGGGCTACATCTACATTTGCGAAGGTTTTATGGATGTCTATGCCTTAAGTAAGATTGGCATCGATGCTGCTGTAGCGATTATGGGTACAGCGTTAACTAATGAGCACATTCAGATTTTACGTGGATTGAATGTGGAAATTAGACTTTGTCTAGATGGAGATTTACCAGGACAAAGTGCGATGATGAAGATTTCAAAAGCTTTAACTAAAGCGGGATTAAAGTATCGTATCGTAGATAATCAAGGTAGTACTAAAGACCCGGACGAGATTTTAAATGAGGATGGCAAAGAAGCGCTCGAAGAGTATCTTAATAAGCTCACTACCCAAGCCGAATTTGCTCTTAACTATTATTTAAGATCCAATCCACTAAAAACAGTTGATGAGAAAAAAGCTCTCATTAAAGAATTCTTACCAATCTTATCTAAGATAAATAGTCAAATAGAACTAGATACATACTTACGCAAATTAGAAAAGATTACTGGATTCGACGTCGAATCAATTAGAGGAGTAGTTAGAAAAGCAAGACTATCGACTGCAGATGATAGTGCAGCGACAACTACCAAGATAATTGAAGAGTATCGACCAGAAAATAAGGAGCTTCAGAAGCTCTTAACAGCAGAGAGAGAACTTTTATACCAGATGACTCAAAACAAGTCTGCTGTGGACTTTTATGAGGATAAAACGCCAGGATTCTATGATGATGTCTACCGCACAATTGCAAATTTCGTGATCGAATATGCTGCAAGCCACGACATGATGGATGATATTGGGCTAATGTCATTACTTGAATCTAGCGATTTAGAAAATAAAGAAAAAATAATTCGTGATTTAGTCTCAATCTATTCTGAAACGCATCCACAAGAGTGCACCGATGAATTGCTCAACAATTTGTTAGACACTATTGTGAATGAAAGAAAACGAATTAGTGAAGAAGATGTCTTATCTCAATCTTTAGAAGGCAAGTCTGAACTTGAGAAGGCACGAATCATCAGCGAATTTAATCGCCGGATGATTGCGAAAAAATAATAAAGTTAATTAGAAATCTTATTGATTTGAAGGGAGAACAAAACAATGGGAAGACCAAAAAAAGGTGAAGAGCCAAAGAAAACAACAGCAAAGAAAGAAGCTAAGACTAGCAAAGCTAGTGTTTCTAAGAAAAGAAACACTAAAACCTTAACTACTTTAGCAGAAATTGAAAGCAAACTACTTAAGAAAGCAAAAGCAAATGGGGACTGCATTGATCAAGATGAGATTTATGATGCTTTATCCCAATATGAACTTGATGATGAAGTCATTGAAGATTTAATCAAATATTTTGCTGACCACGATATCGAAGTTTTATCTCCTGATGAGGACGAAGACGAAGATTTAGACGCTGAAGAAGATGAAGAATTTGATGAAAGCAAGATTTCTTTAGAAGATGATGACGATGATTTCTATGAAAATGATGAATCTGACGAACAAGAAGAACTTGATTTTGACATTGATCATTTAGACACTTCTGTTGGTGGAGATGTAAAAGTTAACGACTCAGTTAAGATTTATCTTAAAGAAATTGGTAAATTTGAATTATTAAAACCAGAAGAAGAACCAATTCTTGCAGCAAAAATCTTAGAAGGCGATGAAGAAGCCAAGCAAAGATTGATTAACGCAAACTTAAGATTGGTTGTCAACATTGCTAAACATTATGTTGGCCGTGGAATGCTCTTCTTAGATTTAATCCAAGAAGGTAACCTTGGTTTAATGAAGGCTGTTGATAAATTTGATTACACCAAAGGTTTTAAATTCTCAACATATGCGACATGGTGGATCAAACAAGCTATTGCTAGAGCAATTGCTGACCAAGCTCGTACTATTCGTATTCCTGTCCATATGGTGGAAACAATCAATAAGATGACTAAAGTCCAAAGACAATTAGTCCAAGACTTAGATAGAGACCCAACTGCCGAAGAAATCTCTGAAGCAATGGGAGGAGAATTAACTCCAAAAAGAATTAGGGAAATTCAAAGAATTGCTCTTGAACCTGTTTCTTTTGAAACTCCTATTGGTGAAGAAGATGATTCACACTTAATCGACTTTATCGAAGATAAAGATAATGAATCACCTGTTGAATACACTACGAAAAAACTACTCAAAGAAGAATTAGACGCTATTCTTACTGAATTAACAGATAGAGAAGAAAGAGTGTTAAGACTTAGATATGGTTTAGATGATAATCGTCCAAGAACTCTTGAAGAGGTTGGCAAAGAATTTGGTGTTACCCGTGAACGTATTCGTCAAATTGAGGCTAAAGCCATTAAGAAACTTAAGCACCCAACAAGAAGAAAGAAATTAGGAGATTATCGTAACTCATAATGAAATTATCCAAAAGATTACAGGCCATTTTTGATATGGTCCCTAATGGTGTCACCGCTGACATCGGAAGCGACCACGGGAAATTAATAATTTCCTTATTTCAAAATGGCATTATTTCTAAAGGATATGCGATAGAGAATAAAAAAGGACCATACACTAGATTAGTTAAAGCCATTGAAGATAGCGGTTGTTCTGATTCTGTGATTGCAATGTTTTCAGATGGTATCAGCGAACTTCCTAGCGATGTTGATACTATTGTTATAGCAGGAATGGGCGGCTTCAATGTTATTGAAATTTTAAAAGCTCATCCTCAAAAGCTTAAAAATGTGAGAACAATTATTGTTGATGCTCATAATTCAATTCCAGAAATGAGAAAGCAAGTATGTTACATGGGCTATGTAATTGCTGACGAAGACATTGTTAACGATGGTGGAAAATATTACGAAATAATCAAATTTATAGCGGGCGAATGTGCGTTTTTAGATAACAACGACTATGAATTTGGTCCAGTATTAAGAAAAGAGAAATCTTTGACTTTTAAAGAAAAATATCAATCAAGAATTAATGAAATTGATAACTTATTATCAACAAAGAAACTATCAGGCGATAGAATCTCTGATTTAGATAAAGAAAAAGAAAGAATTAGAAGAGTGTTATGAAAACTAAAGATCTCTTAAGAAAGTTGTCCAAGCAATTTCCAAAACGTTATGCAAAAATGAATCATGACTATGTCGGATTAGCAGTTGGAAAACTTCCAACGGAAGTTAACAAAGTGTTTTTGTGTTTAGATTGCGATTGGGAAGTTTTCCCAATTATTGAAAAAGAGAAGCCAGATTTAGTTATCACTCATCATCCTTTTATTTATGGTACTAAAACAAGAGTGTTTAAACGTGATCCAAGCAAGAAGGTGTTGTTTGATACATTAGCAAAGCTAAATATCCCTGTTTATAGCTATCACACTAATTTTGATACAGGATTAGGTGGAATGAATGATGCTTTGGCAAATGCTCTTGGCTTACAAGATATTAAGATTGTTGAAGGAAATATGATGATGCGTGGTGGTATACTCAAAGAGTCTATGAAGGTTGAAGACTTTGCAAAATATGCAAAGAAGGCTTTAGGTGTTGATTATGCTTTATTAATAGCGTGTGGAAAACCTGTGGTAGAATCTGTAGCTGTAATTGGAGGCGGTGGATCTGGACATTGGGTCGAGGCAAAAGAAGCTGGATATGATATCTATATTTCTGGTGATGCTCCGCATCATGTAAGAAGAGAAATTGTTAACGCTAAATATAACTATTTAGATGTGCCACATGAGGTTGAAAAGATTTTTATTCCAACCATGAAAAAAATCCTAAAAGGATTTGATAATAGTTTAGAAATCGTGACAGTTGATCACGAAAAAATGCCAAAGGTTATTTGCTAAGCAAATATTTATAAATATCTTCCACAACATATTGTGGAGTTGAAGCCCCTGATATAACAGCGGCTTTTTTCTTTGTTTCAATATCCTTGATAGTGGATAGCTCTTCTAAATCGTTAACCATTAAAACAAAAGCATTTGGATAATTGGATTTTGCGATTTCAAATAATTTATTTGAATTGCTGGACTTTTGATGTCCCACAACAATAATTAAATCGGTATCTTTTTCTATTTTTGTGACAGCCTCTTGTCTTAATCTTGTGGCAGCACAAATTTCATTCTCAATTCTCGCTCCAGGGAAATGCTCTAAAATATCAGAATAATACTTATTAAGGCTTTTATAATTGAGTGTTGTTTGATTAATTACATATGGATTTTTATCAGTAATTAAATAGTAGTTAATTAGTAGTTGTGTATCATATAATGATACATTTTTAGAAACAGATAATGCAGCGTTTGTTTCTTTATGACCCATTTGTCCAATGTAGATTACTTGATGTCCGTGCTCGACTTCGCGTTTAATCTTCTCTAAGTTACTTTTCACTTTAAAACATGTTGCGTCATAAATGATTAAGCCCTTTTCTCTGCCCTTGTTTTCTATGTCTTCACCGTGCCCATGTGCTGTAAAGATTAAAACATCTCCTGGTTTAAGGCTATCAATCGCAGCAAATTCATCGTTATCGTTTAATGTAATTAAACCTTCTTTTGTTAAATCATCAGTAAGCGTTTTATTGTGCGCAAGCATTCCTAAAATATAAACATTTTTGTCTGGATGTTCTTCTTTTGCTTTTTTAGCGATAGATACTGCTTTTAATACACCAGAACAAAATCCTTGAGGTTTTACTAGAGTAACTTTCATGAAAATATGTTAACATATTCCAGAGGATAGCAAAATATGGAAAAAACTGAATTATATATTGGCAGCCACGTGAGCATGAATGCCCCTGATTTTTTTGTTGGTTCTGTGAAAGAAGCAATATCCTATGGATCTAATACCTTTATGTTTTATACAGGTGCTCCACAAAATTCTTTTCGCAAGCCACTTGGAGAATTAAAAATCGAAGAAGGAAGAAAGCTTCTTAAAGAAGCTGGCTTTGATGAAACCAAGCTAATTGTTCATGCTCCTTATATTATTAATGCCGCAAATTATACAAAACCAGACTTATGGGAAATGTCCATTAATACAATCGTCAGTGAACTAAGAAGAACTGCTGCTTTTGGAGTTAAAACTTTAGTTTTACATCCTGGTAGTCACGTCGGAATGGGCGCTGAAAATGGCATTTTGGCTTTAGCCAAGGCGCTTGATTTAGCTTTCAGCACTGATGGGACTGATGTTAAAATCGCTTTAGAAACTATGGCGGGCAAAGGTCATGAAATTGGAATAACCTTTGAGGAAATACGTTCGATTATTGACCATTGTAATCACAAGGAACGCTTAGGCGTCTGTTTAGATACATGTCACATTAATGATGCTGGATATAATGTTGATAATTTTGATGAAATTCTAAAAGAATTTGATAATGTTATTGGTTTAGACAGACTATTGGTGGTTCATGTTAACGACACAAAGAATCCAATTGGCGCGCATAAAGACCGTCATGAAAATATTGGATATGGTTATTTAGGATTCGACACATTATATAAAGTTGTTCATCACCCATTATTAAAGGGAATTCCTATGATTCTTGAAACCCCTTATTACAATGAAAAAGCTCCTTATAAGCAAGAGATTGAAATGCTTAGGAGCGGTAAATTTATTAAAGGCTGGCGTGATTAGAATTTATTTATTTCTTCAATTAAAGCTTCCAGAGCATTAGCTTCTGGAACTTTTTTTATCACTTTATCTTTTTTAAAGATAACATATTCGTGGTGTCCGCCGGCAATACCAATATCAGCGTTCTTTGCCTCTCCTGGTCCGTTAACTACACATCCCATAACCGCAACATGTATTGGCTTGTTAATATTTTCAAGATATTCCATAACTTTTCTTGCAAGTTCTTCAACATTAACTTGAGTTCTTCCACAGGTTGGGCACGCTACTAATGTTGGATAGTTTGGATATAAACCACAGTCATGTAATAACTGTTTACATACTTTTATTTCGTCTTTAGGGTCTCCAGAAATGGAAACACGGATTGTGTCTCCGATTCCTTCTAATAATAAAGGAGCAAGCCCAGCAGAACTTCTAACCATAGAAATCTCTTTATATCCTGCTTCAGTAATTCCTAAATGAAGTGGATATGGAAAAGTTTTTGAAGCAAGGCGATAAGCCTCAATGGTTTCTAAAATATTAGATCCTTTTAAAGATATGACAATGTCATAAAAACCAAGATTCTCTAAAATTTCAACATGCTTTTTCGCAGAGGCAACTAACTTTTCTGCAGTATATTGATTAGAATAATCATGAATTGTTTTATCTAATGAACCGGAATTAACTCCAATACGGATTGGAATGTGCTTTTCTTTGGCCATAGAGACTACTTTTTTAACATTTTCAATATCACCAATATTTCCAGGATTGATTCTAATCTTATCAACTCCGTTTTCCATTGCAAGTAAAGCTAATCGATAATCAAAATGAATGTCAGCGACTAAAGGAATAGAAATTCTTTTCTTTATTTCTTTAATGGCGGCCGCATCTTTTTCATCCATAACCGAAACGCGCATTAATTCTGCGCCGATATGTGCGCATTCATTAATTTGCTCGCTTACAGCGAGGTAATTTTCGGTTTTGATATTACACATCGATTGAATGGCAACTTTATTTTGTCCACCGATAGTTAAATTGCTAACCTTTATTTGTCTAGTTAATTCTCTTTTTGTCATCTTTTGTATTTTAGCACCCATCATAATAAAAATGTACTTTTATTATTTCAAGTGATGTGATAACATTACATAGCAAAAAGGAGATATATCCATGGCCAAAAAAGATGATAGAGTATCTATTACATTAAAATGTACAGAATGTGGGGAAGAAAATTACCTTACTTCAAAAAATAAAAAAGCGAATCCAGACAGATTAGAAAAAATGAAGTATTGCCCACGTTGCCAAAAGAAAACACTTCACAAAGAGAAAAAGAAATAGGGTAACACCTATTTTTATTTTATAAAAATATGAATATTTATAAATTCGACTATAACCCGATAGATGACTTAGTCAGCAATACATACATTATCGCTGACGATGATTTAAGGTGCGTTATTGTTGATCCAGGCAAAGGAAACGATAAACTAATCGAATTTATAAATAAGCACGAGCTCAAGCCTGTAGCGATTTTATTAACACATGGACATGTTGATCATATTCGTGGAGTAGATAGATTAGTTAAAACCTATAACATTGATACATACATCCATTATCTAGATGAAGAGATGCTTAAAAATGACGAGCTGAATCTTTCAAACCAAATGGGAGAGCCATTAATTATCAAATCAAGCATCAAAACAATTACTGATAATGAGGAATTAAATCTTTTCAAAGAAAAGATAGTTGCTATTCACACCCCGTTTCACACAAAAGGAAGCGTCTGTTATTATCTTCCTAATAAAAAAGCATTATTTACAGGTGACACATTATTTAGACAATCAATTGGAAGAGATGACTTACCAAATAATGAACGTCATAAAAGAGTGGAATCTCTTAATAAAATCAAAAAACTTCCTAAGGATGTGACCATTTATCCTGGTCATGGACCTAATACAACTTTAGAAAGTGAATTATTAAATAATCACTTTTTAATATATTAATAGTTTGGTATAATACCAAAGGAATTTAAAGAAAGAAGGTTTATATTTATGGTTAACGTTACTGAATTAAGACCTGGCAATTATTTCATTGAAGACGGTAATATTTACCAAGTTCAAGATATCTTATTGAACAAAACCGCAATGAGAAAGATGGTTGCTAAAGTCAAAGTTAAGAACCTCCGTACAGGCGCTGTTACTGAAATGGCACGTAATAGTGGATATGGAATCGAAACTATCAGATTAGAGAAAAGACAAATGCAGTATCTTTATGATACTGGAGATGCTCTTTGCTTCATGGATCAAGAAACATATGATCAAATCGAAATCTCTAAAGACAGATTAAAATGGGAAATTCAATTTTTAAAAGGCGAAGAGACCGTTGAAATCACCAGCTACGAAGGCGAAGTCCTTGGTATTAACTTACCTGCAAAAGTTGCTTTAAAGATTACACACTGTGAACCAGCTATTAGAGGCGATACAGTTAATAAAGCAATGAAAGATGCTGAATTAGAAACCGGACTAAAAGTCCGTGTCCCATTATTTATCGAAGAAGGCGAAACTGTTTTAGTTAGAACCGATAATGGTGACTATGACGGTAGAGCATAGTTAGGAGGATATTATGACCACAGGTGGATGGATTGGATTATTAGTTGCTGCAGTAATCGGTGCACTTATCGCTGGATTCTTCCTTGCTAGATGGTTCTTCAAAAGACAATTAGAAAAGAACCCTCCAATTAATGAAGGAATGATCAGAGCCTTATATCAAAGCGTTGGTAGAAAACCAAGTGAAGCTGATATTCAACGCACAATGGCTGCTGTCAGAAGACAACAAAAATAATTGGCCTAATAGGTTAATTAAAATTACGTCGTAAATCTAATTTGCGGCGTTTTTTATTGCCTGATATAGATAAGAGTCGTGGAAAAGGAAAAAATTGCTATAATAGCTATTAAAGTCAATCAAAACGTTGTGATGCAATCAATAAAAAATCCACATTTTGACTCAATGTGGATAATTTGATTCACAATATAACTAATATACTAATTTACTACTAATTTATTACTAATGAATTATTTCATCCAAGTAATTTTTCTTTCTGTACCCTCTTTGATACGTTTTATATTAGCGTGATGTCTTAAGGTTAAAACTGTTGCAGCAAATGTAACAACGATTGAGTGGACATAACCAAATTCCATCATTGTGTAATATCCTGGAATCCAACTATACGCAAATGGTATTGCTCCTGTTAACATTAAAATTGTCCAAATCCAAGTTAATGCTGTTGCAATCCAGCTTATGGAGATACTTGCTAGAGAAACCATTTTCTTCCATTTAAGGATGACCAAGAATAAACAAGCTGGAATAACTCCAAATAGCCAAGAAGAAACAAATCCAAATCCAATAAAGGAGGATACATTTTTTCCTCCTTTAAATCTGGCGAATATTGGCCAGCAATGCCCAAATGTACATCCGACCATAACCATGTAATAAGCAGGCCATTGAACTAAATATGCTGATGTGTTCGGATTATTTATTTTTGTAGAGACGCTTGGAATTAATGGTAAACCGTTATACATTGGCACATAAGTTAAGATTGCCCAAGAGACAATAAAAGGTGCAATTACCTTCAAACAATCCAAAACAATGCAAAGGACACCAATCTTCTTTCCAAATATTCTTCCTACGTTTGTTCCGCCTGAGTTTCCAGAGCCGTAATCACGTGGATCTTTATGGAAAAAGAGTTTACCAATCCATATTCCGTTTGGTATAGAACCAAACAGATAACCGATAATTATTAATAAAATTGCAATCAATATATTATATAAAATAATATCCATTTTTTACCCTCGTTCTATTTTACTAAATAACTTTAATTTTGCAACAATTTCCGTTTATAATAAACGGCGAAAAGAGAGATATAGCATGCCAGATAGACAATATACCGCTAATGATATTCAGATTTTACAAGGCCTTGAGGGTGTTAGAAAAAGACCTGCCATGTATATTGGTAGCTCCAATGCGAGTGGTCTTCATCACCTCGTTTGGGAAGTGGTTGATAACGCTGTTGACGAGGCTTTGAGTGGATATGGAAAAAATATCACAGTCACCTTGCACAAAGATGGAAGCTGTTCTGTTTTAGATGAAGGACGTGGTATTCCAGTTGGTATAAATAAAGAAACTGGAAGACCTGGCGTGGAAATTGTTTTTACGGAATTACATGCTGGTGGAAAGTTCAATTCTGCTGTTTATAAGAGTGCTGGTGGACTTCATGGTGTTGGTGCTTCTGTTACTAATGCTCTCAGTGAATGGTGCGACGTCACCGTTTATCAAAACGGTGAAATTAATCATTTAAGATTTGAAAAAGGTGGACATTTAGTTACTCCTCTTGAAGTGATTGGCAAAACCAACAAGCATGGAACATTGGTGAGATTTAAACCAGATCCACTTATTTTCTCTACTGTTGATTTTAAATATGACACGATTTCAAGCCACTTAAGAGAATCTGCTTTCTTGATGAAAGGCGTCCGTTTCATCGTTATTGATGAAAGAATTAACGAAAAACAAGAATTCTTCTATCAAAATGGTTTAGTTGAATACGTCAACGTCCTTAACGAAGAAAAAAAAGAAATTATTCCAGTTGTAGAATTTAATGAAGTCGATGCAACTACTCAAATAGAAACTGAAATCGCTCTTCAATATTGCTACGAAGACTATAACGAGACTATTTATTCTTACGTTAACAATGTAAAAACAGGTGATGGTGGTACCCATGAATCTGGTTTTAGAACTGGTATTACTCGTGCAGTTAATGACTTTGCCGAAGCGCAAGGATTACTTAAAGGCAAAAAGCTTGAAGGTAGTGATATTAGAGAAGGTCTAACTGCAATTATTTCCTTAAAAATTCCTGAAGAGTTACTTGAATTTGAAGGCCAAACAAAAGGTAAATTAGGCACTCCAGTCGCTGCTCCTGTGGTATCAAGTTTAATTTATAATAAGTTTACTTATTATCTTACTGAAAATAAAGAAAATGCAATGCGCATCATTAAGAAGTGTGTTGATAGTCAACAAGCTAGAATTGCTGCTAGAAAAGCAAAAGATGAAGCACGTAGTAGCAAAAAAGCTAAACAAGAGGTCATTCTTTCTGACAAATTAACCCCTGCTCAATCTAAGGACTACATGAAAAACGAGCTCTTTATCGTTGAAGGTGATTCCGCTGGTGGAACCGCTAAAAAGGGTAGAGATCGTTTGCATCAGGCCATATTACCACTTCGTGGTAAACCATTAAATACCGATTCTATTGCTTTGGATAAATTAGTGCATAACGAAGAAATCGCTACTATCATCAACACAATTGGTGCTGGATTTGGTCAAACATTCGATATTAATGATATTCGATATGGGAAAATCATCATTATGACCGATGCTGATACTGATGGTGCACATATTCAAACGCTTTTATTAACGTTCTTTTATCACTATATGAGAACCCTTATTACTACTGGACATGTTTATATTGCTGTACCTCCTTTATATAGAATATATAAAGAAGAGAACAAAAAACTTGTTCAAGAATATGCCTGGGATGATTCTCAATTAGAAGCCGCTAAAAAGAAAGTTGGCGGTGGATATAAAGTAAATCGTTATAAAGGTCTTGGTGAAATGGACGCTATCCAATTAAAAGAAACAACCATGGATCCAAAAACCAGACTTTTGATTCAAGTTGATATTAATGACCCATTCTTAGTGGAAAAACGTGTAAACGTTTTAATGGGAAAAGATGCCTCACTTAGAAGAAAATGGGTTGAGGAAAACGTTGATTTTACCAACGTTGATACATTCTTAAAGGAGGCAAAATAATATGGCGAAAAAACCTGAAGTAGTCGAAGAAAATATCGTCGAAAATATTTCTAAAGAGCCCCTTGAAGATGTTATGGGTGACCGCTATGCAACTTATGCTAAATATGTCATTCAAGATCGTGCTATTCCTGATGTCAGAGATGGCTTAAAGCCTGTTCAAAGAAGAATCATTTTCTCAATGTATAAAAGTGGAAACACTTTTAATAAGCCAACCAAAAAATGTGCTCATACAGTTGGTGCGGTTATGGGTACTTATCACCCACATGGCGATACCTCAATCTATGAAGCTTTAGCGAGAATGAGCCAAGATTGGAAAGTTAGATACCCATTAATTGACTTCCAAGGCAATAATGGTTCTATTGATGGTGATTCTCCTGCAGCTTACCGTTATACAGAGTCTAGATTAAGCGAATTGTCAAACGAATTAATTTCTGACATCGAAAAGAAAACAGTAGATATGCAGTATAACTTTGATGATACAGAGTTAGAACCAACTGTCCTTCCTTCTAGATTCCCAAATCTTTTTGTTAATGGTACTGAAGGTATTGCAGTTGCTTTAGCAACTGAAATCCCACCTCATAATCTTAGAGAAATGATTGATGCAACTATTTACCGTATCAATCATAAGACTGCGACTGTAGAGGACTTAATGCAGTTTGTTAAAGGACCAGATTTCCCAACTGGTGGCTTTATTTACGATTCTCCTGGACTCCAACAAATATATCTAACAGGTAGAGGTAGAATTGAAATTGCAGGTAAAGCGGAAATTGTTGAAAAAAAAGATATTAATCAAATAATTATCACAGAAGTGCCTTATAAAGTGGTGAAAATTCAACTTGTCTATGAAATAGACAAAATTAGGCACTCAAAAGCAATTGATGGCATTATTGAAGTCAGGGATGAGTCCGATTATAAAGGAATTAGGATTGCTGTCGACATTAAAAAGAACGCAAAAGCGGACCTCATTCTTCAATATTTAATGAAGAAAACCAATCTTCAAACCGGTTATACAGCTAATATGGTGGCGATTGTTGATGGTAGGCCAAAAACTCTATCTTTACTTGATTACATTGATGCATATATCGCTCACCAAGTTGATGTCGTTACAAGAAAAAGTAAATTTGATTTAGGCAAATATTCTGATCGCTTACACATTGTAAATGGACTTATTTTAGCTTCGCTAAATATTAATGAAGTCGTGGAGATTATCCGTAAGAGTAAAGATAAGAATGATTCTAAACTTAACTTAATTAAACGTTTTGAATTATCTAACGAACAAGCAGAAGCAATCGTGACTATGCCTTTATACAAATTAAGTCATACTGATGAACTTATTCTCGAACAAGAGAAGGCAAGTTTAGAACAAGACATTGCCAAGTTAAAAGAGATTCTTGAAGATCCAAATAAACTCAATAGAGTGATTGTTAAAGATTTAAAAAATCTTTCAGACAAATATGGAGATGATAGAAGAACTCAAATCATTGAAAAAGGCGAGACCGTAGAAATCGATAAGCGTGATCTAATTGCCAAAGAAGAAGTTATGGTTGCAGTTAGCTACGATGGATATTTAAAGCGTAGCTCAATTAGAAGCTTCTCAAGTAGTAATGGTGAACTTCCTGGTTTAAAAGATGGAGATATGTTGGTCGGTTCTGGCAAAGCTTTAACAACCGACTATCTGATTTGTTTTACAAATCAAGGAAACTACGCCTCTATTCCAGTTCATTCATTAACCGATACAAAATGGAAAGATGAAGGAACTCATATTAACGAATTCACAACCCTTTCAAGTGGTGAAAAAATCATTAAAGCCATGACTATCAGCGAACTTAGAAATGACTTGTATTTAGTTATCTTAACTAAATTTGGTCAAATTAAGCGTATGGCTCTTTCTAGCATTGAAGTTGTTAAACGTTCTCGTCCTGCTAAATACATGAAGTTATTACAAAATGACTCTATTGTTGGCATTCAATTAGTGAGTGGAGATAGTGACCTATTAGTTATAACTAATAATGGTAATTGTTCCTTCTTCAATGAGAACGAATTAACTATCTTAGGAAATAAGGCTGGTGGAGTGAAATCTATCTCTGGGTTGGGAAATAATCAATTAGTTAGCTTATTAGCCTTTGAGAAGGACGAAAGATCTAAAATTATATTATTTACCAATAAAGGACACATGCGCGTCACGGATATCTCCAAATTCTATAAAACAAGTAGATTAGGCAGAGTTCAATCCATCTTACAATCATTTAAAGGTGATCCTCATAGTGTGGTCAGCGCCTTTAAAGCAAAAAGAGATGAGAACTTAAATATAAACTTATATTTAAACGATAGAACAAACAAGATAATTACAGTGGATGATTTAAGAAATACTGAAGCCCAATACGCTAAAAAGAATATTGATGAGATTAGTGCTAAACAACATATTGCCTTCGTATTTGATCCAGAAGTAATTGTTGTGAATAAAGATATTGTTTCTCATCCTGTTGCTGTAAAAGAAACTGAAGAAGCAGAAAGTAATATCAACAATTCTGAGCCCGAAGTTATAGAATCTTCTCCTAGCGAAGAAAAGAAGGAAGAAACAAGCTTCGAACAAATATCAATATTCGATGATTTAGATTAAATATAACAAAGTTATATATAATTATAAAATAGTTAGAAATTAGTAGTTAATTAGTATATAAAATTAGCTACTTTTTTCTTTATAAAGAAACATTTTTAAGCGTTTTTTTATAAAAGTCTATTTTTATAAGACTTTTTCGTATAAACTATTTACTGAGGTTTATGATGTTTAAGAAATTTATTCCATTTGCTCACGCTCAATCAATTTATGAAATTGATCCAGACTTTTTTAAAAGAAATGGCGTGAAGACTTTATTTGTGGATTTAGATAACACATTAGACAGTTATAAATCTAAAGAGCCAAAAGAACATACGATTAATTATATTAATAAGTTGAAATCTGCTGGTATCGAACCTGTTATTATCTCAAACAATAAGCCCCATCGAGTGTGCGGGTTTGCAGAAAAGGCAGGCATAGAATTCTTGGCGAGCGCTCGTAAACCAGGCGCTAAAAGAATTAAACAAGAAATCGCAAGACGTGGTAGAACTAATGACCAGGTCATGTTAGTTGGAGATCAGATGATGACTGATGTCTTGGCTGCTCACAAAGCTAAAATTCGGGTAGTCTTAACAGAAAAAGTTGTCAAAGAAGATCAATGGACGACGCACATCAATAGATTGATGGATAGACCTATCAGAAGATATCATCGTAAAAGAGGCAATCTAAAAGATTGGAGGAGCATGTAATATGGCAAATGCAAGAAGAGTAATTAGATGTCAAAGTTGTGGAGCAATTCTCCAGACCGAATCTAAAAGTAAACCAGGCTTTATCTCAAAAGCCGTTATTGAAAGTGGAGTTCCAAGAATCCCTTACTGTAATTCGTGCTACGAAAAGATGATTGCCCTTAATAGTAGTCCCCTCGATCATGAAACTGATAAGGATATTTTAAAAATCCTTAAAGATGCAGTTGCTACTGATTCATTAATTGTATGGATGGTAGATCTCTTTACATTTAATGGGACATTAAATCCAGACGTGGTAAAACGTGTGAAAAAATTAGATATCGTTGTTATTGGTTCTAAAAGAGACTTAATGCCTTCAGCAGCTACTGATGAGATGCTTATTAGATATATTGATGAGAGATTCTCTGATGTTGGTATTAATCCAATTAACATTGATTTAATTGGAAGTGAAGATTCTCTTGATATTAAAGAAAAACTCACCAAACTTGGCGAACTAAGAAAAGGCAGAGATGTCTATTTAATTGGGGAACTCAATAGTGGTAAAACAACATTTGTTAACAAAATGTTAAAAGATTATAAAAACAACACTAGATGGCAAATTAAATCTGAGTTATATCCAGGAACTAATTCTAATGTATTAGAAATTCCTCTAACTAACTCCTCATTCTTCTATGAACTTCCAGATTTAAGCAACAACACATCTGTGTTTTCACGTGTCGAAGCGAGCGTGCAAAGAATTATCACTCCAAAAAAAGAAGTGGCTCTTAGCAGAAAATTCATTGGTGCTGGATCTACAATTGTAGTTGGTAATTTAGCCGCCTTCTCAATCATTCGTGGGCATCATACTTCTGTGCGTGTCTTTGCGGGCGAAAAAGTCGAGTTTAAAGCAATAGACACCAATAAGATTGACGACTTCCTCGCCAATAATTTAAAGAAGAAATCTTTAAAACCTGTGTCTGAAAGATACACATCATTTAGAGACTACGATATGTTTGAATACGATTTAGAATCAGATGATTTAAGACACGATATTTCTGTTGAAGGATTATGCTGGTTCTCTATCAAAGGAAAAGGCCAAACAATTCGTATTCTTTTACCAAAAGGTGTTGCAGTTAAAGAATCCTTGTCCAAAATTAGGTAATTAAAATGCTAACTCAATCTCAAAAGAAACAATTAAAAGCTTTGATTGTCCAAGATAAGACAAAATACCAAGTTGGAAAAAGCGAAGTCACAAACGCTCTTTTAGATATGTTAGATAAAGCTTTGACTGCTCGTGAGTTGATTAAAGTTGAAGTTTTAAAGTCTGCAACAACCCCAATTATGGAATTAACACTTGATTTATCAAGTAAATTACACGCTGATGTGGTGCAGGTTGTTGGCAGAGTAATAGTTTTATTCCGCAGAAATAAAGAAAACCCAAAAATCAAGCTTTGCAAATAAAATGAAAAATATCGTCCTCTTTGGTGGTGCTTTCGATCCAATCCATAATGGCCATATAAATATGGCGTTAGAAGCATCTTCTCAATTAGATGCCGATATTTTCTTTATTCCTGCCAAAATCTCTGTATGGAAAAATGAATCTGCGCCAATAGAAGATAAAATCAAAATGGTGGAGCTTGCTATTAAAGATTATCCTAGACTCCATTTATCTAGGTTTGAAGCTGATTCTAAAGCAGAAATAAATTACTCCATAGACACAGTTAAACATTTTAAAAAAGAATATCCAGATAGTAATATTTACTATCTAATTGGCACTGACCATGTAAATAGTTTCCATAAGTGGAAAAGCGCGAAAGAGTTATCTAAATTAGCTAAGATAGTGTATTTCAAACGCCCAGATATGGTAGTGGATTTAAATAATGTTAAAGAGTTTAAAATGGTGGAGATTAAAGGAGAACTAAAAGACGAATCATCTACAGAAATTAGAGAACTAAAATCCTTAGACACACCGGACAGTGTTATTGATTATATAATCAATAATAGACTTTATTTTATTAAAAGAATTGCTTCATATATGAGTGAGAAGAGATTAGTGCACACAATTAGCACCGCTAAACTTTCTTATGAAATTGCTCTAGCAAATAATCTAAAAGATGCAAAAAAAGCCCTCATTGCCGCTTTACTACATGATATTGGCAAAGAAATGCCTATGGCAGAACAAAAAGCGATTATGTTAGAGCATTACAAACAGTTTATTAACTATCCTCCAGTCATCTATCATCAATTTATTGGTGAATATTTAGTAAAAAAAGACTTTGGAATCAAAGATCCAGTGATTTTAGATGCCATTAAGTACCATACAACAGCAAATTCAAACATGTCGGATGTAGCAATTATCGTGCATTGTGCAGATAAAATAGAACCAACCCGTGGATTTAAGTCTGAAAATCTTATAAATGGATTAAAATGTAGTTTAATGAATGGATTTGTTGAAGTCTTAAAATCAAATGTTGAATATTATGTCAGACATGGTGTCGATTATAAGAATGAATTACAGATGGCGTGTTTAGATCAATATTTAAAATAAAGAAGAACACAAGAAAATAAGAAGTCCACAAACAAAGTGGATTTTTTCTTCGATAATCATAACTTCGCATAAGTATCATTATGTTAACTAATCTATATAATAAACAAAGTTTAAACAAAAAATATAATATGCAAATTCTTAAAATTATTTGCTTAAAATCATCAAATAACAATAAAAATACTCCACATTAATGCGGAGTTTCCACCTACTAATTATCTACTAATTTGCCTATTGCACCACTAATTCGAGTGCCTTACCAATTTTTTTAATCTTTCTAATACTAACTAATTTTGTGATTGTTCTACTTAATGATTCGCGTGATAAATATAGCTCATCTGCAAGTTTTGTAATTGATTTATAAGCGATTCTATTTTTATTAAATGTAAGATAATACATTAATCTATCTTCTGCGCTGCTAATCGTTAATAATTTGATCTTAAAATTCAATGTTTTGGAGAAATCTGATTGTTGCGTCAGATATAAGACCAAAAACTCTTCATCGTTTTTTAATATCTTCAGTAAATTCTCTTTACTTAAAAACCATATTTCTGAATCTTTTAAAGAAATTACGTCTCCTCTATATCTTGGATTAGATGAGAAAACTAGATTGTTTCCAAACATTTGTCCTTCTTTTAAAACATTGTATGTTACTTCTTTCCCGTTAG
>CAMPCW010000011.1 GCA_946647665.1 uncultured Caryophanales bacterium
GTTTTTGATCGACTAGAAGAATCTGCCAATGATATCTTTAGAAGCCGCGCAAGTATCTTCCATATCACCAAAGGAGATAATTTCTCCAGCGTAATATGTGTTTTTAGTACCTTGAAGAGCTTCTAATTTATCGTACCATCCTTCAGCATAGTCTTTAGCAGAGACATGTGGGCAGTAATAGACTTCTTGAGCGTATAATTTCTCTTTAATTGGGAAGCCGACTCTAGCCATATCTTCGTCCATAGTTTTCATAACAACATCATAATCAACATCAGGAGTGCCGGTGTGATTTGCTAAAGCATAGACTGTAGCAGGGCAGTCTCTATCTAAGCACTGCCATCTATTATAATAGACCATGGCGTGACCAAGTCTTTCTGGGACCATGTTTTCCACCATATAACCAGAAATATTTGGGCTCTTACCTTCTTCAAATGTTGCGATATAATCGCAATATCTTTCGTGAATGATCTTAGAGAAGAGTTCTTTTTCTTCTTTAGTCGCGTCTGCGTAATTGATGAAGTAATCTAGTGGAGTAGTAACGATTAATTTATCGAACACTTCTTTCTTTTCTTTACCTGATTTGTCTTTAGTGGTGACTGTGACTTTACCGTCTTCTCTAACGACTTTAACGACTTCGTGTTCTAATAAAGCAGGATGTTTAAGTTTCTTATTAACGTGCTCATAGATTTGTTGAGTGCCGTCTTGCCAAGTCCAGAGTCTTAAATTAACGAATTCAAGAGCAGTGGTGACGTCAAGATATTTCATAACTAAAGCAGTTGGAATTTCATCAAAGAAGCCATATCCAAATGAAGTAAATGGCGCGATCCAAATTCTTTGAACTTCTTCAACTTTATTTAATTTACAGAATTCAGAGAATGGTAAGGCCAAATCTTTAAGATTTGGGTTTGTACCTTTAATGTAATTTGGGAAACTATTTTCTTTAGTAGCTCCACAATGTCCATCAACACCTTTAGAGATACCAAAATATTCACCTTTAGCCACTCCAATATGTCCATAACAATCATAGCCGACATATTTAGTTTGCATTAACTTATTTAATCTCTTCATTTGTTTTTTGAGTTTTAATAAGCCGTGTAACTTTTTAAATGAGAAATTAGCTTTTGGGTTAGTCCATTCATCAACTTTACCATCAAGAGTTCTAAATTCTCTTCTCATATTTGGTTCACCTGGTTTGAAATCTGGACCTTTATGGTAATAACCACCAAATTCTTCCATTTCACTAACCGCGTGATAGGTGATTGCACCCATAATCGCCCCTGTTTCGAAGGATTTTTCTTCTTCTACTCCGTTGTGCTTTACTTTGATTTTTGGTGACCAACATTTACCACCAACTTTGTTGAGCTTTTCATAGATCACGTAATCTTCGTAACCTTTTTTCTCTAAATACATTGCACAGGAAAGACCAGCAGGTCCACCGCCAATGATGCAAATTCTTTCTTTAGTATTTGCCATTTTTATTCTCCTTGAATAATTTTATGTAATAATTATAACACTGATTAGATTTATTGGATTACAATAATTTTATGAAATTATTAGATTTAAAAAGAATTCATCAAGGAAAATTTCTCTCATATTACGTCGCTTCTTATTTAAATAAGGATAATAAGATTAAGGAATATGAATTTATTTCTCGGGATCCTAATTTAACCAAAGATAGTTTTGGAAGTAACGTTCCAGCAGGAGTGGGTCTGGTCCCATTTAATAAAGATAAAACTAAGATTGTTTTACAGTCCGAATTTAGACTCGCCACTAATCATTTTATCTATAACTTTCCAGCAGGATTAATTGATGAAGGTGAAACCGCGGAAATTGCCGCAGCAAGAGAATTAAAAGAAGAGACTGGTCTAGATTTAGTTTTAATAGAAGCGGTGTTACCTCCAAGCTATGCTTCTCCTGGAACTAGCGATGAAGAGATGAAAATCGTCATTTGCACTGTCGAAGGCGAGATTCAAGAATCGTGTTTTGTAGATGAAGAAATTAAGGCTCGTTGGTTTACTAAAGAAGAAGTAAAAAAGCTCCTAATAGAAGGAGCCTATATGTCAGTAAGAACACAGATGTTATTATATATGTGGATTAATCAATAGATTAATCTTCTAAGAATTCATCTACTACTTTTTTGTATCTATTAGTGTCTGTCATAAAAGAGACACCATGGTCAGTTTTAGGAAAGAGTTCATAACGAACTTTTTCTTTATTATCTAAATAGATTTGATAAGAGAATTTATGATTAATAACGTGGTCATCATCTCCGTGAATAATTAAAGCTGTAGCTTTACTATTTTTAAGGGCTTTAGAAGCGTTATCTTTGCTTAAAGATGCATGAGATATTAATAAAGAACTTAATTTTGTTAAAGGCCAGATTAACCAGACCTTTAATTTTAGCTTTCTCATAAAGGAGACTAATACTTCACTAGAAGTGTTAAAAGGACAGTCGCAAATTAATTTGACCGGTTCATCAATATATTGAGAAGCAAATAAAATAGAGGCTGCTCCCATAGAGATACCCGCTAAAATGATTTCGATGTCACTTCCTAATTCCTTTTTAGCAAAACTAATCCAAGAAAGAACATCTCTTTTCTCTTTATAACCAAAGGTGATACTGTGGCCTTTAGATTCTCCATGTCCTCTTTCATCAACAAGAAAGACGTTATAGCCTTTTTTAATCATATACATTCCAAGGCCGGAAAAGTCTCTTCTAGCGGTTCCTCTATAGCCATGGAACATAATGACTACACGTTTACTAGAAGGGCTTCTATATAATCTAGAGTGTAACTTTTTATGATCATAACTAGTAGTGTAGACATGTTCACAAGGCTCATTGCAAATATCAGTAATTAATTTATTGATAATATCTGTTAAACCTAAAAATTGTGTTGATTCAGTGAGTTGAAAATCATTATTTTGCCCTTTTTTAGGAGAATAGAAAATGATGTTATGAATAAAGAAAATGGCAAATAAAAATAGGAGTAAAATTAGACCTAAAACACCAATTACAATCCATAATGCAATCATGAAGATATTTTAAGTGAATAATTAAACAAAATAAATAAATTTATTGTCTTTAGAATTACTAGTTCCATATAATAATTTTCAAAAGGTGAATGACTATGGAAGATATTATTAAATTAGTAGAATTAGAAAAAGATAGACAAAATCACGGAATTGAACTCATCGCTAGTGAGAATTATTGTTCTAAAGACGTTAGAGCAATGGCAGGATCAATTCTTACCAATAAATACGCTGAAGGATATCCAGGAAGAAGATATTATGGAGGCTGCGAATTTGTAGACGAAATTGAAAGAATCGCTATAAAAGAGGCTTGCGAATTATTCGAGTGTAAATTCGCCAATGTTCAATCTCATAGTGGTAGTCAAGCTAACGCTGCGGCTTATAGAGCCTTAATGCCTAATGGAGGTAAAGTCTTATCTTTGGTGCTTAATGATGGAGGCCACTTAACACACGGCTCTCCTGTATCTTTCTCAAGTAATTTTTATACCTTTGTTCATTATCCTTTAGATAAAAACGGAAGAATGGATTATGAAACTTTAAAAGAGATTGCTCTAAAAGAGCATCCAGATGTCATTTTATCTGGCTTTAGTGCTTTCCCTTATGAAATCGATTTTAAAAAGATTAGAGAAATCTGTGATGAAGTTAATTGCCTTATGATGGTGGATATGGCTCATATTGCTGGCTTAGTGGCCGCTAAAAAACATATGTCTCCTATTCCATACGCTGACATTGTAACTTCTACAACTCATAAAACATTAAGAGGTCCTCGAGGCGGCTTAATTCTTACTAATAATCCAGATTTAATTAAAAAGATTAACTCTGCAGTCTTCCCATTTTATCAAGGCGGACCATTAGAGCATATTATCGCCGCTAAAGCAGTATGCTTCAAAGAAGCAAGAAAACCAGAATTTGTAAAATATGTCGAATCCTTAATGGAAAATACCAAGGTCTGCTCTCAAACTTTAAAAGAATTAGGAGCCTTAGCCACTGATACTGAAAATCATTTGTTTTTACTTAATACTTTAGATTCTTTTGGTATTACCGGTTTAGAAGCACAAAAGAGATTAGAAAGTATTGGAGTGACCACTAATAAAAATATGATTCCAGGAGATAAATTATCTCCAAAAGAAACTTCCGGATTAAGAATTGGTTTTGCGGCGGTGACTACTAGAGGTTGCTCAAGTAGTGACGCTAAAGAAATCGCTAAACTGATTTATGGATTTTTAAGTAATAAAATCAAAGAAGAGGAAGCAAAAGCGGTGGTTAAAAAATTAACATCTAGCTGGAAAAATATTGAGGAAATCTAATATGGCAGATAAAGAGAAATTAACTAAAAAATATCAAAAGATATTCTTATTAGAATATATCGCTATTTTTGCTGTCTTAGTATTAATCGGGTTTTTAAGAGCTTTTAATGTTATGAAATATAGCGAAACTCGTTTACTTGTTTATAACATTATTACTTTAATCGGAGTGGCCTATATCATCTTCGATTTATATTGGAATCTAAGACCTAATAAAAGAAAAGATTTCTCTCTTATAGATAAAATTCCACCTTTATTTATTGCTGCTTTCCTATTAGTTTTTGATATCTTGGTGCTTTCTAAAACTGTAACTGACCCATATTTTATTAAATATTCTGTATGTGCAGTTTTGTTTACTGCAGGCACTTACTCATTATGCATGGGTGTATATCACTATAAACATCCTCAAAAAGCTTTAATAGAAGCTGTAGAAGAAGCTTATCTAGAAGCTCTTAAAGAAGAGGAAGATGAATTAAAAAAGCAAGAAGAGAATAAAACTAATAAATAAGTGTTCTCAATGTTAACAAAGGCAGTCTTAGGATTGTCTTTTTATTTATTAGTCCCTTTTAAGAAAGAAAAATAAGCAAAAAATTATTTTCAAAAAAATATGATTCAATCATTACTATTTTAACAATAGATTCTTAATGTAAAGAAAAGTTAACAAAAGTTCTTTGTAGTTTACTACTATAGTGTTATTATATTGAACGTTCGCAACCATTAGTTGCAAGAGGATATAAAAATGACATTAGCTGAAAAAATTACGCATTTAAGAATTGTCAATAATATCTCCCAAGAACAATTAGCGGATCAACTTGGTGTGACCCGTCAATCAGTCTCTAAATGGGAAAGTGGTGAATCAATGCCACAAATTGATAAAGTCTTAGAATTATGTGGATTATTTAAGATTACCGCTGATGAATTAATTAATGACGCCATTGTTATTCATCGTGGTAAGAAACTTCCAATGAGCATTGGAGAAGATATCAAAACCAAATATTTTGGTACTGATGGTTTTAGAGGAGAAGTTAACAAAACTTTAACCGCAGATCATGCCTATAAAATTGGTAGATTCTTAGGGTGGTTTTATGGCAATCCTAAATTCAACTCTCAAAAACCTGGATATAGACCAAAAGTTGTGATTGGTAAAGATACTAGAAGAAGCAGTTATATGTTGGAATACGCAGTAGCAGCAGGATTAGCTGCTAGTGGTGCCGATGTATCTTTACTCCACGTTACTACCACACCAAGCGTATCTTACATAGTAAGACAAGACTGCTTTGATTGTGGAGTGATGATTACTGCTAGCCATAACCCATTTTATGATAATGGTATTAAAGTTATTAACTCTAATGGTGAGAAATTAGAAGATGCAGTCGCTTTCTTAGCGGAAGCTTATATTGATGGTGATTTAAAGAAACTTGAAGTTGAAGGAAATGACCTTCCATTTGCCGAAAGAGGCAATATCGGTTCAATCACTGACTATAGCTCTGGAAGAAATAGATATATTGCTTATTTAATCTCTTTAGCAAAGCACTCTATGAAGTCTCTTAAAATTGGTTTAGATGCTGCAAATGGAGCTAGCTGGATGATTGCTAAAAGCGTTTTTGATGCTTTAGGAGCACAAACCTTTGTTATTAATAACAATCCTGACGGCTTAAATATTAACTTAGACGCTGGTAGTACTCATATTGAGAAATTCTGTAAATACGTCAAAGACAATAATTTAGATTTAGGTTTTGCCTTTGATGGAGACGCGGATAGATGTATCGCTGTAGATGAAAACGGTAAAGAAGTTGACGGCGATAAGATTATGTATCTCTTATCTTGCAAATTAAAAGAAGAAGGGGCACTTGAAAAGAACACTTTAGTGACAACTATTATGTCCAATAGTGGTCTTACCAAAGCTCTTAAGGCAATTGGAGTTAGTAACGTCCAAACTAAAGTTGGTGATCGTTTCGTTTTTGAAAGAATGCAATCCGATGGCTATTCTTTAGGAGGCGAACAATCTGGCCACGTTATTATTAAAAAATACGCGACTACTGGTGATGGAGTTTTAACTGCCATTATGGTTACCGAACAAGTTCTTGAGAAGAAAGAAAAACTTTCTAAACTTGTCGCTCCAGTGAAATTGCTTCCACAAATTACAAGAAATGTGAGAGTCACCAATAAAGCTGCGGTTGTGGCAGATGAAGAAGTTCAAGCCAAATTTAACGAAGTTAATAAAGAAATTGGTGATGATGGTAGAGCGCTTCTTAGACAATCTGGTACTGAACCAGTAGTAAGAATCATGATCGAACTTGATTCCAAAGAAAAATGCGAAGAATATATCACTCGTATCTATAATGTCATTAAGAAAAGAGGATATGTTTGTGAATAAGTTAAATATTAAAACTAAAGAGTTATTCTCTACTGAAGTTCCTTATTTAAAGGAAGTGTTTGATAAATCTACTTATCCATGGGAAATTCTTCCTCAAATTAAGGAAATAGTGGCGAAAGTCGTCGCTAGTGGATTAGAAGGATATCATGAATTAGAACCTGGTATTTTAGTCGCGGAAAACGTTAAAATCGCTAAAACCGCAACGATTGAAGCTCCCGCTATTATTGGTAAAGACACAGAACTTAGACCAGGGGCTTATTTAAGAGGAAACGTCATTGTTGGAGAAAAATGTGTAGTTGGTAACTCTTCAGAGTTAAAGAACTGCATCTTACTTAATCATGTGCAAGTTCCTCACTATAATTATGTTGGTGATTCCATTTTAGGAGATTACGCTCATATGGGTGCAGGAAGTATTCTTTCTAATTTAAAAAGTGGTGGTAAAAATATTGTCATCCACGGCGATAAAGAATACGAAACTGGTTTAAGAAAAATTGGTGGGTTCTTAGGTGAACACGCTGATATTGGCTGTGGATCAGTCTTAAATCCAGGGACCATCATTGGAAAAAACACTCAAGTATATCCGCTTAGTATGCTTAGAGGTTGCTTCCCAGAAAACAGTATTGTAAAATCACAAACTGTTGTCGTAGATAGAATAGAACAATAAAACAAAAGGAGATTTTTATATATGAAAGTTATTGTTGGCAGTGAAGAAAAAATCAGCGCTCTTATCGCTGAAGAATTTATTAAACAAGTTAACGCTAAACCAAATTCAGTTTTAGGTTTAGCTACAGGCACATCGCCTTTAGGTGTTTATGCTAATTTAGTGAAAGCTAATAAAGAAGGTAGAGTCTCTTTTAAAGATGTTGTAACCTTCAATTTAGACGAATATATTGGCTTAGATGGCACACATAATCAATCTTATCGTTATTTCATGAATGTCAATTTATTTGACCATATCGATATTGATAAGAGTAAGACCCATGTTTTAAAGGGCGTTGGTGATTATTTAGCCTATGCTAATCAATACGATGCCGAAATCGCTTCTTTTGGTGGCATTGATTTACAAATCTTAGGCATTGGTAGTGATGGCCATATCGCTTTTAATGAACCAGGCACACCATTTGATTCTTTAACTCACGTTGCTGAACTAGCGGAATCTACAATCGTTGATAACTCTAGATTATTTAACGATATCTCTGAAGTTCCTACTAAAGCAGTCACTATGGGCTTAAAGAGCATTATGAACGCTAGAAAAATTGTTTTAATTGCCACTGGTATTAATAAAGCTAAAGCTATTAAGAATCTTTTAAGAGGAGATAAAACCGAAGAAGTTCCTTGCTCCATCTTACAAGATCACCCAGATTGTACAATCTACGTTGATGAAGCGGCTTATAGCTTAGTTAAATAATTTAACCTCACTTATAAGAACGTCCTAACGGACGTTTTTATTTTGCTTTTCAAAAGTTTAAGATTTTAAAGACAAAAATCCTTTATAAAAATTTTACTTTTAATATAATTAATAGGCGATGAAAAAGAAAATCAAAGGGTTGTCATTACTTAACGACCTTGGAAATATCAAAACTAGTGATAACAAAAAGGTTAGAAAAGGTGTCTTATACCGTTCTAGTCATTTTGCTAAACTTCAAGACGGTGACGAAGAAAAGTTAATTAAATACTATAATCTACATCACGTTGTTGATTTTAGAACTGAAGAAGAAGTGACCAAAATGGCAGAACTTACCAATTCTAAAATTAATCGCTATTGGTATCCGATGGTTGAATCTCATGAAAATCGCATGATTACTAAAGAAAATAGAATGCCAATTCTTAAAGAGATGTCTAAGCAGCCTGGTGGGGCTAAACAATCAATGATCAATTATTATTGTTTGCTCATCACTTCTAAAAAAGCCCAATTAGCGTATCGAAATTTCTTTAATAAATTATTAGAAATTGACCCTAATGAAGGTTTAGCGTTCCATTGTACTCAAGGTAAAGACCGTACTGGAGTGGCGCTAATGCTATTATTAACCGTTTTAGGAGTTGATAAGAAAAGAATCATTAAGAAGTATTTACAGTACAACAAAATCAAGTTTAACTTCCGTTTTTGGGCCTATGTTGGTATGACTTTATTTATCTCCCCTAGACTTGCCATACATCTAGATAAAATCTTAGGAGCGAGAAAAGAATATATAAACGCTGCTTATGAAACAATTGAAAAAGAGTATCAAAGTATTGATAATTATATTAGTAATGTAATCGGTTTATCTGATGATAATATTAAAAAATTAAGATTAAAGTATTTATATTGAGAGGAAAACAAAATGAAACATTTAATCGTTCTTAACAGCAAAGCTGGTCAAGAAAAAGACACTGAAAATTTTAAAAAAGAAATCGAAAGTGCTTTTAAAGGACTTGATTATGAAATTTATGTCACTGAAGGACCAAGAAAAGTTATTTCATTTTTAAAAGACTATTTCAAAAAGAACAATAAGGACACTGTTAGAGTCTACGCTTGTGGTGGAGATGGAACAGTCCACGAAGTTGTTAATGGAATAGTCGGAATTAAAAACGCTGAACTTGCAGTTTACGCTAATGGTACTGGTAACGACTTCGTTAAAACTTATGCCAAAAGCAAAGAATATGATGAAATCATTACAAATAAAGCTGGTGAAAATCGTTTCAAAGATTTCAAAGCTCTTATTGAAGGTAAACCAGAAGAAATCGATATTTCTAAACTTACTTGCCCAACCTTAAAAGAACCAATGTATTCAGTTAATGTTATTAACTTTGGTTTTGACGCGATTGTTGGAGCGATGGGCAATTACTATAAAGAAAACGGCTATCCAGAAAAAGCCAAAGCTAAAGGTATGTCCCCTTATGACTACGCTTTAAAAAACGATGCGATGAAGCATGGTAGATTTAATGACATCACTGTCTACGCTGATGGGGAAAGACTTAATGAAAAGAAGATGTTACTTGCAACTTTAGCGCAAGGAAGATTTGTTGGAGGCACTTTCTTATGCGCTCCTAAAAGTGATAATAAAGATGGCTTAATTGATGTTTGTGTTATTAAGACTATGACTTTAATTGGATTAGGATTATTCATTGGTCCATATACTAAAGGTAAACACTTGGATAAGCCTAAAAAGAAGATCGCCTATAGAAGAGCGAAAGTGGTGAAATTTGAATCTCCAAACGAAATCGATGTTTGTGTAGATGGAGAAATGATTAAAGGTAAGACATTTGAAGTTGAAGTTTTACCAAAAGCCATTAAATTTGTTGTTCCAAATAATTAATTAAATGTTAGTAGAATCTTTTATTATCTTATTAGATATTGCTTTTACAGTGTTAATGTCCTTATTTGTCATTCCTAAAGGACATGGGTATTTATATTGGACACCATTTTTACTTTTAATCGCAGGATATATTATCTCTTTAATATTTATTTGGATTGTGATGTCTCTTTTCTGCCAAATTTATTCCAAAAAGAAGACATACACCAAGCCATCTAAACTTGCTAATTTCTTATTAAGACATTGTGTTGGATATATTAATATCCATGCTAGAGTGAAATTAAAGGTTATACAAAACGAACCATGGCCAAAAGAAAGATTCTTGCTGGTTTGTAATCACTTATCAAGATTTGATCCAATGATTGTAATTCATAAATATGGAAAATTAGGGATGGCATTCATCACTAAACCTTCAAACTTCAAAATCCCTATTGGTGGCCACTTCATGAAAGCGGGCTGCTATATGGCAATCGATAGAGAAGATAAACTTAAATCTCTTGAAGTGATGAAAGAAGCTTCTAGATTAATCGAAGAAAATCTTGCATCTGTAGGTGTTTATCCAGAAGGAACTAGAAGAGAAATAGAAGACCATGTAGGAGAATTCCATGAAGGCGTGTTCTCCATTGCAATGAAGAATAATGCCCCGATTGTAGTAACCTCAATAATAGGTAGTCAAAACATCGCTAAAAACTTCCCTTGGAAAAGCACAAAGGTGAGATTTGAAATCATTAAAGTGATTTATCCAAGCGAATATCAAGGTAAGACCTTAAAGGCTATTAGCGATTATACAAGAAGCTTAATAAAAGAGTCAATTGAAAAGGAGATGTAAACATCTCCTTTTTATATTTGTTTTTTTCTTATATTATTTAAGGTCTCTTCTTGTGAAGATAAAGGCTCCGCTGATAAATAAGATAGTAGACCATAATAGTGGAGTTAATATTCCCGCTATAATCATTTGTGCATTTTGCATATAGAAGGCAGAAGTATCTGCTCCGACATTATGTAAGAAGTTAATTATTGAAGATGAATTAGCGTATAAGCCAAGCATATATAATGGGTTAATCCACATTTGAACGTTAGCAGCGTTGAATTCTTTTCCTATAGCCAAGGTGATAATTAAAGGAATCATACCAAGAAGGACTAAAGAAACAACTGAAATGGAGATTGATCCACCGATATTTCTCAATAACGCTCCAAAGAAAACTGATAGAGCGGTAACAAAGATATAGCTAGTTAAGAAATAAACGATATAACACCCAATAAATGTGCCACCTCCAATAGCGTTTGCATCAAATCCTCCGATGGCGCTACTAAGGCCAACAATGACACCTAAATAGACAATCATTAAGGACATTGTAAATACTAAGCCAGTTAAGAATAAGCCAGCATAAATTTTGAATTTAGTGTGACCAGCGATAACCTTATTTCTGATGGTGCCACAAGTAAATTCACTTACAGTGAATACAACCAAGTTAATTGGAACAGTTAATCCAAAGTTTTGGCTTGGACTAACAGAAGATAGAAACATCGTTTGTCCGTTAAGTTGACCAATGCCAGCGTTAATACCAATTAATAAAGCGGCTAGTCCAATACCAACCATCATGGTGATTCGGAAGGTCCAGTCTTTAATTAATTTAAACAAAGAGGCGCGTATAATATTAAACATTTTTCTCACCTCCGATTAAGTTAAGGTAGTAATCTTCAACGTTCATTTCTGAGGTTTTAACATCACTGACTTCAATTCCCTTCTTTTCTAAGGCCTTGAGTAATTCTAATGGTTTAACATCATCATAAATTCTAACGGAATTAGGGAATTCCTTAATTTCCTTATAGCCAAGCGCTACTAATGCTTCTTTTAGTTTTCCTGGTTCATTATGTTTTAAATCAGTATATTTTTGACATTCTAAAGCAAGATCGCTAGCGGAAATTTCTTTTAAGATTTTTCCATGGCTAATAAAACCATAATGTGTCGCTATTTTTTCTAATTCTGAAAGGATATGACTAGAGACAATAAAGCTAATTCCTTGTTTATTTAAATGAATAATTAAATCTCTTAGTTCGGCCACTCCAGAAGGATCTAGACCATTCATTGGTTCATCTAAAAGCATTAAAGTTGGTTTGTTAAGTAATAAGACAGCGATTCCAAGTCTTTGTCTCATACCTAAAGAAAGATGTTTGGCTGCTTTATTACCAGTATCTTCTAATCCGACATTTTTAAGAGCTTCAGGAATTACTTCCTTATAGTTAGAAATGCCGTAATATAAGCAAGCATATTTCAAATTGTCATAAGCGCTTAAAGAAGGCACTAAGGATGGAGTTTCGACAATTGCGGAAATGTGTTTCCTCACTTCATGGATTTTTCGGTCTTTGGAATCCACTCCAAATAAGGCGTATTGACCTTTAGTAGGGATTGCTAATCCCATTAATAAACGCATAATAGTGGTTTTACCACTTCCATTTTCTCCAACAAAGCCATATACTGAGCCTTGAGGAACATGCATATCAACGTTATTAACGGCGAGTTTATCCCCGTATTTCTTTGTTAAGCCTTTGGTTTCAATAACATATTTTTCCATAGTTACTTATTTTACTCTTGTTTATAGTAACTGTTAAATATTTTGAAAAAATATAGATTAAATCAAACCATTGCACCATTTACACTTGCACGAATATGCGCACACGCCTATAATAAGTTGTGAATTGAGGTCAACTATATGAAAAAAGAAAAACAAGCATTTTCAAAAGTCTCAAAATCCGCTCTTGTTTGCTTAGTGATTTTGATTTTAGTTGCTGGATGGACAAATATCTATATTTGGATGTCTCCAACTCTTAAACAATTAGGATTCCCAGGAACATTAAGCATGTTATTTGACTACTCTAAATATAGTGGAGGAAATCACGGAGCAAGATTTTCTGGACAATTATTATCTAACATCGTTGCTTATGTCTTTATACTTGCAGCATTGTTACTATTTGTTTTATCGCTTACCCTTATTAAACACGATAAAGGTGTTAAAGCTAAATGTGCGATTATCGGACTTGGCGTTTTAATTCCCGCAACCTTAGGTTTAACTGGTGGAATTATTAATTTCCTTGGCGAAGGTATGAGAGCTTTGCTCTCACTTGGTGGCAGTTCAATTGCTGCTTTACTTGCTTTAGTAATTGTTACTTTCCTTCTTGATATTGTTTATTTAATACTTGCGACAATTTGTTTAGTTAAAGGTATTAAAACAGCGGTTAAAGTCAATAGAGGCGAACTTCCTTATGAAGATGAAGAAGAGGAATCTTGCTGCTATGGACATGAAGAAACCCCAGAAGAAAAAGCTGAAAGAGAAGAAAGAGAAGCTGCTAGTAGAGTGGCTTTACTCGAAGATATTCGTAAGATTGTTAAAGAAGAATTAGAAAAACTTGATAAAGTGGTGATCGCTAAATCAGTCCCAGTAGTCTATGTGGAAGCAAAAAATCCAACTTTAGTCCCACTTAAAAAAGAAGAGGCTAAGGCCGCTCCTACACCTAAACCAGCTCCTGCTCCTATAAAAGAGGAAGTGGAAGAGAGTGAAGAAGACGATAAGAAAAAGTCAGCTCCAAGAATCCCATTTGTAAATAAAATGGTGAAAGCAGACAAAGAACTTCAAGACAAATATAACGAAATAAAGAATGAAATTCTTTCTTATGGTGTTAATTCCCGTGTCTCCATTGCGTGCGACACCTTCAGATTACACCGCAAAGCCTATGTTAAAATCAACATTGTTGGCAAAATGCTTAAGGTCTACTTCGCCTTAAATCCAAGCGATTTTAAAGATTCTCCAATCCCAGTGATGGATGCATCTGATAAAGTGGCTTACGAAGAAGTTCCAGCTTTATTAAAAGTTAAATCTAACTTGTCAGTAAAGCGCGCTAAAGAATTAGTGAAACTTGCTATGGAAGCAGATGGACTAACTCAAAAAAACGCCCCTGAAGAACATAACTGGATCAAAGATTTAAGAGCGGAATTACGTAGTAAATAATTCCTTAACTTAAATTAAAAGGAGTTCATTGAACTCCTTTTTTATTATTCGTTGAATAATATTCTTCCTAATCTAATATGAGTTGCCCCTTCTTTAATTGCGTCAAAATAGTCTTCTGACATCCCCATACTTAAATAAGGAATCTTAATGTTTAAATTAGTTTCTATCTTCTTTTTTAATTCTACAAGTTTTGCAAATTGACTTTCTTTATCTTCACTCTCTTTGATAGTCATCATCATCAGTCCGACTAGATTGATTTTCTTATATTTTAATAAGGATTTAATAAACTCCTCGGTTTGATAATATGGGACACCGTTTTTAGATTCTTCTAAATTAATAGAAACTTCTACAAAGGTGTTAAGTGGAGTGCTGCGATATTTTTCAATTTCGTCTGCAAGTTTTAAAGAATCTAGGGAGTGTAGATAATCGATTTTATTGATTACTTCTTTAGCTTTGTTCCTTTGCAAGTGTCCAATAAAATGCCAAGTAATTTCTAAATCTTTTAATGCGTCATATTTATTTAAAAATGCATCCACTCGATTCTCTCCAAAGTTAGTCACTCCATTAGCAAATAACGTTTTCATTTCGACAGCATCAACATATTTTGTTGCCGCCACCAAAGTTACATTATTAGGGATTGTGCTAATAAATTCTTTAATATCGTTTCTAACTTTCATTGAATCTATTTTATCACTCTAAATGATTAAAGCAATTTTGATTGCCTATTCGTTTATTTTACTTAATAATAAAAACATGGAAAAATTTACAAAAGACGAAACTACATTCGACGATTCCGATTTATTGGAACCCCTTTCATTTTACAAATCTCAATTAAAAGATGCTTTTCATGAAAATGGCGAAGAGTATTTTAAAAAACTAACCGAGAAAGCAAATACTGACATTGAAGGCAATAAGGAGGCCTGCAAAAAGTATTATGCTGAACAAGCAAAAATAAATTCTTTAAACAAAGAGCTTGGAAAGAAAAAAGCAGGTAAAGGATTCTCTATTTTTGGCATGATTATGATGTTAATTATTGCCGTAGTAATGGTGGTACTTTATTTTGTTGTCCCAGGCTTCCCACTTATTGTTTCTATTCTAGTACCAATCGCTATGGTTGGAGGCTTTGTAGGAATGATATTCTCAACAAAGAATTTAAGCAAAAAGATTAAAAACTTAAATGAAGTTATCGCTCAACATCAAAAGGTGGCTGATGAGCATAAAGCTAAAGCTGAAGCTTTAATGGCATCATTAAACGCTTTATTTGAATCTAATATGGCAGTGCCATTAATGTCTAAAACAACACCAGTGGTGGACCTTGATAAAGAATTTGATCCAGAAAAATATTCTTATTTACATGATAAATATGGTTACGAGACTAGCGCTAGTATCGATGAATCTGTCTTATTTGTGCAATCCGGTAACATTTTAGGTAATCCTTTTATTATAGAAAAGACTTATAACCAAAGTATGCATGATCATACCTATACTGGAACTTTAACCATTACTTGGACTGAAAGAGTTAGTGATGGTAAAGGCGGTTATCGTACAGTTGTAAGAACTCAAGTTTTAACTGCTCATGTGACCGCACCTGAACCAGGATATCACACTAGAACTACATTAATATATGGCAATGGTGCTGCTCCTAAACTCTCATTCTCTAGAAGTCCTACAGGACATGGTAATGATGATGATAAAGAGTTAGAAAAATACGTCAGAAAATTTGATAAAGAATTAGATAAGAAAGTAGAGAAAGATCTTAAAAAAGGTAATGCTGGCTTCACTAGATTACACAACGAACAATTCGAAGCATTATTTAATGCTTTAGATAGAGATAATGAAACTGAATTCCGTTTACTTTTCACCCCACTTGCTCAAAAGAACATGGTTAATTTGATTAGAGATCAAGAGCATATCGGTTATGGAGATGACTTCAGTTTTAGAAAAAGAAAAGAACTCAATTACATTGGTTCTGGACACTTACAAGGCAGTCAATATCTTGACTATGGCCCAGAGAACTTAAGACATTTTGATTACGAAGTCTGCCATAAGAACTTCATTTATTATTGTGATCGCTATTGTAAAGAAATCTATTTTGCTTTAGCACCATTAGTGGCCATTCCTTTATATCAACAACATAAGACTAGAGAATATATCTATGATGGTAAGTTTGGTCACAATGTGACCACTGCAGAAGCAGAAGCTGCGGCAAATAACCATGACTGGAAATTATTTAAGCATCCAGCAACTAGAAGTTTAGGTGTCATTTTAAAGTCTAGATTTGAAAAGAAAAACGACACTGTTGATGAATGTGTCATTACTGCTCATTCGTTCCAGGGAATTGATCGCGTTACTTATGTTCCAGTTTATGGAGGTGACGGCAAATACCATCAAGTTCCAGTTCACTGGATTGAATATTCTCGTATTCAAAAAGACACACCATTTGCAATTGGTAGAGCCAAAGAAGAAAGCTGGCCAGATTTCAATAATTCCTATGGTGGAGGATCTTATAAAGAATTATTATCTCGATATCAGATTTCAGATACTGTATTATATAAAAAAGGGTTATTTTCTTTCGTTAAGAAAGATTAATAATAAAAACATTATAGGAGGGAAAATATAATGGCTAATGAATTAGATGAAATGACTGGCCCAGTTAATAAAGAAGGCCGCGACATTAATGTCATCGAAAAACAATTAAAAGTGGAAATGACCACAGGACTTAAAGTTCTAAACGTTATGGTGTGGGTTCCTGGCTTTATTCTCTTATTTATTCCACCTCTCGTGTGGTTATTTAAGAAAGCCAAAGCTAAAGAACACTTCCAAAAGTTACAACAAAAGATTCAACACGATGCTTCTCAAATTGATAACTTCTTAGAACAAAGAGTAATGATTCTTCAAAACGTTGCTCGTTTATTAGACAAGGCGATTGATTTAGACAAATCAACATTCACCGAAATCGCTAAACAAAGAAGCGCTGGTAACTTAAACGGCACCGCTGAAGGAATTGAAAGCATTAATAAGGCAATCAATGTCTCCTTAGAAGCTTATCCAGATTTAAGAGCCCACGGAGAAATTGCTGACGCTATGCAACAAAACTCTTACTTACAAAGAGAAATTACCGCTGCTAGAGAAGTCTATAATGATTCGGTTGCGCAGTGGAATAGAGACATCCAAACTTGGGGTGCTAAAAAGTATATTGCTGCTCGCGACGGCTATACCACCAGAATTCCATTCACAACATCTAGTGAAATTAAACAAGCCGCTCGTGGCGTATTCTTCTAATAATGAAATATAGATGTAAAGTCTGTGGACAAATTATCGAAGTTGAAGAGGGTGACAGCTGCCCAATCTGTGGAGCTTCTCCTGATCGCTTAGAACCACTTGAAGACAAAGAAGAAGAAAAGAAATAATTAAACTGGAGCAATTTAATTGCTCCTTTTTTATATCTAAATTATAATACTCATATGAGCGTTCCATTTGCTGAACAATTTAGACCAAACAAAATTGAAGAGATGGTGGGTCAACCTCACTTATTTTCAAAAAACTCGATTTTTTATAAAACGATTAATAAGAATAACATTCCGAATATGATATTTTACGGCCCTCCTGGAGTTGGAAAGACGACAGTGGCTAATATTATTGCTAAAAATACAGAAATGCTTTTATGTAAGCTTAACGGCACAACCGCATCTTTAGATGACGTCAAAAAAGTAATTGATGATTCAAAAAGCGTTTTTGCTTCTAAAGGAGTGCTTTTATATTTAGATGAGATTCAATATTTTAATAAGAAACAACAACAATCCTTATTAGAATATGTGGAAAAAGGTTTAATTACTTTAATTGCCTCCACAACTGAAAATCCATATTTCTATATTTATCCAGCATTACTATCTAGATGTACAGTTTTTGAATTTAAATTAATCTCAAAAGATGAAATTAAAAAGGGATTAGAAAGAATTGTTAATCTTAAAAAGATTAAAATAGAAGATGAGGCTTTAGATAGACTAGCTTTAGCCTCTAATGGAGATGTAAGAAAAGCAATTAATAATTTAGAAGTCATTTATCTTGCCCTTGGCAATAAAACCATTAAATTAAAAGATGTCGATGAAATAGTGGATAAAGCTCATATTGTCTATGATAAAAGTGAAGATAAACATTTTGATCATTTAAGCGCTTTAATGAAATCACTTAGAGGTTCTGATCCAGATGCGGCGATTTTCTATTTAGCTAAGATGCTTGAAGCTGGTGATTTACAAGCAGTTTGTCGAAGGATTTTATGTTCAGTAAACGAAGATGTTGGACTTGCTTATCCTAGTTTAATTCCAATTGTGAAATCATGTGTTGATATTGCCCTACAAATTGGTATGCCTGAAGCAAAACTTCCATTAAGTAACGCTGTTATTTTAATTGCGACTGCTCCAAAAAGTAACTCTGCTTATATGGCGTATGCTAAAGCCCTATCTGATATTCAAATGGGTAAAGGAAGTACGGTCCCAAGAGCCTTACAAAACACTCATTTTGATGGAGAAGATCAAGCTAATAAAGGACAAAACTATAAATATCCTCACGACTATAAAAATCATTATGTGAAACAACAATATCTACCAGACGATGTTAAAGACGCTCATTATTACATCTATGGGAATAACAAATTTGAGCAGGCTCTAAAAGAGTATTGGGACAAAATTAAGAAATAATTATGGATAATCTAAAGAGTTTATTAGACAACAAACAATATGATTTAGTACTCAAATTAACCGAGACTAGCACAACTAGTAACGATTTATTTTATCGTATCTCAGCCTTTATCTTTTTAGGTAAATACGAAGATGCTTTATATGTCATTCAAGACCATCAAGAAATTTTACAATCCAATCTAGCGGCTTTAATAAACGCTCATATCAATTTATTGTGTGTTTTAGGAAGATTTGATCAAGCTTACACTGTGCTAGATTATTATGCTAACCTACCTTATCAATCTCAAGTAGTAGAAGAAATTTTAAGAAAAATGCCAAAGATAATTGAAGCAGAAGAAAAAAAGCAAAACACTTTCAAATTTTATTCTGACGATGAACTTGAGCAGATGCTAAAATCCGAGAAATTCGAAGATGTCTTATTAGCGTTAGATGTTATCAAAAACCGCGATGTCTTGGCTTTTCTTCCATTTTTAAAAGACTTACTTGTCTCTTCAAAAAAAGAGGCGATTAAAAGTTATATCTTAATGATGCTTGTTAAAAAGGAAATTGATCGCGATTTAGTAATTATAAAAAACGGCCAAGCGCTTAAAGTTAATCCCAAAAAATTAAAACCTCCCTTCCAAGGAGAAATATTTGATGGGGTGGTTAAAGGCTTTGACCGCGAATATAAAGACTCAACATTAAGTCAAATAGCCACTCAGTTATTCTCTCAATATTCAATCTATATTTATCCAGAAGAATATAGGTATTCTGTTAACGAATATCTCGCAGTTTTCTATTTATTATCTAAAGACTATGCTTCTAGCGGGAATGAAGATTTATCCTTATTAAGTTTTTCTCAAGAATTAGATTTAGAAAAAATTAAACAAATCAAAGAAGAAATCGATAAGATGCTTGAAGAGTTCTAATTTATTTATAAATTAGTGAATAAAGAATCCCTTTATAGGGATTTTTTAATATGTGTTTCAATTGCCTTAAATTATTAATTAATTTATAATTTATCACGCATGCAAATTTAAAGGAGAAAATTCTCATGGAAAGAAAAGTAACAAAAATTAAACCATGTCATGTTGAAGTTCACGTGATCGTGGATGAAAAAAGTTGGAAAGACGCTCAAGAAGCTTCTACCAAAAAATTATGTAAAGAAGTCCAAGTTGACGGCTTTAGAAAAGGCAATGTTCCAGAAACAATCGCTAAAAGACACATCAACCAAGGCAAAATGCTTGATGAAGCAATTAATTCTTTATTACCAAGTATCTATAAAGAAATTATGGATGAAGAAAAGATTGAGCCATTTGCTCAACCTCAAGTTGATGTCACTAAAATCAGCGACAGTAATTTAGAAGTTAAATTTGTCATCGTTACCGCTCCAGAAGTGGAATTAGGCGAATATAAAGGCTTAAAGATTGGCAAGAAAGAAGTCAAAGTTACCGCTAAAGAAGTTGATGAAGAAATCGATAAATTATTAAAAGAAAATGCTTCCTTAGTCTTAAAAGAAGGTGCAGCAGAACTTGGAGATACATTAGTCTTTGACTTTGCTGGATCAGTAGATGGTAAAGCCTTTGATGGCGGCACTGCTCAAAACTATTCTTTAGAATTAGGTAGTCACCAATTCATCCCAGGATTTGAAGAACAATTAGTGGGCGTTAAAGCTGGCGAACATAAAGATGTTAATGTCACCTTCCCAGAACAATACACTCCAGAACTTGCTGGTAAAGCCGCTGTCTTTGCTTGTGATGTTCACGAAGTGAAAGCTAAGAAATTGCCAGAATTAAACGATGAATTCGTGAAAGAACTCAATAGAGGCGTTGAAACTGTTGAAGCTTTAAAAGAATCCACCAAAAAGAATATTGCCACTAAAAAAGAACAAGATTCCAAACGTGAATTCTTAGAAAAACTCTATGAAAAGATTGCAAGTGGTTCCAAAGTTGAAATCCCAGAAGAAATGATTAAAGAACAAGCTGCAAACATGAAGAAAGATATGGAGCAAAGAATGGCCCAATCCGGCTTAACTTTAGAACAATATCTCCAATTCACTGGTCAAAAACCAGAAGATTTCGAAGCTCAACTTGAAAAAGACGCTAAAAAAGACATCACTAACTACTTCATCTTAGAAGAAGTTGGCAAGAAAGAAAACTTAGAATTAACTGACGCTGATGTGGAATTCGAATATGCCAAATTAGCCGAACAATATAACATGAAAGTTGAAGATGTGAAGAAAGCATTAGAAAAACAAAATGCTCAATTCCGCCACAACTTAAAAATGACAAGAATTGAAGAATTCTTAATTAAAGAAAACGCTTAATTTAAATTCTATTTAAAAGGAGGACTTACATATGGCAAATAGCCCATCCTCATTAACTCTCCCTTTATTAATTACTAAAGGGATGATTCTCTATCCTAAAAATCAAAAACTTATTGATGCTGGAAGAGATTTTTCCGTTAACTCTATTAGAGTCAGTAGAGATAAAGCAGATTCGTTAATCTTAATCTCTTCTCAAAAAGAAGTAGATATTGAAAACCCAACTAGTGATGATGTTTATCCTGTTGGTGTTTTAGCGCGTATTGTTTCTGTCTCTGAAAGAGAAAAACGTTTAAGAGCGAGAGTAGAAGTTATTGATCGTGTCTCATTAAGTAATATTGAACTTGATAACGACGATAACTGCTTTGTTGCAAGAGCAACAATAATAGACTCTATTCAAATCGATGAGAAAAGTAGTGAAACTATTGTTAACTCAATTAATCATGAATTAGAGAAATATCCTAGTGTTATCTCTAAACTCCCGAAGAATATTATCAATTTATGCTCAGATAAACTAGCAGCATTAGAAGTTTGCTATGCTCTTGCTGGATTCTTTGATGGACCAATTGCAATTAAACAACAGATGCTTGAAACTAACGACATAGTTGTTTTAGCGGAAAATATCCTTGCTTTTATTTCAGGAGAAAACACCAAAGAAGAGATTGAAAGAAATATTTCTGATACGGTTAGAGAATCAACCGAAAAATCTCAAAAAGAATATTTCTTAAGAGAAAAACTAAAGGCTATTAAAAAAGAATTAGGAGAAGATACTTCTGGTAGCAATTCTCCAGATAAAATTTTAGAAAAGATTGAAAAATATCCTTATCCCGAAAACATTAAGGCGAAAGTCAAAGCTGAAATAAAAAAATATGAAATGATGCCTCAAGGATCTCTTGAAGCTGCGCTTATTTTGTCATATTTAGACATACTAATGTCTATACCTTGGTGGCAAAAAACAGAAGATGATGAAGATTTAAAACACGTCGAAGACATTTTAAATGAAGATCATTATGGCTTAGAAAATCCTAAAAAGAGAATCATTGAATATCTCGCTGTTAAGAAATTAACAGGTAATTTAAAGAGCCCTATTTTATGCTTCTTTGGCCCACCAGGAACTGGTAAAACTTCTTTAGGCAAGAGCATCGCTCGTGCTTTAGGAAGAAAATTTGTCAAATGTTCTTTAGGCGGTATCTCTGATGAAGCTGAAATTAGAGGTCATAGAAGAACCTATGTCGGCTCTATGCCTGGAAGAATCATTCAAGGTATGAGAAAAGCCGGAGTCTCTAATCCAGTATTTTTACTCGACGAAGTCGATAAACTCGCTTCTAGCTATAAAGGAGACCCTGCAAGTGCTCTATTAGAAGTCTTAGATCCAGAACAAAACTTCATGTTTAACGATAATTATGTGGAAGAACCATACGATTTAAGTGATGTTTTATTTATTTGTACCGCAAACTATCTTGAAAACATCCCTGGGCCTCTTAGAGATAGACTTGAATTAATTCAACTTTCTAGCTATACCGAAATCGAGAAAAAGCATATTGCTTTTGAACATTTAATTAAAAAGCAAACTGTGCTTAATGGTTTAAAACCTGAAAACGTAACTTTTACTGAAGATGCGATTAGTTATATCTTGCATTACTACACCCGCGAAGCTGGTGTTCGTGATTTAGAAAGAAAGATTGCTTCTTGTTTAAGAAAAGTGGCGGTTCAAATCGTTAAAGACCCAAGTATTACACACGTCGAAATCGATGAAAAGAAGGTTAGAGAATATTTAGGTGTAGAAGTCTTTGACTATTCCAAAAAAGAAAAAGAAAAGCAAATTGGTGTTATTACCGGACTTGCTTATACAGAATATGGAGGAGATATTCTTCCTATTGAAGTCACTTATTTTAAAGGTAAGGGCGGACTAGTCTTAACTGGTAAACTTGGTGACGTCATGAAAGAAAGCGCAACTATTGCGCTTGACTATGTCAAGGCAAACGCCGAAAAATATCATATCGATCCTCAATTATTTATTGATAACGATATCCATATTCACGTTCCAGAAGGAGCAGTACCAAAAGATGGACCATCTGCTGGAGTAGCAATGACTTTAGCGATTATTTCTGCTTTAAGTAAATCACCAGTCTCTCCAGATATTGCTTTAACTGGTGAAGTTACTTTAAGAGGAAATGCACTTCCTATAGGTGGGTTAAGAGAAAAATCTCTTGCTGCCTTAAGAAGTGGAATTAAAACTATCATCGTTCCAAAAGAAAACAAGAAAGATGTTGATGAACTTCCAAGCGAAGTTAAAGAGTCTCTCAAGATCTTATATATGAAAGATGTTGATGACGCTCATAAAGTAGTGTTTAAGGAATAAAATGATTAATTTCTCAAATTCTAGCTTTGTTAAAAGCGCACCGAATTTAGCTAATGCACCTCAAGGAGGATTCCCCGAGGTGCTTTTAGTCGGCCGCTCTAATGTTGGTAAATCTTCTTTAATTAATGCTTTATGTAATAAAAAGGCTTTAGCCTTTACTTCATCTAAACCAGGACACACTCGTTTACTTAATTATTATAATGTTGATGATAAACTCTATTTAGTGGACGCTCCTGGATATGGCTTTGCTAAAGGCGGCTTTGATTTAGACAAACTATTTGGAGAAATGATGGAAGATTATTTTTCTAAAGCCAGTAGAATTAAACGTGTTTTAGTGTTATTAGATTCTCGTAGAGAATTAAATGAAGATGATGTTGATATCATTAACTTCCTAGTTGAGAAAAACATCAATTACACATTAATCTTCACTAAAGTTGATAAGGTTAATCAATCTGAGAAATATCGCTTAATTAAATCTCTTAAAGAGATGGGAGTGGATGAAAAAGAAATCATCTTTACATCCATATTAAAGCCAAGAACTTTAGAACCAGTTAGAAGTGTTCTAAATAAATAAATATAGATTATATAATTAATATTAATATATAATATGAGCGTTCGATGAATTAGAGGAGTAATTAAGACCTCTTCTTATAGAGAGCTAGGGATGATGGAAGCCTAGCAGAAGAACTTAATGAAGGTCGCTAAGGAGAACTGATTCTAATAATTTAGAAAATGAAGTGCTAATAGGGAAATCTTATTAGAACTAAGGTGGTACCACGTTAAATGCGTCCTTAGAAATAAGGACGTTTTATTT
>CAMPCW010000012.1 GCA_946647665.1 uncultured Caryophanales bacterium
AGATTTATAAAAGTACTGGTAAAAATGAAAATATCACTCCCGCTAGATATAAGAAAGATTATCCATTTTTAAAAGAAGTTGATTCGCTTGCTTTATGTAACGCTCAATTAGCAAGAAACGCGGCTTTTAAATCGTTTTATAGAAAGCAAAACGCTTTTCCTAAATATAAATCTAAAAGGAACGATCAAAGCTACACCACTAATAATCAGGGAAGCGTGAAGTTTTCCTCTAATGCCCGCTATATATCTATTCCTAAATGTCCTCGGCTTAGAATAAAGAAGCATAGAAATTTTAAGGGCGAAATTAAATCGATAACAGTTAGTAAAACCACTGATGAAAAGTATTATATTTCTTTGCTAGTTGAGGAGAACTATGAATCTATTAAATTTTTAGATAATGCGATTGGACTAGATTTAGGAATTAAAGAGCTAATTATTGACTCTAACGGAAATAAATATAAAAACCACAAATACTTAACTAAGTCCCAAAATAAACTTTCTAGAGAGCAAAGAAAATTGTCTCTTATGAAAAAAGGTAGTAATAACCGCAATAAACAAAGAATTAAAGTTGCTAGACTACACAAGAAAATTGAAAATCAACGTAATGATTACTTACATAAACTTTCAAAATCAATCATTGATGAAAACCAAATCATTTGTATCGAAGATTTGAAAGTGAAAAATATGACTAGAAACAGTAAACTCGCTAGAAGCATTTCTGATGCGAGCTGGTCTAGATTTGTTTCTATGCTTATTTATAAGGCTAATTGGTATGGGAACACTATTGTTAAGGTTCCAAGCAATTATCCAAGTAGTCAATTATGTTCACGCTGCAATTATCAAAATCCTCTCACCAAGGATTTGAAAATTAGAAAATGGACCTGTCCAAACTGTGGAACGGTCCATGATCGCGATATAAACGCAGCTAAAAATATTCTACGTAAGGGAATTGAAATACTTACTAAGGATGGGACACATCCGGATAGCTTGTTTATGCTTGGCTCATTAGAGTCATCGAGCAAGAAGCCCCCACTTCTATAAGTGGTGGGGTATGTCACTTATTTAATATAGGTATTTAAGAATAATTCCACAATTGGTTTATGCCAAGAAAGTTGAACTGCTGTTCGCCAGTTTTGTTTTTGTTCATCAGTTAATACTTTTCCATCAAATAAATAAATATCACCAGTATTTCTTAATAATGGGCTATTAGAAATCCTTGCTTGAGTAAAGTAAGATGAAACAACTTTTTCAGCATTAACAGAATCGTTTAAGACTGTGATCATATCAGTGATTGTGGAGCCTTTTCTAATTTGGAAGGTTGGGATATATCCAGCGCCATAGCCAAATGTTTCATTTCCTGCTTCAGATAGTCCATAGGTAGTTTTAAAAGTTAAGTATGCTTCATATTTAGCATATTTTTCTTCATATTCTGGATCGCCTTCAGTAGGTTTTCTTGCATAATATGGTTCTATATCAAAGATATACATCATGTGATTAACAGTGGTGTTAACATCATTCCAAGAGTATAAGACTTGTTGATTAACTGTCTTACAATCTCCACATCCAGATCTAGCGACATATAAGGCAAAGTCTTCATCGTTAGAAATTTTGCTATCTAAAGTGTCTTTATCAATATAAGTCATCTTTGGAAGATAGATGTTATCAAACAAGTATTGTTCCAAAGCGTCGTAATCTTTAAACATTTTACGGTTATTAATATCAAGCTTGCCATATATTGATTGCCTAATTAATTGACCTCTTCTAAAGAAACATATTCCAGGCATGGCGTCTGTTCCTTGATAAATGCCGTAATTGTTATTTCCCTCTAATAAAGCATTATCAAAAGAGTGGAACACAACATTATATTTATTCATAAATTGAACCGCTAAAGGATTAAAGTCAGTCCAACATCCACAAATAGGATTATGATAAATTAACAAAACAAAGCTTTCTTTATTATCTATTAAATTAGTTAAAGAGGTATAGCCAATTTCAACCTCTTCAATGTTAACAATGTCGTTTTTATAGTCATAACCATAATCTAAAGCAATCTTGGTGGTGTCAATATCGTTACCCCCACAAGAAGCTAAAGAAATAGCGGTCAAAACTGATAAAAATAATAGTGATTTTTTCATAATGTTTTCTTAAGTATAATTCAAAGCAAGTTTTTAGTCAAAAAAGACGATAAAAAAATTGACGATTTTTTGAAAAATTATTTTTAAATAAAAACGTGATTATATCTAAACTTTTTCAAAATTTTATTGACTCAAAAAACCAGTGCAAAAAAAGTTAGTAAAATTTTTATTTGTTTTTTATATTTTTTTCCTTTATATTTTTTTCGAAATATTGAACAAATATTCTCACTGATTTTTTGAAAGGTTAGGGATTAAATATGGCGAAAGAAAACTGTATTATCTCACTTCAAGGTGTGAACAAAGTCTATGACGGCAACACTGTCGTTAATGATTTTAACCTTGACATTACTAAAGGTGAATTTGTCACCTTCTTAGGTCCTTCTGGATGTGGCAAAACCACAACCCTTCGTATGATTGCGGGTTTTGAAACTCCAACAAGCGGACAAATTTTATTAAATGGTGAGGATATCACTCGTATACCTCCTCATAAAAGACCAATTAACACGGTCTTTCAAAGATATGCATTATTTCCATATCTAAATGTTTATGACAATGTCGCCTTTGGTTTAAAACTTAAAAAGATTCCATATGAAAAGACTAAAAAAGATGGAACAGTAGTGACCAAGATGCGTCATTTAACTCGTGAAGAGATTGATGCGAAAGTGATGCGCGCTTTAAAAATTATTGATTTAGAAGACTTAGAGACACGTGATATCTCGACTCTTTCGGGTGGACAACAGCAAAGAGTGGCTATCGCTAGAGCGATTGTTAATGAACCAGAAATCTTGCTTCTAGATGAACCATTAGGCGCTCTTGATTTAAAGATGAGAAAAGAGATGCAACTTGAATTAAAGGATATGCATAAAAAACTTGGCATTACTTTTATTTATGTTACTCACGATCAAGAAGAAGCTTTAACTATGTCTGACACAATTGTGGTTATGAAAAGTGGAGAAATCCAACAAGTTGGAACCCCAATTGATATTTATAATGAACCAGTAAGCGCTTATGTTGCTAACTTCATCGGCGAATCTAACATTTATAACGCCACAATGGTGGGCAAACTCAAAGTCAAATTCTTAAACCATGTTTTTGACTGCGTAGATGATTTCCCATTAAATGAAAAAGTGGACGTTGTTGTTAGACCAGAAGACGTGGAGATGACCAAGGTTACTGGCGAGGTAAAATCTGATCGCTTAACTGCGAAAATTGTCACTAAAATCTTTAAAGGTATTCATTATGAATACGTTTTAGAAGTTGGCAAATCTGAAATTGTTGCCCAATCCACTAAAGATTATGGAGATGATTCTCTTGTCTATATTGATTTTGAACCAGAGAATATTCAAATCATGAAGAAAGAGTTAACTAAGAACTTATATCCTGAAGCATACTTAGATAAGAATAATAAACTTATTATTTCTGATGCTTCATTTGAAGTTGATGTTACTCAATTATTAAAGAATAGCCACGTTGATGACGAATTATATTTAATTGCAGAAAACGGCAAGAAATATGATTTAGATGACGCGGATGTAATCGCTGAAATCGGCTTAGGCGATATTGAAATTGTTGATGGTTACGATAACGGTAACGCTAACGGAATAGTGGTCTCTACTATTTATATTGGTGACCACTGGCAAGTTATTGTCCGTACTCAAGAAGAGGAAGACTTTGTCGTTGATACCCAAGACACTTGGAACGAAGGCGATTTAGTCTCCGTTATTGTTAAACCAGAAAAGATTTCTTTAACATTGAAAGGAAATATCGACAAATATGAAGTCCAATAAGGCGAAACGCTTTTTCACCTTGCAAAGAAAATACCTTTCGATTCCTTACATCGTCTTTTTAGTGTTATTCATTATCGTGCCGATTGGGATTGTCTTATTTTATGCATTCACCTATGAATACACTGACCCTGTAACCGGAGTAAAGTTTATTTCTGCCTCTGGCCAAGCGTTTTTAAATTTCTTTACTAGTTGGAGCAAATGGAATGTTTTATTTGTCTCCTTATTCATTGCCACTTTAACTACATTAATATGCTTGTTAATTGGTTTCCCTCTTGCCTACTTCTTAGCAGACAAGAAAGTAAATAAAAATGCGGTACTTGTGACGTTATTTATTGCCCCTATGTGGATTAACTTTGTCTTACGTACTGGTGCAACACGTGACTTATTAACTTGGATGGGAATTAATGGTGGTAATCATCCTTATGTTGCGACTTTAATTGGTATGGTTCAAAACTATTTACCATTCGTGATCCTTCCTTTATACACAACTATGTTGAAGCTAGATAAATCACAAATTGAAGCCGCTAAAGATTTAGGTGCTAATCCCGCCCAAGTCTTTACAAAAAATATTCTTCCACAAGCCTTCCCAGGAATTGTCTCAGCTTGCTTGATGACTTTTATGCCAACAATGTCTAGCTATGTTATTTCTGATGTTTTATCCGAAGGCAAGATTACCTTATTTGGTAATTACATCGAATTAGAGTTCACCAATAAAGCATGGCATGATGGCTCTTTCATGGCCTTAGTCATGTTAGTGTTTATTGGCTTAACTATGCTCATCTCTCAAAAGTCTTCTAAAGAAGGCAAAAAGGAGGGCGGATCATGGTAAAGAAAATTATTGGTAAGTCCTATATTTGGCTTATTTTAATCTTGATGTATCTTCCTGTTTTAGTCTTAATTGCCTTCTCATTTACTGAATCAGTAAATATTGGTCAATGGGCAGGATTCTCCTTTAATTTATTCCCAAGATTATTCCAATCAAAGGAAATTATGATTGCTTTAGGCAACACTGTTTTAATTGCTGTTATTTCTGCAGTGGTCAGTACCATTATTGGAACAATGGGTGCAATTGGAGCGTATTACTCTAAACGTAGAATGAGAAACGCTTTAGATTTAGCAACACAAATTCCAGTTGTTAATGCTGAAATTGTGGTGGCGTTCTCTTTAACAGTAATGTTTGTTTTCTTAGGAAAAATCTTTAAAGCCATGGGTGGAGACAGCTATATTTTCTCCTTCTGGACTTTATTAATTGGACATTGCTGCTTATCTTTACCATTCGTTTATATTTCTGTTAAACCAAAATTACAACAAATGGATCCAAGCTTATATGAGGCTGCTTTAGATTTAGGAGCCTCTCCAACTCAAGCTTTATTTAAAGTTATTGTTCCTGAGATTATGCCGGGAGTCTTCTCTGGATTCTTATTATCTATTACTTTATCCTTAGATGACTTTATTGTTACTGCCTTTACTAGAGGAAGCGGCTTACTTTCTGGAAGTAAAAACATTGAAACTTTATCAACTTTAGTTCAAGCAAAAATCAAAAAAGGCCCAATTCCTCCAGAAATGAGAGCCTTAACTACAATTTTATTCATCTTAGTGATCGCTGCGGTTATCGGCATTACTTTCTATCGCCGTCACCAAGATAAAAAAGCTAGTTTAGCTAAAAGGAGGGTCGGATAATGAAAAAGATTAATAAAATTCTTCTTCTCTCTCCTATCTTTTTAGCGATGAGTAGTGGACTTACAAGCTGTGGAGATTCTTCTATAGAAAGAGTAACTTTAAAGATTATTAACTCTGAAGACTATATCTTTATTGATGAAGAAGATCGTAGCAATGACATGGTAGAACAATTTAAACGCTATGTCGTTTCTTTGGTGGATGAAGGCGAGTTAGATGAGAAATATCGTCATGTCGATGTGGTTTATGACACTAGTGACACTAATGAAACTCTTTATAGTGAACTTCAAACTGGTAAATCTGATTATGATTTAATTAACGTATCTGATTACATGGCTCAAAAAATGGTCTCTGAAGGACTTGTTGTGCCTCTATATATCGATGAAGATGGAGAAAGAAGAGAAGATAAAGTTCCTAATTACGTGCAATATGCTTCTCCAACTATTAGAGGGCGATTAGATAATATTACTGCTCCGATTTATTCTGAATGGGTTGATGACCCAACTCACCCAGGAGAAAAAGTTCACCCATACGCTAAACTTGAAGATTACGCAGTTGGATATATGTGGGGAACTTTAGGTGTTTTATTTAATCCTGAATATAGTGCTTTTGCTAATTATGATCCTGCTGATGTCATTTATGACATGCATCATTCATTCTCTGCTTTATGGAATACCTCTTATAAAGGTTCTATCTCTATTAAAAACTCTATGAGAGATACTTTCGCTGCCGGATTAATGAGCACTTATGAAGAAGACTTTATAGAATTAAAATCGCAGTTAGATGCAGGCACTATCAGCGTTGAACAATACATGGAAGAATACGCCAAAGTGTTTAACGGAGAAAACGAAGAAAGTTTTGATATTGTTGTAAATAAAGTTCAGCACTCTTTAGAAGTTTTAAAGAACAACATCTTTGGTCTTGAAGTCGATAGCGGTAAACAAGATATTGTTACCGGTAAGATTGGTATTAACCTTGCCTGGAGTGGTGATGCAGTCTACTCTATGGATCAAGCAGAAGATGGTAACTTAGTGGGTGAAAATCAATCAACCTTATATTACTGTGTTCCAGAACTTGGTAGTAACCTTTGGTTTGATACTTGGGTGATGCCTAAAAACGGTAATAGAAGTGATGAAAGAAGAGAACTTGCTTTAATGTTTTTAGACTTTATGTCTGATCCTGCAAATGCATCTCAAAATATGAACTATACCGGATACACTTCCTTTATTGGAGGAGGAGATATCTTAGAATTAGTTAGAGACTGGTATGACATTAGAACTGATGAGATTTATGAAGAAGTTGAAGTTAAACAATATAACTATGAATATTATCATGTCTACGCGGTTCATGATGATGAAGTGGAAGAAAATAAAGATTTCTTTGCTTTAGATTATCCTGATTTTATGAAGGATGACCACAAGATAGACTGTGATGATTATCTTTTATATTACTTCGTCCCATATTCATATGTTGATGAAGAAACTAAAGAGGTCATTGAAGTAGAAGAACCTGAAAGTGTTGAGGACTGTTTAGACAACGAACATAGTCATCCAGTTTATTTACTAGATGAAGAAGATGAACCAACTGACGTTCAAAAGACTTATGGAGATTTAACTATTGTTGATGATTATGTCTCTGAAGAAGATTTAACTTATGATGTTGTTGATTTATCTTATTTCTTTAATGGCACTTTAGATGATAACGACCCAGATACTGAAGACTATATTGATGATGTAGACACTATTTTCTATAGTGAAAAATACTACGCTAGAAACGAAGATGGAGAACCTTACGTCTTTGAAGATGAAGAAGGTAGTCACGTTAATAATTCCGTAGGAAGACAATTTTATACCCAATATCCTGACGAAGACACAATCACTAGATGTGCCGTTATGAAGGACTTTGGTGAAAATAATAAACTTGTGATGAAAATGTGGGAAGAATTTAAGAGTGACCCACTTCCAACTTCTTCTCTTATCATCTTCATTGTAATTATTGCCTCTGTTATCGGCTTAGGAGCAATAATTGTCACTAACAAAATATTAGTGAGTCGTATCCGTAAGAAAAGAAAAGGAAATGTTCAAAAATAACACTCTTTCTTGAATAGAAAAAAACGCAGTGATAGAATACCTATCGCTGCACATGGTTCCTTAGCCAAGTCTGGTAAGGCAATTGACTGCAACTCAATGATCGAGGGTTCGAATCCCCCAGGAACCTCCAGCAAAATAAAACATTAATAATGTTATTGAAAGAAATTGTTAATGTGATAAAATCATATAGCACAAAAAACGTGCGCTAGTAGCTCAGTTGGATAGAGTGCAACACTACGAATGTTGAAGTCAGGGGTTCGAATCCTCTCTAGCGCGCCAACTAGTGCTATAAAAAAGAAATCGGGACGTAGCGTAGCTTGGTATCGCGTCTGCTTTGGGAGCAGAAGGCCGCAGGTTCAAATCCTGTCGTCCCGACCAAATGAAAATAATTGACCCAATTGGGTCTTTTTTCTTAGCTTTTAAAAGTGATTTGTTTAATGGTCATTTTTAATTTATAATGAAAAATGAAATAGTCGGAGAAATTATCATGAAAAAAGTACTTATTCCTGTTATGTCGATTGGACTTTTATCTTTAACTAGCATTTCTTTAACTCTTAATTTTAATAAGACTAACAAGGTAGATGCCTATAGTATTGCTAATTTGCCAACCACAATTAATTTAAATGACAATTCCAAAGAAGAGATTAGAAATTATTACTCCTATTTAAATTCTTTAAGCGAAAGTGAAAGGCAAGGTACTAATTTGCTTAAAAACTTAAAGACAATTTTATCTAATGGCCAGAAATATTACAGTTACGATAGTGGACTTAAAATCTGGCAAATGTATGAAATAACAGATAGAGATTGGGGCAAATCTCCTGCTAGTAGTACGACATATGGAACTTATAATCCAAGCACAAACACCATTACTGGATATCAATATGGTACTTCTAACTCTGATAGCAAAAATAATCCATACGTGCACGCATTATATAATAATAGAGAAATTCCTAATGAGGCTAGAGCATGGGGTAATCATAATCAAGATGCTTGGGGAATAAACCAAGAACATATTTGGGCAAAGTCACATGGTTTTGACACTAAAGGAAGCGATTCTAGTGGTGGAGCTAGAGGTGATCCAATGCATTTAGTAGCTGGAAACGGCTGGGCTAATCACGAACATAGCAACTATTTCTTTGCTTTTGTTGATAAAACTAAACCTTATAGTGACGCTGGAAGTAAATATAGTACCGTTAAAAATAATTTAACTGGTAAATCAAAAAACGCTGGGGGTAATGAAACAGTTTTTGAGCCTCAAGATAGCGATAAAGGTGATATTGCTAGAGCCATTTTCTATATGGCTGCTAGATATAATTATTTCTCTAATAGCGATATCGCGCCAATTGACGGAAATAACCCTAATTTAGTTATACTAAATAATCTATCGGAAAATAGTAAAACTGGAACCAGTAGCGCTACTGAAGCGTATGGTATGGGTTTATTAAGCGACTTATTAGCGTGGAATAAACTTGATCCAGTTGATGATTACGAAACTCATAGAAATAATCTATTATTCAATAACTACACAAACAATAGAAACCCATTTATCGATTTCCCAGAATGGGCAGATTATATTTGGGGAACCGCCAATATTGACGGCACTAACTATAATCCTGCTGTTACTGGTTTTGCTAAACCTCTTACCGACCCAATTGGCCAAGGGTTTAATGTTTCAACAAATAAGATTAAATTTTCAATTAGTGATACTTTCAAAGTATCAGGAAGTAATGCTGATAGCGATATTTCTTGGAGTGTTGCTAATCCTAGTATTGTCAGTTTAAGTAAATCAACTTCTATTAATGATGAAGAAATTACTGTAACTGCTTTAGCAAATGGAACAACTACAATTACAGCCTCTGCTAGTTATGGAGGTAGTGTAGTAGAGCAATCCATTCAAGTAATTGTCAAAGATTTAATTACTCAAAGTTTGACCCTTTCTGGGATGAAAACATCTTTTAATGTTAACGATAAATTCTCTACTGAAGGATTGAAGGTAGTTGCTCACTATAAAAATGGGACTAGCGGAGAAATAAGTTTAGATAAATGCGAAATTAGCGAACCAGATATGTCTACTGCAGGAAAGAAAACGGTTACTGTTAGTTATGACGATGTATCTGAATCTTATACGATTGAAGTAGTTAAACCAGGACTTCCTAAATATATTATCTATATCGCTATTGGTGGTGGGGCTGTTATTTTATTAGTCTTAGTCATTATCTTTGTTAAAGGTAGCAAAAAGACTAAAAAGAAAATGATTTCCGCTGCTAAAAAAGGTGTAAAAACTTATAAGAAGAGTTCTTCAAGAAGAAAATAAATTACTTTATTCTTTTTTGACTATTAAAAAAGTTTCCTAAAAAACTACATTTTACTATTATTTAATGGTATTATTTTTTCATGGAAAACATAGTCTTATCTAAGATAATAGAAATTGGCAAATTCTACTTGATTCATGATGGCAGCAAAACAGGGCATCCAGGCTTTGTGGTACAAAAAGATGATAAGTCAAATCGATACTTAGTTATCATTACTGAAAGCGATAAACCGGGCAATGTCTCTAAAAGAAAAGCCGATAAAAGACATCTAACAGATTTAGATTATCCAACAGAAGATAAAGTTGTTAAATCATACATCAAAAAAAGACCAATGCTTTGTAAGCGCAAAGACATTGGCAAAGAATTAATAGGAATGAGCTTTCATCCAAAAGATTTTGATAAAGTAAAATTTGTATCTAGACAAACACCAGTTATGGCACCGTCTCTTAAAAAATAAAAAAACAACCGATGAACCCACATGGAGTCAACGCGTACCGGTTGCACAAATATTAAAACAAAAACAGTTATAAAAATCAATATGAAGAATGAATTTGGACTAAAAATTAAAAAGATTAGAAAAGACAGAGGACTTACCCAACAAGAATTTGCGAATTCTTTAGGTTACGCACATAAATCGACTATTAATAAAATTGAATCTGGATTGGAAGATATGTCGTATCAAAAAATATTAGTTCTTCTGAAAGAATATATGCTAGAAGCAAAAGATCTATTTGATAATCCAAAAGAAGAATTTGAACATATCGATAAAATGATTTCAGAATCTCAAATAAAAAAACATGAGTCATGTTTTGTATATATACATGGCCTATATGGCAATAGTGAAGAGGCTAATTTTTATACTTTTCTTGCAAATAAATATGATGTGATCGGTCTAGATTATGAGGACGGCAACCCTTGGGAAATTAAAGATAAAATCATCCATGAATTTAACGAAATATCAAAAAGATATAGAAATGTCTATCTAATAGCAAATTCAATTGGTGCATTTTATGCGTATCGATACTTATCATCATTCAAAATAAAAAAGGCATTCTTTATATCTCCGTTAGTTAATATGAGAGAAATTATTGATAAGATGATGAAAAAATATGGTATTACCTTAGAGAAATTCAAAAATGAAAAAATAATCGTCCTTGAAAATGGTCAAACTATCTCCTTTGATTTCTATCAATCTTTAAATAATGAAAATCATTGGGATGTTAAGACACATATTCTATATGGACAAAATGATAAACTTGTGAATCATGAGTCAATAATTAACTTTGTTAGCAGTCATAATTGTTCGTTGACAATATTAAAAAATGGAGATCATTATTTTCATACACCAGGGCAACTTAAATGTATAAAAAAATGGATTAGTGAATTTATGTTTGGTGATTTGTGATTTTTTTGTGACACATTTGTGACAAATAGTGATATACAATAACACTATAAAATATTAATTATTGGAGGTAACTACATGAAAAAATTATTGGCAACTTTATTATTAGCTAGCTCTTTATGTTTGGCCGGATGTTCACAAAGTGAATCTTCTTCGTCTGTAAAAGGTAATCTACAAGCAAAAGGGTATAATGCAACTGTTTATACAGCTGTTGAAGCAAAAGCTCGTATTAGCGGATTAAATTTCGAAGGCATTGATTTAACTGATGCGGTTTATGCTACAAAAGGCAGCGACGAAAACGCTGATTTATTCTTGGTATTTTTCTTCTCAAGTATTGATGTTGCTACCACATTCTTTGAGAGAAATAATTACGAAAACATGGCCATGATGTCTGACTATGCCAGAAGAAATCTAGGTGAAAATTTAACTGTCAAAGTAGGTACTAAAAATAATGCAGCCTACTGTGGTTCTGAAACTGCATTAAGCGTTGCTTTCTAATTAACAAAAAAAGCTTAATTAAAAACCAAATATTAGAGATTATATCTCAATTTTGGTTTTTTTTATTTATAAACTCGTTATAATAAATACGTGCGTATATTAACTTTGCTATTTGTAGATACAAATACAAAATCACTTGAAAGTCTTTTGCTTTCTTCGTTTTTAAGTGATGAAAATATCAAGGAATTATCTAGATATAAACTAGAGGAAACAAAAAAAGAAAAAGCAGCCTCAATGATTTTAAAAAACAAATATGTTGGTGAATATTCGCTTAATGAATTTGAAAAACCAATAAGTAAAAATTGCTACTTCAATATCTCTCACTCTAAAGGATATGTGGTCTTTGTTAAAGATGATGTCCCTATAGGAGTGGACATAGAAAAGATAAGACCAGTTGAAGACGATTTAATAAATTACATCTCTTCAAGTGAAGAAAAGAAATATATAAAGGATTATAAATCCTTCTACGAGATCTGGACTAATAAAGAGTCGCTCACCAAATGCATTGGGACAGGAATAAAAGAAAAAATTAAAGACATCCCTTCTATTCCAATAAATGACGTGAAGACTTATAAAGAAAAGTTATATCGTAGTCAAACGATTAATTATCAAGATTTGGTGATATCAATAACTAGAGAATCAATAGAACCATTTGAAATCAAAATTCTGGAGGAAAACTTATGAATAAGAATTACCCATTATCTAAAAGCGAGCAAGGATTATATATCTCTTCTTTAAATTCAGGAGATGCTTATAATCTCGCTAATACGATTAACTTAGGAAAAGGCGTTACTAAAGAACAAGTCGCTAACGCCTTAAAAGCAGTTTTTGAGGCTCATCCTTATTTATTTACTGTTTTATCCATTGATGAAGAAGGAAATATTACCAAACATATTGAAAAAGAAGAAATCAAACTCCCTTATGAAGAAGTTAAGGATGTGAAGATTGATTCAAAACCATATGAATTAAATAATAAACACCTATATAGATTCAAACTTTACAAAGTAAAAGATGAATACATTTTTTATTTTGATTTTCATCACATTATTATGGATGGAACTTCAATTCATATCTTTGTAAGTGATTTCTTAAAAGCTCTTGAAGGAAAGAAATTAGAAGTTGAGAAATCTGATGCGAATGAATTTGCTAGTAAAGAAGCAAAAGATCTTAAGTCTAAAAAATACACTGAAGCAAAAGATTACTATGAAAAGTTAGCAGGAGGAGTGGAAACTGACTCTACCCCTGTAGAAGATAAACAAGATAAAGATGTTTCTTGGGGTAATATCCGTATTCCTTTAAAAGTTACAGATAAAGAAGTTAAAGAATTAACTAAAAAACTAGGAATTAAAACTTCTTCCTTCTTCTTAGGCACATTCTCTTACTTATTAAGTAAGATTAATATGGAAAATGAATCCTTATTCTTAAGTGTCCATAACGGTAGAGACGAATCGGTTTCTAATAGTGTGGGTTCTTACGTTAAAACTTATCCACTTTATTTAAGTTACTCTGATGAAGATAAAGTAAGTGAATACTTAACTAAAACAAACGAAGAACAAATCGAAAATGTAAAACACAATATTTATCCTTTTGCCGATATGGCTAAAGACCTTGGAGTTAGCGCGGATGTCTTATTTGCTTATCAAGGTGATTATTTCTATTCTGGGGAATATCAAGGTAAATTAGTTGAAGTCACACCTTTACTTAGAAAAGGCGGAAAAGAAAAACTTAGTATCGAACTTCATAGATTAAACGGAAAATATATTATCTGGGTTGAATATCGCGCTGATTTATATAATGAATCTACAATTAGACACATTATCAAAATGTATGATGTTGTTAATTCAGAATTCTTAAAGAAAGACAAATTAATCGATATCGATTTAGTCGATGAAGAAGAAAGAAAACTTCTTGATTCGTTTAATAAGACTAACTTCCCATATATCGAAGATAATAAGACCATTTTAGATGACTTCTTAGAAGTAGTGAAAAAACACCCAAATGAAGTCGCAGTAGTCTTTAAAGACAAAAAATATACATATAAAGAAGTTGATGAGATTTCTACAAGAATCGCTAACGAATTAATTAGATTAGGCGCTAAAAAAGAGAAAGTTGTTTCTATTTTAGTGAAGAAATCTGAATATATCGTTTTAGCCTCTTTAGGTGTTATTAAGTCTGGAGCAGCGTATCAGCCACTTGATCCAACTTATCCTAAAGATAGATTAACATTCATGGTTAAAGATTCTAGTGCGATTATCTTAATTAGAGATAGAGAATTAAATGATTTAGTGGATGACTTTAAAGGCAAAGAGTTATTTACTGATGAACTTTTATCTTTAAAAGATAATACAGAAATTAAATCTCGACCATCGCCAAAAGATTTATTCATTATGCTTTATACTTCTGGCTCTACTGGAGTCCCGAAAGGAGTGATGTTAGAGCATGGCAATATCTTTAGCTTTGTGAGATATTACCGTCAAGAATTTAATCTAGGCGCTGGCAATAGAAGTGCAGCCTACGCGAGCTATGGTTTTGATGCGGATATGATGGATTTATACCCATCATTAACTAGTGGAGCGACTGTCTATATCATTCCTGATGAGATGAGACTCAACCTAGTAGAATTAGGCGAATACTATAATAAAAATCAAATCACTCATGCGTTTATGACTACTCAAGTGGGTCGTCAGTTTGCTAGTGAGATTGAAGTCAAATCTTTAAAATACTTTGCTGTTGGAGGAGAAAAGTTAGTCCCTATGGATCCTCCTAAAGGCTATAAATTCTATAACTTATACGGACCTACTGAAGGTACAGTCTTCTGTACCCTCCAATTAGTGGATAAATATTATCACCGTATCCCGATTGGAAAATGCTTAAGCGATTATAAGATTTATGTTTTAGACAAAAATAAAAAGAGATTGCCAGTATTAACTAGTGGTGAACTCTATATCTCTGGACCACAAGTGGCAAGAGGCTACTTAAATCGAGAAAAAGAAAATAGTGAAGCTTTCTTAACTAACTGGTTCACCAAAGAAGAAAAATTTGAAAAATTATATAAAACCGGTGACATTGTACGTTTATTAGAAGATGGGACAATTGATTTTATCGGAAGAAAAGACGGACAAGTGAAGATCCGTGGCTTTAGAGTGGAACTATCTGAAGTCGAAAAAGTGATTAGAGACTTTAAAGATATTAAAGACGCTACTGTTAAAGATTTCACTGACCCAAGCGGAGTGAAATACATCGTCGCTTATGTGGTGAGCGATAAAAAGATTAATGTTGAAGAACTTAATAAATTTATCTTAGAAAGTAAGCCGCCTTACATGGTGCCTGCTTACACCATGCAAATTGATAAGATCCCTCTTAATCAAAACCAAAAAGTTAATAAAAGAGCCTTACCAGTTCCTGAACTTAAAGTTGAAGAAATGGTGGCTCCAAGAAACTCTGATGAACAAGATATCTTTGATATCTTAAAAGGTGTATTAGGGCACGACCAATTCGGTGTCACAAATGACATCTTTGAAGTTGGCTTAACTTCAGTTAGTTCCATTAGATTTACAATTCTATTATCAAAGAAATATAACAAATCTGTGGATAATGGTGATTTAAAAGCTCATTCCACAATTGCTTCTTTAGCGGAATTTTTAGTAAATAAAGAAGAAGACAAAACTTTTGAAGTTTTAGATGAATATCCTCTTACTAAAACTCAAGAAGGTATTTTTGTAGAATGTGTTTCTAAACCTAATAGCACGAACTACAACATCCCATATCTATTTAAATTAGATAAGAAGATGGATTTAGCAAAGTTAAAAGAAGCAGTTAGTAAAACAATAGATAACCATCCATATTTAAAATCTATTCTTCATATGAATGATAGTGGGGATATTGTCGCTAGAAGAAATAATAGCCCTGCTAAAGTTGAAATTCTTATAAAAGAAATCGATATTAAATCTTTAGTGAGACCATTCTCGATTTTAGATGGTGAGTTATACCGTGTAGAAATCTATGAAGGAAAAGAGAATTATCTCTTCTTAGATTTCCATCACATTTTATGTGACGGAACATCTGAAGCGATTATTTTAGGTGATATTGATAAAGCCTATTTAGGAGAAAAATTAACTCCAGAAACCTATAGTGGTTATGAAGTAGCGCTACAAGAAAAAGAAGATTTAGCCTCACCTAAACTAGATAAGGCTAAAGCCTACTACAACGAAGTTCTTAAAGATGTAGATGGAGAATATACTTTAAAGAAAGATTTGAAGATCGAAGAAACTTCTAAACTTCAATCTGTTGACTATGAACTAGAATTAGATAACGAGTTAGTTAGTAAATACGTTAGCTCAAATAAACTCACAAATAACGCATTATTTAACTTTGCGTTTGCCTTTACATTATCTAAATTCATCTATAAAGATGATTCCTTATATGAGACTATCTATAACGGTAGAAAGTCTTCGAAAGTGATGAATAGCGTTTCGATGTTTGTTAAAACCTTGCCGGTTTATATCAAATACGCTGAAGAAGACTTAACTCTAGCAAAAGTTAAAGAGATGCAAGAACTCTTATCAGGATTAGAGGAAAACGACTTATATTCCTTTGGTGATGTCGCTAACGACTATAACTTAAAAGCGGATGTCATCTTTGCTTATCAAGGCGATAACTTTAATTTTGAAACTTTAGGAGGCTTTAAAGTCACTCCAATTTTAATGGAAAGTGAAACCCCTAAGAGTGATTTTGGTTTAGATGTTTTCTTAGAAAATGAGAAATTCCGCGCTCATTTTGAGTGGGATCAAGCTGTGTATAACAAAGACACCATTGATTCATTTAAACGCTTATACGAATTAGTCTTAAATGAATTATTAACTAAAAAGAATATCAAAGATATTAACTGCTTACCTGAGTTTGATAAAGCTCAATATGAGAAGTTTAATCAAACTGAAGTTGAAATGCCTAAAGATATTACTGTTAATAAATTACTTGAAAAACAAGCTAAAGAAAAACCAAGTAAAGTGGCAGTAGTGGCCAAAAACGGCAAACTAACTTATCAAGAACTCAATGAATCCGCGAATAAAGTCGCTAATTCCTTAATTAAAGAAGGGGTTAAACTTGCGGACTGCGTTGTGATGTTTATGCCTCGAATTAAAGAAGCATATGTTGTTAGACAAGGCATCGTTAAATCTGGTGGAGCCTTTGTACCGGTTGATCCAAAATATCCAGATGAAAGAGTGAGTTATATTATTACTGACTCAGGCTCTAAATTATTAATTTCCACCCGCGAAATTATTAAACAAAAACAAGATTTAATTAAATCCACGAAAGTGAAGGCTTTAGCGATTGAAGATCTTTTAGAAAGCAAAGAGAATAAAAATCCTGATGTTAAGATTCCTCAATCTTCTTTGGCCTATGTCATCTATACTTCTGGCTCAACCGGAAAACCAAAAGGCGTAATGATTGCCCATAAAAATTTACTTAACTATGTTTTAGATGGTTCTAACTTAGCAACAACATGTTATCGAGATATTGGAGAAGACTGCGTAAGTTGTTCCTTTGCTTCTTTATCATTTGACGCTTCTTTACAAGAAGAATTTGTTCCATTAACTCATGGCTATACCGCAGTAATAGCAAGCGAAGAAGAAATTGAAAATCCAATGTTACTTGCTAAAACTTTAAAAGAAAACCACGTGAAATATATGTTCATGACTCCATCTTTCGTTTCTAACTTATTAGATATTGATGTCTTCGTGGACGCTTTAAAAGAATTTAAATATTTAGATATGGGTGCCGAAGCTGTACCTATGGAATTATGTAACCGACTTAGAAACTTAGGTGTTAACGCAAATCTTCTTAACGGATATGGTCCAACTGAAACTACAATTACCGCGACTTATGCTTTAGTTAAAGATAAATATATGACTATTGGTAAGCCAGTAGCGAACACTAAAGTTTATACTTTAGATAAACACGGACATGTCTTACCAATTAACGCTATTGGTGATTTAACAATTGCTGGCGAATCAGTTGGTCTTGGTTACTTAGGTCTAGTAGAAAAAACTAAAGAAGCCTTTCTTGAAATTAACGGCTTAAAAGGATATCGAAGTGGTGATATGGCTAGAATCAACAGTGAAGGTAACGTTGAATTCTTTGGTCGACTTGATAACCAAGTGAAATTAAGAGGTTTAAGAGTGGAGCTCGATGAAATTGAAAGAGTCCTTAACTCCTATAACTCAGTTACTAGAAGTATTATTCTCGTTAAACAAAGTCCTGAAGGAGACTATTTAGCGGCCTACTTTACTGCATCTAGCCAAGTTGATAAAGATCAACTACTTGAACATATGGGCAAATATTTAACCCCATATATGGTCCCTAAAGTGGTGATGCAGTTAGATAAATTCCCACTTACCCCTAATGGCAAGATTGATAAGAAATCACTTCCAGAGATTGAAGTTAAAGAAGAAAAGAAAGAAGTGAAATCTGCTTCTAACGATTTAGAAGAAAAACTCTTAACCTTATTTAAGAAAGCCTTAGGCAAAGATAATGTTGGAGTGGATGATGACTTCTTTGAAATGGGAGGAACATCATTAAGCGTTTCTAAAGTAGCAATGCTCGCCTTAAATATGGGTTTACCAATTGCCTATGGCGATGTCTTTGATTACTCTACTGTCTTAGAACTTGAAAAACATATCAATTCTCTTTCTGGAGTGGAAACTAGTGAACCTACTAAAGTAGAGTCTAAAGAACAAAAAGCTGAACTTGGTAGTTTAGCCCATAACATAGTGGACGAAGTTAATGACACTAAAGATGAGTATAAAGTTAATAAAGTATTATTAACTGGCTCTACTGGATTCTTAGGCATCCATATTTTAAAAGAATTATTAGATCAAAAGGTTGAGACTATCGCTTTAATTAGAGGAGGTAAACTCAATCCTAAAGATCGTTTATTAGGTTTATTAGCGTATTATTTTGATTCTCCTTTAACTGAAGAAGTTGAAAAATACGTCACTGTAGTGGACGGAGATGTCACTGATGAAACGTTAGGTGAAAAGCTTAAAGATTATGATTTCAACTTAATTATTAACTCCGCTGCAATAGTGAAGCACTTCGCTAATGACGATATTATCGAACACGTCAACGTAGGCGGAGTGAAAAACTTAATTGAAATCGCTAAAAAGAAGAAAGTGAGATTAGTCCAAATCTCAACTCTATCTGTCGCTGGCGAGAATATTGATGAGAAATTTGCTCCATCCTTTAGGATGAAAGAAGATATGTTAGACTTCGGTCAAGACGTTTCTAATAAATATGTACACTCTAAATTTGATGCTGAAAAAGCATTACTAGAAGCCGTAGATAAAGAAGGACTAGACGGCAAGATTATCCGTGTTGGTAACTTGATGAGTAGACAAAGTGATGGAGAATTCCAGGCTAACTCAATTACTAACGGCTTTATGAGAGACTTAAAAGGCTATGCTACATTAAAGAAATTCCCAGTGAATTCTATGGATGTTGAAGTTGACTTCTCTCCGATTGATGAAGTGGCTAAGACTATTCTTTTACTAAGTAAAACTCCTAGTAAATTCACCGTCTATCACTCTGCTAACTCACATATGGTGCAGATGGGTGACATAATCTATGTCTTAAATGAACTTGGATTTGGAATTGAAGTAGTGAGTGATGAAGAATTCTTAAAATCAATGAAAGAGATGATGTTAGATGAGTCTAAGAGTATGTTAGTGTCTTCTTTAATTTCTTATTCTAGTAGTGATATGCACACTCATAGCTTTATTTTGAGTGATAACGAGTTTACTAATAAGAGTTTATATCACTTGGGATATAAGTGGCCGATTACTGATTATCAATATTTAAAGAATGCGATTGAGTCGCTTGACACTCTTGGCTTCTTTGAAAGGACTGATTTATGAGTATGACCTTAAAAAGAAATTCCAAGCTTATCAATCGTAAGTTTATTACTTATCTTATTCCTTCTATTTTGATGATCTTTGCTATGCAGTTCGGTTCATTAGTAGATGGAATCTTGGTTGGTAACTTTATCGGCAATGATGCTCTTAGTGCATCTAGCCTAGTTATGCCAATCTTATATATTATTCAAACACCTGGCTTTGCTTTAGGCATTGGAGGAGCAATAGTAGTTGCGACTTTACTAGGTAAAAGAGATGTAATAGGGGCTAAAAAAGCTTATTCCTTCTCTATGATTGTTGGAATGGGCATATCTATTGTGTTTGCCGCCATTGCTTATCCAATTGCTGGACCACTCGCCTCTTTATTTAGTGATGGTAATGCTATCTATCAAGAGTATGCTTCTCAATACATTTTAATGTCTTTAGTGACCGACCCAATTATTACCTTTGCTTTATTAATTGGCTCGTTTATGGCAGTTGATAATAATCCTAGGCTATCATCACTTTTCTATATTGTTTCTAACGCCGCAAAAGTTGGTTTAGAAGTCCTATTAATTAAAGTGATGCAGCCATATGGGTATGGAATGATGGGCGCTGCTTTATCTACTGGCGCCGGTTATTTAGTAGGGGCAATTGTGACCATCTTCTACTTTATAAGTAAGAAGAGAATGTTAACCTTAACATTCAATATTAGAAATAGTGGTGCTAAGAGCATTTTTAAAGCGACATCCACAAGTGCGATTAACATGCTTTTGACCGCGATACAAATGCTTATTGTTAATATTTTTATCGGTAAATTACTTGGCAATGAAGATTTGTTACTTTATGGATTAGTTTCTAATATGGTCTTCTTATTTGACCTACTTTGTGGTGGAGTTCTTAACATTATTCCTAATTTGTGCGGCATATTTTATGGAGAAAAAGATTATTATTCACTTAAATCTGTTGCTAGAAAAATTTATTGGATAAACATTGGTATTACTGTCTTTATTTCATTATTTGTTTTGATATTCCCTAATGCGTATTGTGCGATATTTGGAGCGGATTATACTGGAGATATTGCTAGAATCAATACTGTTTTATGGGTCTATCTCATTTCCTTTATTCCATATGAAATTAATAAATTCTCTACTAACTACTATCCAACTATTGATAAAAATGTTCCATCAATGGTCACAGTCTTCTTAAGAGAGTTAGTGATTGTTTTACCTTTAACTTTAGGTTTATTACATACTAGTGATCCATTAATGGGATATTGCATGGCGTGCTGGATTAATGAACTGGCTACAGTAATAATTGTTTATATCTTTATCCACTTCTATAACAAAAGAAAAAAATGTAGAAGTATCTTTATGCTTGAAAAGCTTGATGTTGATTCATTTGATGTCTCACTAGACAACAATGAACAAAACGCTTCTATTGTTTCTGAACAAATTACTGAATTTGCTAAAAGCCATAATATTCCAAATAGAGAAAGTCAAATAGTGGGACTTGCAGCTGAAGAGATGGTGGATAACATCATTAAACATGGCTATAAGAAAAATAGCCATAATTATATTGATGTTAATTTAAAACTTTTCAAAGATAACTTATTATTAAGAATAAGGGATGATGGAGTGCCGTTTGACCCTACTAAGGTAGAATTTGATGAGTTGGAAGAATATTCCACAAGTGGATTAAAACTTATCAAAAACATTACCGATAAGATGTCTTATATGCGTATACTTAACTTAAATAACACAGTGTTTGAAATAAAACTCAAAGGAGAATAAATATATATGGAAATTTCTATTAAACACGGAGAGCAATTAGTGGTTGCTCTAAAAGGAAGATTAGACACAGTCACTTCCGTTGAATTCACTGACACCCTCTCTAAAGAGGAGATTAAAGAAGAAGTAGTAATTATTGAAGCTAAAGAACTTGAATATATTTCTTCAGCAGGTTTACGTGCTTTATTAGCCCTTAAAAAATCTTTAGCGGCATCAAATAAAGCTTTAGAAATCCATAACTTAAATCCAGTTTGTCAAGAAGTCTTTAAAGTGACCGGATTTAATAACATTTTAACCGTTAAATAATTTAATTTATGAAAGACAAGAAGCGTATCCATTTTCCAATACTTTTAAAAGTGATTTTACTTGGAATAATCGCTTCTTTTATCGCGGGTACAGTCGCTGTAGTTGTTAGTTATAACAACATGATTAGCAAAGCTAAAGCTGATTTAGAATCTGATGGCATTGCCGCGCTAGAATATGCTAATACTTACTATGCTTTAGATTCGAGTACTCGTAAAACAGGTTCTTTTATAACAGTTCAAGAGAAGGTAATGGAAGGATATGATCTTGTAAAAGATGTAGAACTGTCTGATTATCCATCTTTTGAAGCTTATGAAAAACAATTTGAAAATGCTTATCCATTCTTTTATCCAAAAGGACTTCCTGGTAGCCAAGCTTATTTCGAATTTAAAGGAGCCTATAGTGATATAACAGACGTTTTGTTTAACGCTTCTTTTTATGCATCACAATATACATTTTATGCAATGAAAGATCCCGCTAATTCAAATCGCCTTATTTTTATAACTGATTCTAGAATGGACACATCAAAGGGAAAGAATATTTTCTATTTCTGTGTTGGTAGTCATTACAATATAAAACCAACTGATCATGTTTATGATGTCGGGCATAGTTATATTAAAGGCTATAAATTAGGGTCTTACGAAACTAAATTCATTGAGATTAAAAGTGATGATAGTGGTGAAGTTGAAACTATTGGCTATATGTTTGTAGCATATGAAACTAGTAAAGTGGCTAGTGACTACGCGCCTATTTTAAGAAACGAAATATTAATTCTTTTAGGTAGTGGACTAGCAGTTATTATTTTATATGCAGTTTTGTCTTACTTTATGTTTGTTAAAAACATCAATAAACTCAACAAAGCGGCTTTAGATGTTTCTAATCAATTAAAGGCCAATAAGCCATTTAAAACTATTGATCCAAATATTAAGTCTCACGATGAAGTCAAGACACTAGAAGACTCATTTATCTTAATGCAAGACCAGATTATCAACTATGTTGATATTATTAAAAAGGACGCGAAAGATAAAGAGAAGATTAATGCTGAGCTTGAAATTGCTAGTAAGATTCAACTAGAAGCTTTACCAAAAGCAAAATTTGATGATGGTGAAACCTCAATTAGAACATTTATTAAACCTGCTAAAGAAGTAGGCGGTGATTTCTATGATTACTTCTATTTAGATGACCACCGTTTAGCGGTGTTAATTAGTGATGTCTCTGGTAAAGGTATCCCTGCTAGCTTATTCATGATGAAGGGCAAGGAATTAATTAAATCCGCAGTTCAATCTTATAAAGATCTCGTTGACGCCATTAACAGTGTGAATAACATGCTCACTAAAAATAATAATGAGTTATTATTTATCACTTCCTTTATCGGCATTATTGATTTTGAAAAGAATGAAATTACATATATCAACGCTGGACATGAAAAACCATATATTGTCTCAAATAACAAAGTAACTAAATTAGAAGGTGAATCTAATATTGTCTTAGGTGTTGAAGAAGATTATAAATTTAAGAAAGAGTCTCATACATTTAATAAAGGTGATTATTTATTGATGTTCACTGATGGATTAAATGAATCCATTAATAAAGAGGAAGAAGAATTTGGCTATCAAAGAATTGAAGATACAATTAAAGATACAAGTAATTTAGCCTTAGAAGAAGTGATTAGTAAACTCAATGATAATCTAAATTCCTTTACCGGCAATAAAGAACAATTTGATGATATCACCATGGTTCTTATTAAAAATAAAGAAGCAAAACTAGATTTACATTACGAGAAAAAAGACTATGAGATTATTAATGACATCATTGATAAATTTAATGATTCTTTCTCATATTTAGATGAAAATAAAAGAGCATCAGTAGGCATCGTTATTGATGAATTAGTGAATAATCTTGTGTCTTATGAGAAAAGAGAAGATTTAGTTATTGATATTCATTTTGAATATAACAAAGATGAATTAAAATTAGTCATTGCCTCTAATGGAGATGACTACGACCCATTTAAGAATCATAAAGAAAAGTTCTTAGATAAATTCCATTCAGAGATCGCTCCTGGTGGATTTGGCCTAATTATTGTTAAAGATTTAGCTAAATCTCATAAATACCTTTATAAAGATGGTCACTCAATTATTGAATTAATTCTATAATCTTGACAAACAAGCGCTAAGCAGTTATCTTTTAGTTGGATACTTGGACCCTAACGCTTGTCGCTTGGGTCCTTTCTTATTAATACAAGTACTATTAT
>CAMPCW010000013.1 GCA_946647665.1 uncultured Caryophanales bacterium
TAAGAGCTTTGGCCATTGGGGCTAAGCAGTTAGTGGTACAGCTAGCAGCAGAGATAATGTTATCTTTGCTTGTTAAGGTCTTTTCATTGACTGAGAAGACGATAGTTGGTAAGTCGTTTCCTGCTGGGGCAGAAATAACAACTTTTCTAGCACCAGCATCGATATGAGCTTGTGCTTTGGCTTTAGAAGTATAGAAACCTGTACATTCTAAGACAACATCAACACCTAATTTACCCCAAGGTAATTTTTCGGCTTTTGGTTCTGCATAGATGGTGATTTCTTTGCCGTCCACTGTAATAGAACCTGGAACTAATACTGCTTTGGTTTCTTCATCAACGACTGGTTCTTTAGAGGAAACAGTGTGTAAGTTTTCTCCGACAACTCCGCAGTAGCCACCTTGAGCGGTGTCATACTTTAATAAATTAGCCAACATCTTTGGGGAAGTTAAATCGTTAATCGCAACGATTTCATATCCTTCAGCACCAAACATTTGTCTAAATGCTAAACGGCCAATACGACCGAATCCGTTAATTGCAACTTTTACTGACATTATATAAATGCCTCCTTTTTCACTGCGTTATATAGTTTATACTATATGTCTTTTTTTGTGCAATAAAAAAGTATCAAATTAATAATTTTGATACCTTTTGACTGACCTAGTTATGTTCACGGATATCCACTAAAACATTATTTTTTAATTCTTCTAGTAGCGTGTTAATTTGGCTTATTACTTTGCTTCGATCAACGTTCAATTTATTTAGATACATTCTTATTTTTGAGGAGATTTCAAAATCAAAATCCTCAAAGGTATTTAAATATAATTCTACTTCGTTTAATTCGAACTTGTCCCTATTAATAGCTAATATAAAATCTTTAGAACAATTTTCTAATAATTGATAATCGTTAATGTTACAGTGACGACCCCGATACATAACAATTTAAAAAGTCTGGAAAACCAGACTCTTATATTAATATAATCCTTCTTTATATTCGCCTTTATCCACTAGCGCTTTAAGAGCTTTAACTACGCTTGGCTTATCTTCTTTATAAGTAACTCCAAACCAAACACTAGAAGTCTCTAACACTTTTAATGTCGCTTTGCCTTCATGAACAAGTTCATCCACCACTGTTGGGATTAAAAATTCGGATTTAGGAACATTAATATTTTCTTTTAACCACACTGGGAAGCGATTTTTAAGATGCTCAATTAAATCTAAATTAAAGCAGAATAAATTCATCGAGACGAGTTGAGTTGGAGGAACTTTAAATTCTTCGCTTCCATCTAATGGTTTACAAAGTATTTCTCCGTTCACTTTCTCAATCGAGGATTCCACTAACTTGGTTAAATAGCCATCTTTAGTGAACGCCACACCTCTTTTAACAGAACCATTTTCGGTCATGGTGTTACTTACTTTAAAAGCGACATTAGCGTACTTACCTTTACTACCTTTTGGTAGAGAAGCTAAATATTTATAGGCGACTTCATAAGTTTCTTTCCCATAGAAGTCATCTCCATTAATAATAATGAAATCTTCTTTAATTAAATCTCTAGCCGCGTAAATCGCATGAGCTGTGCCCCAAGGCTTTTCTCTTCCTTCAGGAACAGTAAATCCAGCTGGTAAATCATCTAATTCTTGGAAAGCATACTCAACCTTGATTAATTTTTCTACTCTTTTACCAATTGAGTTTTTAAAGTCTTCAAAGAAGGCTTTTTTGATAATAAATACCACCGAGGAAAAGCCGGCTCTTTTCGCGTCATAAATTGAATAATCAAGTAAGAAGTTACCTGCTTCATCCATCTTTTCCATTTGCTTGAGTCCACCGAATCTGCTACCCATTCCAGCGGCTAAAATTACTAGTTGCATTCTAAATATTCTCCTTATTCCTTAATATTATAGATTACTATTCAAAAGATTGTATCCCTTTAAATAAAGTTTCTAAATCTATATCTAATGCTTTACATATTCTTTCTAATAATAATATAGAAGGGTTACGTCTTCCTCTTTCTAAATCAGAGATATAGTTTTTATTCACTTCTGCTTCTAAAGAAAGATCAAGTTGAGATAAACCCTTTTGTTTTCTTAAATATCTAATTCGCATTCCAAGTTGAGTTAATATGTTCATAATTTAATTCCTTTTAAATGTAGGTATAAAGTATGTAAGTCTCTAAACATATGATTAACATTACTTTTAGTAATGATGATTCCTAATTCTTCTGATAGCTTGTTAGCTAAATCAAGCATTGATAAAGATTCATTGTCTAATCTAAAGTAACAAAGTAATTCTTTTTTAGGATTATGTAGATTATGAATTCCTAACTTATCATCGATATATTTAATCTCTTTAATTTGTCTTTTTGCTACTTCTGTAGTTTTTGACATATTCGCGATATCTAAATTAATTAATCGATTCGTGTTATTGGTGTAGTCTCTATAGGCTCTAGCGTTTTCAAATTCCATACAAGAATTCGCCGCTCCAATCATAATTAAGAAATTAGATATTTGGTCACCCTTTTTAAAATAGATGACATATTTATCTCGACGTTTCACGATTTTGGTGGACATCTCAATCTTTTTATATTTTAAAAATAATTTAGATAGCCACTTTGCATAGTTCTCACTGACTGTGGTGATTTCTAAATGATAATTGCTCGTTTCAGGAGAATTAATGGAGCCACTTGCTAGAAAAGCTCCTGCTAAATATCCTGATATCGTTTCATCATTATAAACAATATCTTTAGATATCTTCCCCTCCATAAAGGAAACATGAAGTCGATTTAATAGATTATCAGCATCATATATAAATATTTGATAATAAGTTTTCTTTTTTCTATTCTTTGATTTATCGAATTTTAATTCGATTTGATATTCATCTCCTATCTCTTTAATAGAGGTATAGATAAATTTTGCAATCTTCGCATTTTCGGTTTTTAAAATAACTTCTGTTTTCTTATTAACAAACCCTAAAGAAGCGTTAATACGAATATAGGCACTTAAAAGCGCCTCTTTCCTTTCATTAGAAAGAGCGACTTCACTCACTAATTCTTCTTTAACAGTTTGCGAGAAAGTTATTTTATTATCCATTATTCTTGATTTAATTGAGGAGAATCTCTATGCATTACTTGAGTGCGATATTTCTTAGAGAAAAATTCCGCTAAATAATTAGCAACAAATGTTGAACGATGTTGTCCTCCACTACAAGCAATACCTACTGTATAAGAGCTTCTTCCATCTTTAGCGACTTCTTCTAAAGAAGTAGATAAATATTTTGTAAAGTTTTCTAAAACTTCTTTAGTAACGTCAAACGACATCATATAGTCAATTACAGGTTGATCGGTTCCATTTAATTCTTTTAATTTATCGTTCCAATATGGATTAGGTATCATTCTGGTATCTAAAAAAGTGTCAATTCCTTGAGGGATGCCATTTTTAATTCCAAAGGAAATAAAAGTCACAGACAAAATCTTTTCATCTTCTATGCCTGCTAAAAATTTATAAACCATCGCTCGAAGTTGTTTAACGCTTAAAGAAGATGTATCAATATATAAATCTGCCTCGTTAACAATATCTAAAGTATCTTTGATATCAAGTTTAATCGCATCACTTAAAGATAATTTAAATCTAGCGCTTCGAGGGTGAACGTGCCTACTTAATGCATATCTTTTATTAAGTTCATATTCAGAACAATTTAAAACAATATATCGATAGTTCGCATCTTTTCTTTGTTTTAATATTTTAAAGATGTCTTTTCCACTTCCAGCATTTAGCATTAAAACAAAGTTATTAAGCTCACTTTTTTCGTTTAAAAGATCATCCACAACCGCATTAATAGAGTTAACTGTAGGATTTTTAATCACTAAATAGCCAAGTTCTTCAAAAACAAACTCGACACTAGATAAACCAGAACCGCTAGGACCAGCAATGACTACGATATTTTTCATTTAGATAAAAACTCCTTAATAGATTTAGCAGCAACCATTCCGTCATGCTCCGCTAAATAGATTTGTCGAATGTCGCGAGGTAATACATCTCCGCCAGCAAAGCAGCCTTCTACTCTAGTAGACATCCTCTTATCTACAGGGATATTTCCCCATTCGTTTTTAATATCTAATTTAATAAAAGTAGTATTTGGGTTTTGTCCCACAAGTGGGAAGACCCCTTGAACTGTTAACACTTTTTCTTCTAAAGTTTCTTTGTTTTGGATTCTTACAGCCTCTAGTTTATCTTCACCGATAAATTCTAATGGAATATATGGAGTCATAATGGTGACATTATCAAATGATTTAAGTTCTTCAACAATCTTCATTGAACCGCGGAACTCATTTCTTCTATGGATTAAATATAAGTGCTTTACTAAGTGAGCAAGGTGAACTGCTTCTTTTAAAGCGGCGTTACCACCTCCAATAACTAAAACATCTTGTCCTTTAAAGAAATGACCATCACATAAAGCACAATAGCTTAAGCCATGCCCAAATAATTTATCTTCGTTTGGTAAACCAATTTTTCTTTCTACTGTGCCGCTTGCAACATATACGGCTTTTGATTTATAAACGCCGTTTTTACCAGTAGAGATAAAAGTATCTCCTTCTTTATCTAACGAAACAATTTCGTCACCAATAAAATTAAGTTCATTATCTAAAATTCTTTGATAGAAAATCATCGCTAAATCTGGTCCAGGAATCTCTTTTTGACCAGGATAATTATCCACTCGAGGAGCGATATTAATTTTTCCTCCAGGCATGCCCATTTCAATTAAAGCGACATTGTAGCCTTCTTTTTTTAGAGCAATAGTACAGCCAATCCCACTAGGACCAGCCCCAATTACCACAACATCAAATTCCTTTTCCATATAAAAGTTTCTCCTTTAAATCGATATATGAATTAACTTTAAAAGTTGGTTTTACGTTTGGATCTATAATTCTAGGACCCCATGTCACTAAACAAGAATCAACATGCGCGTTATCCGCGCTTAATATATCAGAGGCGTTATCACCTATATATAAAGTAGATTCTTGATTAGAATTAAATAAATCTATTGCTTTTAATATTCCTTCTGCGTCAGGTTTAGGATTTTTCACATCTTCAAAACCAATAACAACATCAAAAATATTATCTAGACCCACACATTCTAAAGCGTAAAGAGCTAAGCGATGCATTTTATTAGTGACTATTCCTAATTGATACCCCGCTTTTTTAAGTTCTAAAAGAACTTCTTTGCTATTATCATACTTTAATGTATGAGTTGGATATAAAGACTCAGAAACTTTACTAAATTCTTTAAAAATAAAATCTAATTCTAAATTTGGAAATTCTTTGGCTAAAGTCTTTTTAATTGGTGGACCCGAGAAATAGTAAATCTCCTCATCAGGCGTATAAACTCCATCACGATATTTATCATAAAGTATATGAAAAGACTCTTTTAAAAGTGGATCAGTGTCAATCACTGTTCCATCCATATCAAAAAGTAGAGTCTTATACTGTTTCATGCTTTTTTCTTAATCCTTGAATTAAATATATGATTGAACAGCCCAAAATAGATAAAACACCGAGACCAATAATTAATAATAATAACCCAGTATTAAAGCTATCAAACATCATTGTATTAGTTCTTTCTCCGCCTAAATAAATGGCTCCTAAAACAATAAAGACAATGGAGACCGCTAACAAGACAAAAGATGTAATAGAAGAACCTAATATGCTCTGGTTTTTGAATGATTCTTTCTTTCTATTTAACAAGTATCTAACAAAATGGTTAATGAATATAGCAAAGCAGCCCACGACTACAAAGACCATTGCCCAAATCCAACTATAGAAGTTGTCAGTACCCATATTATAAGCATGACTTCTAAGAGGCTCCATAATGACACGGGTAAGCCCATACCACACTATATAAGAGAAAGCTAAATCACCAAGTTGAAGATATTTTCTTAAGCCTTTACCAAGCGCAAATCTAATAAAGAAATAGCCTGCTAAATTAGATAAGAATTCGATATAGAATAAAGGCAAATAAATATTACCCGCTGCGGCAGGTCCTAACTTCTCAGAAAAGGTCATATTGTTAAGCACCATCTTCGGTAAGAACCACTTCCAAGAAGAAGCGGCTACTTCAAAACCGTGTACTTCCGCATTAAAGAAGTTGCCCCATCGACCAATGGCTTGAGCCACTAAAATAGTAGGAACAATAATGTCTACTGCTAGCCAAATAGAATATTTTTTATTTCTCCAGATAAACCAAAGAACACCGACAATTATACCAACTAAGGCACCAGTAATAATGGTTAATCCACCTTCCCAAATCGCTAAAGGCGACCACCACTCTCCATTAGCCACTCTTTGAGCAAAGCTAAGTCCTTCCGCGGTTCGATTCCAGTTACCAATGACGTAACCGATTCTCGCACCAATAATTCCAGCAGGGAAAGCCACTAAGAATGTTGATTCTAATATTCCATGTTTACCATATTCCACAAAGAAACGATGATCACAGATGAAATAAACCAAAACCGCTCCACCTAAAATGCATAAAGCGTACCAGGCAATAGAAGGTTTAGTTCCACCAGGAACAGTAAATCCTTGTTTAAAGGAGATACCGTTAACTAAAGGATAAGAGACATAATCTGCAATACTATTAGTGATAATTAATAATCCTAATCCTGAAACTAATAATCCACCAATAATGCTCCAAAATAATCCTTTATTGAGTTTAATAGGAATTTCTTTACCATAATAATGGATAATAAAAGCGCATATTGCACTTGGAAAAGCAAATCCAAATAATAAAGAGCCAATCACTAATGCTGCCCATTCTCCACCTTTTAAAGAGTAGCCTTGGAAAATAGATAACATAATAAACGTTAATAAAACTAAAAGTGCAGTAGCAATATTGAAATAAGCTAACTTTTTAACTTCTAAAGGATAATTGTTTGCTCTAGGAGTTGGTGATTTCACTAATTTTACACATTTGTAAATACTAAAAGATGTAAGCGCTAAAGCGCTAACAATAGCAATAATCATAAACACTAAAGCTACCATATCAATTACCTAACACTTTCTTTAAATACTCACCAGTATAACTGGATTTATTATTACTTACTTCTTCTGGAGTTCCAGTTGCGACAACTTTGCCGCCCTTATCTCCACCATCAGGTCCAATATCAATAATATGATCCACTACTTTAATAACATCTAAATTATGTTCAATCACAATAACTGTATCTCCATGATCTACAATTCTTTGAAGGACCGCAATTAATTGCTTCACGTCATGAGAATGTAAACCTGTAGTAGGCTCATCTAATAAATATAAAGTTTTACCAGATGGTTTTCTTTGTAGCTCATAAGCGAGTTTAACTCTTTGAGCTTCTCCTCCACTTAATGTTGTTGCCGCTTGGCCAAGTTTAATATAGCCAAGACCTACATCATATAAGATTTGGATTTTATTTTTAATTTTTGGATGATTGCTAAAGAAGCTAAGTGCATCTTCCACAGTCATCTCTAAAACATCATAAATTGATTTACCTTTATAGGTAACTTGTAAGGTTTCTTCGTTATATCGTTTGCCGTTACATGCATCACACTTAACGTAAACATCTGGTAAGAAGTTCATTGGCACTCGAGTAACACCCGCACCTTCACATTTTTCACATCTTCCTCCAGTAACATTAAAGGAGAATCGACCTTTATCAAAGCCTCGAGCTTTTGCTTCCACCGTATTAGCGAATAAATCTCTAATTTCATCAAATAATTTGATATAAGTAGCAGGGTTACTCCTTGGAGTTCTCCCAATTGGCTCTTGAGAAACATTCACTACTTTATCAATATATTCAAAGCCAGAATATGACTTCACTTCTCCTGGGAAGACTTCTTTACCAGTAAAATATTTTTGAAGTTGCAAATATAAAGTTTGATTCACTAAAGATGATTTTCCTGAACCACTTACCCCAGTTACAGCGATAAATGTTCCTAAAGGAAATTTCACGTTAATATTTTTAAGATTATTAACTTTACAGCCTTTTAATTCGATGAATTTGCCGTTTCCTTTTCTTCTAATAGTAGGAACTTCAATCTTTTTTCTTCCAGTTAAATAGTCCGCTGTTAGACTATTTTCACATTTTAATAAGCCAGGAACATCTCCAGCGTAGATGATTTCTCCTCCGTGAATGCCTGCTTTTGGTCCAATATCGACAATATAATCAGCTTGTCTAATGGTCTCTTCATCATGCTCTACCACCACTAAAGTGTTACCAATATCACGCATTTCTTTAAGAGTTTTTATTAATCTTTCATCGTCTTTTTGATGTAAACCAATACTAGGTTCATCTAAAACATATAAAATACCAGTTAATTTAGAACCAACTTGAGTAGCGAGTCTAATTCTTTGAGATTCTCCACCACTTAAAGTCATGGCCATTCTACTTAAAGTTAAATAATCAAGTCCGACATCACATAAGAAAGTGACCCTAGAATCAATTTCTCTAATCACCATATTCGCAATTGCTAAATCATTATCTTTAAGTTTTTCTTTTAAAGAATTTATCCAAGACTTTAATTCTCCAAGTTGCATACATGTCACTTGGTAAATGTTTTTATTATCAATTAATACAGAAAGAGCTTCTTTATTTAATCTTGCTCCATTACAAGTAGTACAGACACTATCACGCATAAATTTCTCGTAATAGTCTCTCATAAAATCACTAGTAGTCTCCCCATAAAGTCTTTCGACTTTGGTTTTAACACCTTCAATATAGCCAAGTCGATTCATCACGTTACCGCTAGAAGACTTGAGTTGATATTTATGAATTTCAGGAGAGCCAATAAATAAGATTTGCTTTTGTTTTTCACTTAAATCTTTAAATGGAATATCAGTAGGAACACTATATAAATCACAAAGCATTTTAAATTCTTGCCATTCAAGATTTTGTGTACCAACTGTATTTTTATAATAATCAATCGCGCCTTGAGAAATGGATAATTCAGGATTAGGAACTAGTAAAGCTGGGTCAGCTTCTCGCTTAATCCCAAGCCCACGACAATCTGAACAAAATCCCATAGGGGCGTTAAAAGAGAATAATCTAGGCTCTAACTTAGGAACAGAGAACCCACAAATTGGACAGGTATGTCTATCAGACAACACTTTTTCTTCAATATCACTATGAATAACTAGTAAGCCATGGCTCCAATCTAAAGCGGTTTCAATAGATTCAAAAATACGGCTACGATTTTCTGCTTTAACTATAATTCGGTCTACTACTAAATCGATATCGTGTTTTTTATTTTTATCAAGTGGCTTAAGTTCTTCAATTGTGGTAAAAACGCCATCTACTCTTAATCTTACAAAGCCGTTAGATTTGATTTTATCTAATACTTCTTTATGAGTTCCTTTTTCTTTATGAACAATTGGAGAAAGGAGTTGAATCTTAGTTCCTTCAGGATAACTAAGAACAATATCAGTCATATTAGTAACACTAAAAGAGACAATAGGTTCATGATGAATTGGACAATATGGAATACCAACTCTACCAAATAATAACCTTAAATAGTCATATATTTCAGTTACAGTACCAACTGTACTTCTTGGGTTATGTGAGACAGATTTTTGATCAATCGCAATACTAGGAGATAAACCATCAATCACATCAACATCAGGTTTTTCATAATTTCCTAAAAATTGTCTAGCATAGCTAGATAAAGATTCCATATATCTTCTTTGCCCTTCGGCATAAAGAGTGTCAAACGCTAAAGTGGATTTACCACTTCCAGATAAACCAGTAAAAACCACTAATGCATCTTTTGGGATAGTGACATTAACGTTTTTAAGATTATTTTCTCTAGCTCCTTTAATAGTAATATTCTTTTCCATAGTGCATTTATTTTAGCAAGACAAAATAAATGTTTCTACTATTATGCGTGTATATTTAAAAATAACGGCTATTAAATCATCAAATCAAAATTCTAGAGGAAAATTATATTTTTTTAAGGCAATTAATACGTTAGTTAAGTTAAATAGATTACCACTAAATTCAGTCTTAACTATTTTGTTAGGCTCTTTATGATAATAAAAAGTAATACAGTAGACATGACTTTGATTGGTGTCAGCGAAAATAACATTAATTTTGATAATATCATCTTTTTTAATATTGAATTTTTTTCTTCCTAATATATATTTGATAAATCTTTCTTCACTAACTTCAAAAGTTGAAAAGAAATAAGAAAGAATATTTAAAATAAATAGTATCAATATTATTGATGCAGGAATAAATAATAAAAATGTATATTGCCATTTATCAATAAAAAATAAAGGTAATAAAGAGCCCATTAACATTAATAAAAGGACAACGATATTAGCGATAAAAAAGAATTTATTCACCCTAATTTTCATCAATTAATTATTCTCCAAATTAAGGGCAGCAATTGCAGGGGCAATATCTGAATTATTTATATAAATAATATGGTCAAAAAATTCTTTATCTACTTCATCTGGCATTTCAAATTTATCAAAGAACTTATTCATCGCTTCTACTGGAATTGGATAATCTCTTTGTAAGTTTTGATTAGAGACCACTAAGTGGTCAAGATTCCACACCACTAAATAAGTTTCATTGAATAATTCTTTTAAAGGGAGGTTTCTTTTAACGCGGAATTCACTATTAATATGAGTGGCGTCCAAAATCACAATGCCGTCAGGATCTAAAGCATAGGTTTTAGCGAGGTTAAGGAATATTTTCCACATCAATTCTTCATTGTTTAAATTAGCTTGTGAACCTCCAATTTCTTTTCTAAGTTGGTCACTACTAATTACATAAACGTGAGAAGTTTTAATCTTTTTTATGGTGCTAGAAAAATAGCTTTTTCCACTCCCTGGTACGCCTGCTAAAACTACTAATTTATTCATGGATATAATTTTAACATTATATTTATATAAAAATAAGAAAAAACTCCAATTTCTTGGAGTTTAGTTTTTTGAATTATAATACTTATGCAAGTAATTGTTCTTTTAATTCTTTGACCACTGCTGGTCTATTTGCGAGTTCTTCTTCGCTTAAGCCAGAGACCTTTTCTTTTGCTTTAAGAATTTCTTCAGGACTCACTTCACCAGCTTTAAGAACAGCTTTCTCGGCTTTCTTATAATCTTTCTTTAAAATTTTAAGAAGTTCTTCGTTTTGTTTACGAATCTCGATCTTTTGTTTTACGACATTAAGATAGCTTTCTGGAACATAACTAGAGATGATTTTAGAACCTTCTCTCCATTGACGGTAATAATATTTATGTCCGGAAATAACTTTCACAGAAATGTAGCCTCTAGGTAAAGAAGCAATAACTTTTTCAATCTCGGAAACTTCGATTAATGATTCGATTAATACTTCTACTTGTCTTTCACTTTTTTTCATATCGTTTCAAACCTTTCCTATATTAAACTACTTTTAAAAATCTAGTTCAACTTTTATTTAAATAAAATTTATAAGATGTTATAGAGATATGATTAAAGTCCAAATTTCTTAATTCTGTTCCATCTATCTTGAGCGTATTTTTCCGCTTTAGTTAATAATTCTTCAGCGTGCTCAGGATTGACTTTTGGAAGTTGAGAGAATCTAGTTTCAGTCATGATGAAGTCTCTAAATTGAGAGTAATCAGGTTCTTTCATATCAATGGTTAAACCTGGTTTTCCTTCAGCGACTAAACGTGGATCATATCTGAAGAGTTGGAAATAACCACACTCAACAGCTTTCTTCTCTTGTTTCATAGAGTTAGCAAGTCCGCCCTTAATACCATGGTTAGCACATGGTGCATAACAGATAACTAAGGATGGTCCATTATAACTTTCAGCTTCTTTTAAGGCTTTAATAGCGGCTACTGGGTTACTACCTAAAGCAATTTGAGCAACATAGACATTACCATAGCTCATAGCGATTAAAGCTAAATTCTTTTTAGGGGTGAGTTTACCACTAGCGGTAAATTTAGCAATACTACCAGTTTGGCTTGATTTAGAGGATTGTCCGCCGGTATTGGAATAGACTTCGGTATCAAGGACTAAGATGTTAACATCTTCTTCATTAGCGATAACGTGATCAAGTCCGCCGTATCCGATATCGTAAGACCAACCATCTCCACCAATAATCCAGACTGATTTATCTTGTAAATCTCTTTCGTAAGCTAAGACTTTCTTCACTTCTTCATCTTTACTAGCTTTAACTAAAGCCACTAATTCAGGAACAATCTTTCTAGAGGCTGCTCTATCTTTGATATGCTCGAAGTATTCTTCAATTTTAGCTTTGAGTTCTGGTTCCACTGCTTCTTTTCTACTATCTAAGATGGCGATCGCAGCTTTAAGTTTAGAGTCAGTTGCCACTCTCATACCATAACCGAATTCAGCATTATCTTCGAATAATGAGTTAGCCCAAGCAATACCTTGACCTTCTTTATCGGTACAGAATGGAGTAAGTGGGGTAGATCCACTATAAATAGAACTACAACCAGTAGCGTTAGCCACTAACATATCTTTACCAAATAATTGAGAAACAAGTCTATAGTAAGGAGTTTCTCCACATCCAGCACAAGCGCCAGAAATTTCCATATATGGCATCATGAAGCCAACACCTTTTGGTGTAGCTTGAAGTGGGGCTGGTAATTTATCAGCTTTATAAGAAACGTGTTTGAATAAGTATTCAGCAGCTTCTTCTTGACCAAATTGAGATTTGGCTTCCACCATTTCAAGGGCTTTCTTACCAGCTTTATTAGCGTTACATTCCGCAACACAGAGTCCACAACCAACACAGTTGCGTGGGGAAACTTGGATTCTATATTGATGTCCAGGAACACCCATTGCTGGTTTAACATCTTCTTTAACTAAAGCAGGTGCATTAGCGAGTTCTTCTTCATTTAATAAGAATGGTCTAATTGTCGCATGTGGACAGACGAACGCACATTGGTTACATTGAATACAGTCTTCTTTATGCCAAAGTGGAACTCTATCAGCGATACTTCTTTGTTCTTTATAGGTGATATTTGGATTCATTGTACCATCTAATAATTCAAATTCGGTGAATTTAGAAACTGGTAAATCATCTCCGCCTAAATTACCCATAACGGCAACATAAGAATCAAAATATTCATCTCCAGTCAATGGTCTATCGAATTTTGGTTCGAGTTCAGCCCATTTTGGATCAACTTTCACTTCTCTTAAGCCTTCAGTACCAGCATCAATTGCCTTCCAGTTAAGTTCAACAACTTCTTGGCCTTTTTTAGCGTAAGATTTTTCAGCAAATTTCTTCATCCATTTATTGGCTTCTGCATATGGCATAATGTCTTGGTTAAGATAGAAGAAAGAGGCTTGTAAGATGGTATTGGTGTGTCTACCCATACCAATTTCACTAGCAATCTTATTCGCATCGATTACATAGAATTTAGCGTGTTTCTTGGCTAATTGATATTTTGCTCTATTTGGCATTAATCTCACTAAGTCTTCATCAGACATATCAGTGTTAAGCAAGAAGGTACCACCTTCTTTTAAGTTTTTGATCATGTCAAATTTGAATAAATATGTATCTAAGCTACAGGAAATGAAGTTCGCGTTTTGTACATAGTAAGCACTTCTAATTGGAGTTTTACCAAATCTTAAGTGCGATCTAGTAACACCACCAGCTTTTCTAGAGTCATAGGCGAAATATGCTTGGGCATATTGTCCAGTCGCATCTCCAATAATCTTAATGGAGGATTTATTAGCGGAGACGGTTCCATCACTACCTAAACCATAGAATAAGCAAGATGTATAATCAGCCTTCACGTGGAAATTATCATCCACAGGAATAGATTTATGAGTTAAGTCATCGTTAATACTAACGGTGAAGTCATGATGTCTCTTATCTGAGGCTAAGAAATCAAAGACCGCTTTCACATCTTTTGGTTGAGTATCTTTAGAAGATAAACCGTATCTACCTCCGATAACTTCGATATCTAAACCAGCTTGTTTAATCACAGATACGACATCTAAGTATAATGGTTCACCAGTAGCGCCCATTTCTTTGGTTCTATCTAAGACTGCAATTCTTTTGGTGGTTTTTGGTAAAACCGCTAATAAGTGTTTTGCGGAGAAAGGTCTATATAAGTGAACTTTAACAACACCAATTTTTTCGCCTTTAAGTTCATCAATCACTTCTTTAGCAGTTTCAGTAACACTACCCATAGCAACGATTACTCTTTCAGCGTCTTTTGCTCCGTAGTAAGTAAATGGAGCGTATTCTCTACCAGTAAGTCTACTTGCTTCTTTAAAATATTTTTCAGCATATTCAACGACTTTGTCATAGTGAGCGTTTTGCGCTTCTCTACCTTGGAAGTAGATATCATCGTTTTCGGCTCCACCACGAGTAACTGGGTGAGTGTGTGGGTTTAAAGCACGAGCTCTGAATTTCTCGACTTTATCCATTGGAAGTAATTTCTTCCATTCATTTTCATCAACGAATTCGACGTTTTGAATTTCGTGAGAAGTTCTAAATCCATCAAAGAAATGACAGACAGGAGTTTCTGCATCAATTGCTACTAAGTGAGCAACAGGAGTTAAATCAGCAATTTCTTGAACTGAGTGAGAGCAAATCATACAGACACCAGTTTGTCTAATCGCGTAAATATCTTGGTGATCACCAAAGATTGATAAAGATCTTGTTGCTAAGCTTCTTGCAGAAACATGTAAAACAACAGGTAATAATTCACCAGCCCACTTATAAATATTTGGGATCATTAATAATAATCCTTGGCTGGCTGTGTAAGTGGCGGCTAATGCACCGGCTTGAAGAGCACCGTGGACTGCACCAGATGCACCAGCTTCAGATTGCATTTCGCTAACTTTAACTACACTTCCAAAATAGTTTTTTCTTCCTTTGCTAGCTTCCACATCAATCACTTCTGCCATTGGGCTAGAAGGAGTAATTGGATAAATACCAGCAACTTCAATAAAGTTGTAAGATTCTAACGCTGCCGCTGTATTTCCATCAACGGATAGCATTGTCTTTTTAACTTCCATTATGTTTATCCTCCAAAAAATAACCAAGTTAAATATACACGCGTGAAAAAATACTTTCAAGGTAAAAAATTACCTTAAAGAAAAAAGGTAACGTTTTTTCCCGTTACCCTCTATTTTTTATTTTTTCTTTCGCCTTTGTTGTTCTTCAGTGATTAGCTTTTTTAGTACCCTTAAATCAGTGTCACTTAAAACTACATTACGGTCAAGTAGTCCACCCACCAAAGTCATTCTTTTATAAATAAAATCAGATACTGAATCATATTGTTCTAAAGTAGCTTTTCTAATCGCGGGTTTTTTAATTAAAGTAGATGATTTTTCTTCTTCTTTATCAATAACATACTTTTTTAAAGTTGGGACGAGCTCCATTAAGTTATATTCTGGATCCATCATTAAAGTTGGTTCAAAAAAAGAAAGTTGTTCATTAATGATTTCCGGATAAATACCCACTACTTTGCTAAGTCGTTCACTAGTTACGTATTTCTTGTTCATTTTTAGAAGTGAATTTAAATACTTCTTCGCATCCACTAACTTTGGTTCTTTCATAACTTATTTACCTACTTGGGTTTATTTTATCACTAACTGATCTTTAGATAAAAGAAAATGCTCATACCTATGGTACAAGCATCAACTTTTAAATTAATAAGATCTTAATTAGGCTTTTGCAGCACGTTCTTTTCTTTCAACGGTTGCCCAGCTAACGATACCAAGGACACCACCAACTAAGCATAATGGGTTCCATGCCAAGGTAGCAAAAGCAGTCGCAACGATAAGAAGTGGTAATGGTCTATTTTCTTTACCTTTGCAGATGAACGCCAAGACAGAGCAAGGAATAGAAAGAGCAAATTCAACAGTAAAGAGAACACCAACAACGGTAATTGAATCGATAGCTTGATCGAGTGTAACTTTGCTTTCAGCCATAATGTCGTTAATCATCTTAATGACCCACTCTGGAGCAGATGGATCCTTTGCAATATAAGCTGCATAAAGAGCAACGGCGCCAATGGCGATATAAGCAACAGCGGCGATAATACCGAGAATACCACCAATTAAGAATAAAATCTTAGATGCTTTTTTCATAATTATTATTAGTTCCTTTCGTAAATAATATATTATTTTGTCTTTCTATATTCAACAAAAAAAGAGCGTTTCCGCTCCTTTATGTTGATTATAAATCAATTATGCAGCTTTTTCCGAGGATTTCTTTCCGAAGAATCCGTGCCATGCACTCCAAGCAGCGAATGAACCTAAGAATGGTCCAACGATAGCTGGGATTAAGTTAAGAGCTTTTAGTCCAACATCTTCGCCATTGAACATAGCAAATACTTCAGCGGATAAGGCTCTTGCTGGGTTAACAGATGTTCCGGTTAGAGGAATTCCACAGAGGTGAACGCCAAATAAGACTAAACCAATGCCTAAACCTGCAAAACTTGACCATTCTTTCTTGCTTGTTAAGCCTAAAACAGCAAAGACAAATAAGAATGTTAATCCCATTTCTGCCATTGTTGATAAGAAAACATTTAAGAATGTGGCATTACCTTCTGCAGTCCAGAATGTTTCAGAGGTAAAATGGGTTAAAGCTGTGGCGCCTTGACCAAGTAATGTAGTTTGTCCAGCAACGCCATCTTTCCAAGCCCACATAACCATAGCAAGTAATAAGGAGCCCACAAAAGCGCCTAAAACTTGAGCGCAGCAGTAAATGCCAAATTCTTTCCAGGTTAATTCCTTGTTAAGAGCTTTAGCAAAGCTAACTGCAGGGTTAGCGTGACCACCAGAAATAGGACCAAGGGCGTAAGCTAAAATGACAATAGAAACACCAAAAGCACCTGCAACAGCAACAACACCACCAAAGTGAAGTTCACCGTTAAATGTGAAAGCCATAGCGGTACCACAACCAAGTAAAACCAAGATCATAGTAGCAACAGCTTCAGCAGCAAATCTTTTTACCATATTAATTTTCCTTTCTGATAAATACTTTCAATACTATAGTCTCTATCAAAATGAAAATCAAAGATTAAATTTCTTAAGTGAACGGATTATTTCAATGCCTACTATCATACACACTGTAACAATAATTGCGCCCATAGAAACATCGCTTAAATAGTGAGCTCCAACTAATAAACGTGAGAACATCACTAATAAAGAGAAAACTAAGCCGCAAACAAATACAGGCAATCTATATTTTCTATATTTTTCATCGATTAATGGTAAGAACAAGGCAATTAGAGGTACACCCATAGAGGCTCCAGCGTGTCCGCTTGGGAAAGATTTAAATTCTTCTGAAGCTAATCCATATGTTTGCATATATCCTTTATAATCAGCGCATCTTTCATACCATGGATAATATGGAATCATTGTGGATTCAATAGCTCTAAATCTTGGTCTATGGAAAATAACTTTAAATAAAGTCACTCCTGCAGTTAAAGCAAAAGCAAATGCCACCAAAGCCACTAAAAGAATAATCCAAAGATTCTTGTTATCGACATTTCTCATTAATAAATAGCCAAAATAAGTAAGGCCCACCATAATAGGGAAGGAAATAAAATAACCCCAGAATTTTTTTGCTACCCAATAAAAGCCATTAGGGCCAAAGAATTCTCTTCCAGCAAAATAAGTGGACGCTCCTAAACAGCCTAACACCGCTACTAAAAACAAAATTCTTACCCATTTCTTATATTCTTCTTTATTAAAAAATAAAGTGAGGAAACCACCTCCGATGATTGCAAACATTCCATATCCAGGAGTGGTTCCTATTACAGAGACAATTAATCCAAAAGTGTTTCTTTGAGAATATAAAGCGGTATTAATTTGTAGATCTAAAAAAGTTCCAACGATAAATAACGCTAAAAAGACACCTAAAGTAATGTAAAGGTATAAACGTATTTGCTTCATTTATTAATCTTCTTTCTTGCAAAGTCTTGTTGATAGATATCTATCGATACCATCAGGGAATAAAACGACAATGACTTTATTATTATACTCTTCTTTTTGCGCTAGTCTAATAGCAGCCGCTAAAGCTGCTCCTGAAGAAATACCTATTCCATCTTTTTCTAATTCATTATGAAGTCGGCCCATCTCAAAAGCATCATCATTGCTCACTGTTATTACTTCATCAATAACACTTCTATCTAATGTATTAGGAATAAAGCCAGCACCAATTCCCTGGATTTGATGTGGACCAGCTTCCCCTTTAGAAATCATAGGAGAAGATAATGGCTCCACTGCTACTATATGGATATGCTTGTTTTGCTCTTTTAAATATTTTCCAACTCCAGAAACTGTGCCACCAGTACCTACACCAGCAACAAAAGCGACAACTTCTCCATTGGTTTGTTTAAAAATCTCGGGTCCAGTTGTTTGATAGTGGGCTAAAGGATTAGCGGGATTATCAAATTGTCCAAGAATAATGGAGTCTTTGATTTCTTCGTTTAACTCTTTAGCTCTAGCAATAGCCCCTTTCATTCCTTTTGAAGCTTCAGTTAAAACTAATTCAGCACCATAAGATTTTAAGATATTACGTCTTTCGATCGACATACTTTCAGGCATAGTTAAAACTACTCTATAGCCTTTTTGTCTTCCTACAAAAGCAAGGCCAATACCAGTGTTACCACTAGTAGGTTCAATAATTGTAGAGCCTTCTTTTAATAAGCCTTTAGCTTCAGCGTCTTCAATCATTGCTAAAGCAATACGGTCTTTCACGCTTCCTGCTGGATTATATTTTTCATATTTAGCAAATAATTTTGCTTTTAAATTAAAATGACGTTCAATTTCTTTAAGTTCTTTTAAAGGTGTATCCCCTATTTTCATCTTTAATACCTCCGATGAATATTTATTATATATAAAGAAAATAGATTGTTATAATGATATGCATGAAAAAATGTGATGTCGATATTTATGAAAATAGTCTAACGACAACCTTCAGAGCTTCTATTTGGTCTAAATTTATTAAGGCCTTCCACGACTATCAATTATTAAAAGATGGGGATGTTGTTTGCGTTTGTATCTCAGGTGGAAAAGACAGCATGGTCCTTGCTAAGCTTTTTATGTGCTTAAAGAAGTTCATGAATTATAACTTTGAACTCAAGTTTTTAGTCATGAATCCTGGCTATAACAAAGAGAACTTAGAATTAATCAAAAGTAACTTAAAAACCCTACATATCCCCGCTGAAATACATCAAACAGATATTTTTGAAATTGCTAATATGCAAACTAAAAGTCCATGTTTTTTATGTGCAAAAATGAGACGAGGCGCTTTATATAATATCGCTAAAAGTATGGGTTGTAATAAGATTGCTTTAGGGCATCACTATGACGATGTTATTGAAACCACTTTAATGAATTTATTATCTTCTGGAAGTTTTCAAACTATGCTCCCTAAGCTCCACTCCACTAACTATGAAGGAATGGAATTAATTAGACCAATGTATTTCATTAGAGAAAAAGACATCATAAGATTTGCTAAACATCACAATTTACATTTCTTGCAATGCGCATGTAAACTGACCGAAGCTAACAAAGATGAAATTGTGGGTAGAAGAAGATTTATCAAAGAATTAATTAAATCTTTAAAGAAAGACATCCCTCAAATTGAAGAGAATTTATTTAATGCTCCAAATAATGTGACATTAGATATGAT
>CAMPCW010000014.1 GCA_946647665.1 uncultured Caryophanales bacterium
CTGAATTAATTGATGCTTTTAACTATGTTAACGCTGATGACATATTCCTCCTTCCTAATGAAGCTAATATGATTAAAACTGCTCATCAAGCAGCGGATTTATATAAAGATAGCGTGGTCCATGTCATCGAAACTAAAAACATTCAAGAAGGCTTTGCGGCCCTTAATAATTACTTCGATGAAGATTTATCTCCTAAAGAAGTAGAAGATTGTCTATTAGAAGGTGTACAAGGAATGATTCCTTTGACTATCTTTAAAAGTGGTAAAGAGGCAATTGTAGAAGGTGCTCTTGCTCCTAAAGGAAGCTATGTTGAAGCGATTGGCCATCAATTAATAGGCTATCAAGAAGATATTATTGAAGCCACTTTAGAAGCGTTCTCTAAAATTGAAGATATTGAAGATAAAAGCTTTGCTTTTGTGTTCTTTGGACAAGCTTTATCAGAAGAATTAGCTAATGAAATTATGGAAGTTTTAAATAGAGACTATCCTCAAGTGGAAATTGGTCTAATTCCAGGCAAACAAGATATATACGACTTATTAATAGGAATTTATTAATGCTAGAAAGACTAAAGAAACTTATTAAACAAAATATGCCAGATTCTGATGTAGAACATGCAACAGAATCCACAAAACTAGTGGATCTAGGAATTGATTCTATCGGAATGATGATGCTATCTATGTCGATGGAAGAGGAATTTGGTGTGGAATTTACTGATGCGATTCCTTTTGAGACCGTTAAAGATGTATTAGACTATTTAAATAAAAACGCAATTAAATAAGAAAGGAAAATATATGTATAAATTATTTTTTGATACAGACTGTGATATCACTCCAGAAATTGCTAGACGTTATGACGCTGGCTTAATCTCTATGCCTTATGTTGTTGAAGAAGAAATCTATCCTTTTAAGGATAGTGACTCTTTTGACTATAAAGCATTTTATAATATGCTTAGAAGTGGAGTATTACCAACTACATGTGCTTTAAGTAAAGCTCAATATATTGAATATTTCGAACCAACTTTAAAAGAAGGAAAAGATATTCTTTATGTTCACTTCTCTAGAGTAATGACTGTCTCTATTGATGTATGTGAAGAAGCGATTAAAGAGTTATTAGAGAAATATCCAGGACGTAGAATTCAACTAGTGGACACTAAAGGTATCACCGTAGGTGGTTATGTTTGTGCTTTAGAAGTAGCTGAACTTTATAAAGCAGGCAAATCCATTGATGAAATTGTTGAATGGGCTAAAACCGGCATTGATCAAATGGCGTTCTATTTCTTTGCTGATAACATTAAATTCTTCAAAAAGAGTGGACGTGTAACTGGGTTTAAAGCCTTTATGGGTGGAATGATGGGAGTTAAACCTCTTATCTATATTGGCGAAAACGGCAAAATGACCTCTATTGGAAGCGCAATGAGCCGTAAAAAAGCGATTGATAAGATCTTAGAATATGTCGATGAACTTCAAGTTGATATTAAGAAATATCCATGTGTCATCGCTCATAGTGATGCTGACTATTTAGTGGAAGATGTCAAAGCTAAACTCCACGAAAAATATGGTGAAGATCTTAAAATCGAAGTTATTTACGTTAATCCTACCGCTGGTAGCCACTGTGGCCCTGACGCTCTAGGCTTAGCTTTCCACGCTAAAAAAAGAACTGCAGATTCTATTAATCAAAAATAATTGGCGTCTATAAAAAGAAGAACTCCACTAAGGAGTTTTTTTGTTGCAATATTGACAATTCGCTCGCGATGGTTTACTTTAATGATGTGTGTAAGACCTAATCCTTACGGGTTGGGCCTTTTATTATACTTGCAAGCAAGCACAACAGGAACAATATTAGATATGTTTCCATAGCAATACCTCCATTCACATTCCTTCTAAGTAGCCAAAGTGACTACCGAAGATATAGAAGCAAGACCAACAAAGAACATTCTCTTCAGTAAGTTACTCACTTACCTAGAAGAGTAAAGACCCTCTAACTACGTCTAGTTATGATAAGTCCCTACATTATATAAAGACTGACTTTTTTGCAAAATTTGTGAAAAAAAGTTTCTATAACACAAAAAACATATAGTTATACAAAGTATAAAAAAATCTCACTTTTTTGTGAGATCTTAGAAGTCAGCGTCAATCATATGCGCGACTTTATAGGCGGCGATATCATTAATTAATGAGCTCACAAAGCCGACAATTAACATGATTGGAATATTGATTAAGAATGAGATTCCTGCTTGAGCAGGGGTTGTATATATCTTGAGTACAAAGTAATTGAATAATGTTAGCGTTGGAGTAATAGCAACATAGAAGATTAATGTGGTGATTAAAGTTGCTAGTAAACGATATGGCATATTTCCTGTATAAGTGTCGTTTCTTACTCCAAATAAAGCAGTGAACCATCTGCCAATTTTGGTAAGCGGCACAAAGTTACCAATTAACATCGCGATGGTAAAGCCTACTAAGAAGTTATATAAGATATTAATCCATTCAATAGCCTGGAAGTCGATGATTAATGTTCCTCCATCAAACTTGCTTGCTCCTGTAATAGCGGCTGCTAAACAAAGGAAGAAACAGACAGGGATATTGCAGATTACGTTATATACAAATGTTGCTAGTCTAATTTTCATAACTCAAAGATTATAAAGCATATATATTAATAATCAATAAATTTCTTTATTTATTATTTATTTTACTTTAAGATTTACTCGTTATGAAAACTATTGAGACATATTTATTTGATTTTGATGGCACTTTAGTGGATTCTCACGATTCCTTAGTGGAAGTATTTCATGGAGCCTATGCTTCAGTGGGAGTCGATGTTCCAGAAGGATATGTTTTAAGATTAATGAGAATCCCTCTAATTCAAGGTTATGAAGAATTAGGGGCACCAATGACTCAAGAAGCGATGGATATTTTTGAAAAGAATATTCGCGCTTTATTAGACGCTGAATTTGTTTTGAAATTAACTAAAACTTATGAAGATGTTTTGCCGGCCTTAAAAAAGCTAAAAAGTAAAGGAAAACAATTAGGTATTGTTACTAGTAACAATGTTAAACATGTAAAAGATGTCTTAAGATTTTTAAATTTTGACGAAGAAATGTTTGACGTCATTATTGGTAATGATGACACTGAAAAACATAAACCAAATCCAGAACCTATTTATAAGGCGATGGAATTATTATCCTTAACCGATAAGAGCAAGATTTGTTATGTTGGTGACGCTTTAGACGATAAAAAAGCAGCGATTAACGCTAATGTAACTCCTGTTCTTCTTGATCGAGAAGGAATATATGGAAGTGAAGATGGAATTGTAATTACTTCCTTAAGTGAACTATAAATGAATTCTTACGAAATAGAAAAACTCCATGAACGAGCCTCTGTTGGAGATATTAAAGCGATCAATGAATTGGTCGATTTTTATATTGAACAAAAAGATCTCTATCATGCGAAATTAGAAATTGAAAGGCTGAAATATATCAATCAACCAGAGTCGTATCGTAAGCTTGGATATATTTATTCTTGTGGGTTAATAGATAATCCCGATTTCGATCTTGCTAAATCTTACTATAAAAAGGGGTTTGAATTAGGAGATGAAGCGTGTGGATATAATCTTGCTTTACTGGATATTAAAGAAGATAGATATCTTGACGCACTTCCATATTTAACCTATGGGGTCAGTGTTAATCACATTCCTTCCATTAAACTTCTTGCTAAGCTCTATATTGAAGGCAAGGTGGTCTCTAAAGATTTAGAGATTGCCCTTTCTTTACTTAAAAAAGCATTAGAGTTAGGAGAAGTTGAAGTTTATGCTTCTTTAGGAAAAGTTTGCTATCAGCTTCATAAATATGACGAGGCATTTAACTATTTCTCACAAGGCTTTAAATATAAAGATCCTGATTGCATATTCTATTTGGGACTTTGCTACGCTAGTGGTCTAGGTGTTAGACAAGACTTTGCTAGAGCTAGATATTATTATGAAATTGGTGCTAACATCAACGAACCACGTTGTTTATATAATCTCTCTTTATATTATAAAGACGGTATTGGAGTGGAGAAAAGTGAGGCTCTAGCCTCCTCCTTATATCAAAAAGCAATTGAAAATGGTTTTAAAAAATAGATGAATTATGTAATAATTGAAAAGTAGAAGATATGGGAAATAAAAATTTAAGAGAAATCAAGGAAGTAAACGGATGGAAAGTTAACCATCCACATAGCGCAGCGAATAACTTATATGCGATTTTTACAGTTATTTTTGCTGCTTTTCCACTTTCTATTTTATTTATTCCTTTATATTCCATTGTTCCAGTCGACTTCCGTACTGGATTAAATGGTTTAGATATCTTTAGATATACTATTGATAAATTAATCGAATTATTTAGTAAATTGATTACCGGTACACCTAGTGTAATTGCTGGCAACCCATATATCGATATGATGTCTACTGGTTTATTTAACCCTACTGAAAACCCTGCGATGTCCCAGGCTATAATGTATACATTTGTCGCTATTGGTGTATTAATCGGCATCATTTTGATTTTATCGGTTGTGTTAATTATTCTATCAATCGTTCATTTAGCTAAAGGCTATTTAAAGACCTCGGCTGCGGTAAAACGTATTGCGATCACCGACTTCGTCTTTACTTTACTCATCTTCCTTGGCTTTATATTTGTGTTCTTCGTCATTAGAGCGTTGACAACTCCACCTGTTGATTTATTCATCTGGTTAACCGCAATTCCTACTGGAATTAGTTTGTTCTTTGCTATCTTTTTTGCAGCATTCCACGGTAACCACTTTAGAGATTCAATTTTAGAAAAAGATTTAAAAATCCAAGAAGAAGAAATTGCTACTGAACATATTTCTAAAGTTCACGAAATTGAAAAAGTTAAATATACAGAAAGTACAACTTTACCACCAAATTTAGAATCTATTGGTGGCCACGCTTTTAGTGAAAATCAAAATTTAATTGTGGCTAATATTCCTTTGAATATTACTAAACTTGGTGCTGGTGCGTTTGCTAACTGTTTAAACTTACAAGTAGTGTCTATTCCAAATTCAGTAAATGAAATAGGCTTCAACTGCTTCTTCAACTGTGTGGAATTAGAAAGAATTAACTACGCAGGAACTAAAGAAGAATGGAGAAAGATTAAAAGAGGTTCTAACTGGCTTGCTAAAGCAAAAACTACTGAGGTTGTTTGCTTAGATGGCACAATTATTGTGAACCCTTATCACTAAGATGAACGAATTCATTATTGATAATAATCAATATATATTAGCTAAAGATCAGAATAATAACGATGTCGATAACAAAAGAGTTCAAGACATCGTTTTTCAAATTATCTTAGAAATTGATCGCATCTGTCGTAAACATAAGATTGACTACGCTTTAAGTTTTGGTAGTGCGCTTGGATTATATAAATATGGTGATTTTATCCCTTGGGATGATGACGCTGATATCGTAATTGACTACTTTGATTATCCTAGATTTGTCGAAGCACTAAAAACGGATTTGAAGGATAAATTTACTTTTGATTGTTATCTTACTAATCCAAGATACAATCCGCTTATTCCAGCCTTAAAAATTCGAGATAAATTTACTTATGTTAAAGAGGCTAATAGATTTACTCTTCCTGATCACACCAAAGATAGAGGTTTATTTGTCGATGTCTGCCTATTTATGGGTGTACCAAGTGACAGAAAAGAACACATGAAACTTATTAAATATAGTAAACATAAAATTATTAAATATGTGGTGGGTGATGCCTTCCTTCATCTTAAGATGAATAGAACTAGAAGGAAGTTATTAGAATTTGAAAAGAAAGTTGCTGAAAAATATAAAAACAGTGATTATGTTTCTCAAACTGTGATTATTCCTTTCCAAGATCATCCATATAAGATGGTCCATTCTTTAGCGTTTCCTCGTTCAGTTATATATCCTTTTAAAGAATATGATTTTAGAGGACATAAGATCTATTCCTTTAATAATATTGAAGAGTTTTCTAGACTCCGCTATGGAGATGGAGCTCTCAAAAAGTTTGATGAAGTAACAGGAACCTATAAAGAAACTTATCCACATTCAAAAAAGAAAAGTGGCCATTTAAAGAAAATTATCTTCTTAAAAAAATAAAGTGTTTGCATTTTAAATAATACATATGTATATTTATTCTTGCGTTTAGTAATAGACGCATTACTCTGAATAAGAGTGCCCAAATAGGCACTCTTTGTTTTTAAAGGAGATATATGGACATTAAATCGCTTGAAAGCAAACTCAAAAGCAAAATTAACCTTTTAGGTTATGATTTTGTTTCCTTAACAAGTAAGAAGGACAAAGGTGACTTAGTCTTATCTATTGTTGTGGATAAGGTTGAGCCGATCGATATGAACATGATTGTTAGTCTAAGTGAAGAATTATCTAAATATTTAGATGAGATTGACTCTTCTAGTGAACCATATATTTTAGACATTTCTTCTTTAGGGGCCGAGAAGCCTCTAAAGATTGAATCCTTAAAAGATTATATTAATAGATACGTGCATGTTCACGTTACTAATCCTATTAAAGGAGAAAATATTTTTGAAGGCGATTTAGTGGATGTTAAAGAAGATGAAATCACTATCGCAGTCAAAAATAAAACCAGAGTAAATAACATTGTTATATTACTTAGTAATATATATAAAATTCGTTTAGCAATTAAATTTTAAGGAGTAATTATTTATGGCTATTAACGTGAATGAAATCAATGCTGCCTTAGAGGCCATTGAGGTCAACAAAGGAATCTCTAGAGATGTAGTTCTAACAGCTTTAAAAGAATCCATGATGAAAGCTTTTAGAAAATCTCTTGGAGCAGATGATGCGCTTGTCGGAGTAGACATCGACCTTGATAAAGGCGTTTTTGAAATGTATCAAATTAAAAACGTCGTGGAAGATGTGCAAGACGATTTACTTGAAATCTCTGTCGAGGACGCTAATGAAGATAAGGCAAAGAGTTATAAAGTCGGTGATGAATACCGTATCTATGTCCCTATCGAAGAATTAAGAAAGGCAATGGTTATTACCATTAAGTCTTTATTAAAACAAAAATTCGCCGAAGCGGAAAAAGAAGTCTTACGCGAACAATTTAAAGATAAGATCAATACTTTAATCACTGGTCGAGTGGAACAATATGATGAAAGAGGCGCTACTGTTAATATTGGTAAAGCTAGTGTCTATCTCACCAGAAAAGAAATGATTAAAGATGAAAAATTCGCTTTAGGTGACACTATTAAATTATTTGTTGAAGATGTCGCCACTGGTCCTAGAGGCGCTCATATTGTTGTCTCTCGTTCCTCAGAAGGTTTCTTAAAAGCAATCATGACCGAAGAAATTCACGATATATATGATGGCACAATTGAAATTGTTTCTGTTGCTAGAGAAGCAGGAGAAAGAAGTAAAGTTGCTGTCACCTCTAAAGATATCAATGTTGATCCAGCTGGAGCATGTATTGGTCCAAATGGTACCAGAATTCAAAAAGTCGTTTCCCAATTAGGTAACGGCGCTTCTAAAGAAAAGATTGATATCATCACTTATAAAGACAACGTTGGCTTATACATCATGGAATCTTTAAAACCAGCACAAGTTGTCGGAGTGAAAGTTGACAGCGAAAAGAAAGCCGCTTTAGTGGTTGTTAAAGATGATTCTTTATCTTTAGCCATTGGCAGAAAAGGCGTTAACGCTAGACTTGCTGTTAAATTAACTGGATATCATATTGATATCAAAGTGGAGTCTGAGGCTGAAGCAGAAGGTTTAGAATATCAAACATTTGAAGAATTAAGCGCATTAGATATGCAAGAACATGCTTTAAAAGTTGCAGAAGCTCAAAAACAATCCCTTGTCTATCAAGGCGATTATAGTGGAGCCCTTCCAGGACTTCCTGAAGGATATGTTGCTCCTCAAGAAAGAACTTATGAAGCAGAATCTAATGATTTTGATGAGACTTTAGAAGAAGTCGCTGAAAGCGAAGAACTTAAAGTTGCTCCAAAAGAAGAAGAAAAAGTTGAAGAAGTCGCTGAACCAGTTGAAGAAGCTCCAGTTAAAGAAGAAGCAACAACTTCAGTTATGACTACAACTACATTAGAAGATTTAGAAAAATCCTTAGAAGATTCTTCTAAGAACAATAAAAAATCCACTTCTAGTAAGCGTAAGAAAAAAGCTGAAGAAGAAAAAGAGGAAGAAAAGGTTGTTAAACATGCGGATACTCCACGTATGTCTATCTACACCGAAGAAGAACTCAAAGAAATGGAAGCCGAAGAAGAGGCTGAAGAAGAAATCGAAGAAGACGATATTGATTATGATGAATATGATCAATATTACGACGAGGACTAATATTATTTAAATGAATAAAAAAGCACCGATTTATCGAACTTGTATTGTTACGCGTAAATTACTTTTAAAAAGTGATTTATATCGCATTGTGAAATATAATGGGCAAATCTATCTTGATTTAAATCAAGATATGCCAGGAAGAGGTGCTTATATATCAAAAGATTTAAAAGCGATTACTCTAGCGCATGATAAACACTTATTAGCTAAAGCACTTAAGTGTGAAGTTAATGAAGAAATCTTCCTAGAGTTAATTAGCGCATTAAGTAAAGAAAAGAGGTAGTGTGTATGGGAAAAAATAACAAACAACGTTTTGAAAGAGAAACTAATGTTTCCACTAAAATTAACGCTGATAAAGTTAAAACCAAAGTTAATGGTGGTGTCTTTGTTTATACTGGCGCTATCTCAGTTAATGAATTATCAAATTCTTTAAACGTTCCAGCAAGCGAAATTATCAAATTCTTATTCATGCAAAAGAAAATGGTGACTATTAACACTGTTTTAGATGATGAACTTATCGGACTTGTCTGCTTACAATTTGGATATGATTTCCAAAAGAAACATATTGTCGCTGCTGAAAACTTTGAAGAAGTAGAAATTAATGATGACCCATCTAAGCTTAAAGGTAGACCACCAGTGGTCACTATTATGGGCCACGTAGACCACGGCAAGACCACATTAATCGATGCGATTAGAAATTCAAATTTAGTCGCTGGAGAAGTGGGTGGAATCTCTCAAGAGATTGGTGCTTATCAAAAAGAAATTAATGGACACAAAATTACCTTTATCGACACTCCAGGCCATGAAGCCTTTACAGCGATGAGAAGTAGAGGCGCATCCGTTACTGATATCGTTGTTTTAGTGGTTGCTGCTGATGACGGGGTTATGCCTCAAACTATTGAAGCTATTGACCACGCTAAAAGTGCTGGAGTCCCAATTATTGTTGCGATTAACAAAATTGATAAACCAGGTGCCGATCCAGAAAGAGTCAAAAACGAATTAATGCAACACGATATTGTTGCTGAAGATTATGGTGGAGATGTCATTTGTGTGGAAATCTCTGCGAAAAAGAAGGTTAATATTGATGGACTTTTAGAGACTATCATTTTAGTTAGTGAAATGAAAGAACTTAAGGCCAATCCAGATCGATACGCTTTAGGCACAGTTTTAGAGGCTAAGCTCGATAGAAATGAAGGTCCTAAAGCCACTTTATTAATCCAAAATGGTACCCTAAAAGAAGGAGACTATTTAGTTGTTGGTACATCTTATGGCAAAGCTCGTAGAATGACTAACGAATTTAAGAAGGTTCTTAATGTTGCTACTCCATCTACTCCAGTATCTGTTATTGGACTAGCTGAAGTTCCTGAAGCCGGTGATCGCTTTATGGCATTTGCCGAAGAAAGCGAAGCTCGCGCCATTGCTTTAAAACGTAAGCAACTTAAAGAAGCTAAAGAAAAGAATAAGACTAGCGCGGCTAGCTTAGATGACTTATATAAGCTCGCTAATAGTGGAGATGTCCAAACTATTAACATCATCATTAAAGCAGACTCTACAGGTTCTGCTGAAGCAGTTAAGACCTCTTTAGAGAAACTTAATAGTGACAAGATTAACATTAATGTTATTAGAGCGACTAGTGGTGCGATCACTGAAAGTGATGTCTTATTAGCTAGTGCCTCTAAAGCAATTGTATACGGCTTTAACGTAAGACCAGATGCTAGAACTAGAGCGAAAGCCGAAGAAGAAAAAGTGGAAATTAGATTACATAACATCATCTACGCTTTAATTGAAGAAATTCAAGACGCGATGAAAGGCATGCTTAAAAAAGAAAAAGTAGAGAAGGTTACTGGCCAAGCCGAAATTAGAAAATTATTTAAAGTTTCTAAAGTTGGCACTATCGGTGGCTGTATGGTCACTGATGGAGTGATTAAGAATCAATCTCCAATTAGATTACTTAGAGAAGGCGTTGTGGTTTTTGAAGGAAAACTAGCCTCCTTACAAAGAGAAAAAGATCAAGTCAAAGAAGTAAAAGCTGGTTTTGAATGTGGCTTATTAATTGATGGCTTTAATGACATCAAAGAAGGTGACATTGTTGAAGGCTATGAAATGGTAGAGGTTGACTAATGGCAAATAAACAAGAACGCATTGCTTCTATCATTAGAAAAAACATCGCAGAGATTATTCAATTTGAGGTTAAAGACCCACACTTAGGATTTGTCTCAATTCCAGAAGTTAGAGTCTCTAAAGATTTCTCTTATGCGACAGTTTATGTTTCTTTCTTCAAAGATGAAGATATCGAACCTTCTTTGGCCGCTTTAAATAAGGCAAAAGGATTTATTAGAACCGAACTAGCACATAAACTAGACACTAGAAGAGTTCCTGAAATAAGATTTGTCTTAGATGAAGGCTATAAAAGAGAAGAAAGAATATCTGAACTCTTATCTAAATAATTTTTCAAAGAAAAATGCGGAACGTCTTCCGCATTTTCTTTTACTCGTTTTTGGTGATTAACAATTTAAATCAATGTCGTGGATTGTGCCGCCATTCTCTTTTAATTGAAAAGCAATTAGTTAAAATAGGGGCACAGGTTGTGCCCCAAATTCCATATGATATAGTTAAATTTTATAATTAACTATGTTAATTATCAGGCTTTGTTATGAAAAAATAATAAATAATTTTTCGCAATTTTTTGAAAAAAGACAGTCTTTATATATATGAGGAGGAATCAACCATGGAACAAGTTCTCGACAAGAATTTATATTTGAATGATTTGGCAAAAATAAAAGAAACAATTAATAAGAATCAATCAAATGTAATCTGCATTGTTAATAGTGCAATGATTATTACATATTATCAAATTGGCACTATTATTAATCAAAGAAAAGAATGGGGTAATAAGTATGTCGAAAGGTTGTCTAGAGATTTAAAAGAATATGGAAAAGGCTATTCTTGTCCGCAACTAAAAAAGATGTCCCAGTTTGCCGCTATATTCACAATAGATGAAATTGGCTCACAGCCTGTGAACCAAATTCCTTGGGGAACATTATACGGAATAATCAGCAAATCATCTTCTAAAGAAGAAATGCTTTGGTATGTAAATCAAACATATAAAAATAAATGGTCTCGAGCGGTGGTTCTTAAACAATTTGAACTGAAAGCCTATCAACGACATGAGGTTGAACCAATTTCATCTTCAATTCAATCTAATAACGATATTCAACTTAAAGAAATTGTTAAAGACACATTGGCTCTAGATTTTATCAATAGAACAGATCTTGCAGATGAGAAAACATTTAAGAGCAAATTAATGGATAACATTATTGCTTTTCTTCAAGAATTAGGTCCTGGATTTGCATTAGTGGGAAAAGAGTATAAGTTGGTAACTCCAACAAACAAAAACTTTTATATTGATCTATTGATGTATCACACAAAAATTCATGCTTATGTCGTTATTGAAGTTAAAATTAATGAATTCCAGCCAGCAGACATTGGTCAACTCACCTTTTATGTAAATGCGGTTGATGATTTAGAAAGAACTGAATTAGACAATGACACTGTAGGAATCTTGCTTTGCAAAGACGCTGATACATATGTTGCCAAAACAACTTTATCAAAATTGGCAACTAAAATCGGTATTTCTAAATACAAAATATTAGAAGAAATTCCAGAATATTTAGCCAACAAACTAAATGATATTGATGAAATATGATATTATATTTCACATGGATGGATTTATATTCATAGATAAAAAAGCTGGTGTAATGTCATCTAAAGTTGATGGAGACGTCAAACATCTTTTCAACACTGCTAGAGTAGGACATGTTGGCACCTTAGATCCTTTTGCGACTGGTCTATTAATTTTAGGGGTGAATAAAGCTACTAAAGGGATAACATTTTTTGATGATTTTGATAAAGAATATGTCGCAACTATAAAGCTAGGCATAGAAACTGATTCTATGGATATAGATGGAGTAGAAATATCTAAAAAAGAAGTACCTAATTTATCTAAAGATAAAATAGAAGAGGTTTTAAATTCTTTTTTAGGTAAAAGTAAACAACTTCCTCCAATGACTAGCGCAATTAAAATAAATGGCACAGCCTTATATAAACTTGCTCATAAAGGTAAAGAAATAGATCGACCACTTAGAGATATAGAAATCTTTGAGATTGAATTATTAGATTATAAAAATGATGAGATTACTTTTAGAGCATTAGTCTCAAAAGGTACATATATGAGAGTGTTAGGCTCTGATATTGCGAAGAAATTAGGTACAGTAGGTCACTTATCATCTTTAAGAAGAACAAAAGTTGGTCCGTTTAGTGTAACTGAGGCAAATAAAATAGAAGATATTAGTGATAAGTCACTAAAACCTACTTATGAAGTCTTATCTAGATTTAGTTCAACTATAACTTTTGATGATAAGACAATTAGAGATATCAAAGATGGGAAAATTAAAATTCTTGAAGGAAGTTACCCTAGTGATAAATTATTAGTAGTAGACTCCTTACATAACGTTATTGCGATGTATAAAAAAACCAATAAGAATAAGTATGAGTTTACTAGAGGCTTATTTTGATGAAAATCATTGAAATTGATGTTAACAATTTAAAAATAGAACCTAATCCTGATATTACATTATGTCTAGGATATTTTGATGGTGTTCATATTGGTCATCTAGATTTGATTAATAAGGCTCTTGAAAGTGGTAACGCTGCAGTGATGACTTTTGATATTTCACCAAGCTTCACCTTAAAAAAGAACCCAAGTGATAATATGTTAACTTCGTTATTCGATAAGGCTAATATCTTAAAATCTCTTGGAGTGAAATACATGTATTTCTTAAGAATGAGTGATGAATTATTAAGATATTCTGCAAATGAATTTATTGAACAGATTTTACAGCCTATTAATCCAAAGAAATTAGTAGTGGGTGAAGATTATCGTTTTGGTAGATACGCAAGTGGGACTCCAAAAGATTTAAAAGAATATTTTGATACTGAAGTAGTTCCATTAAAACTTGTAGATGGCAAAAAGATCTCAAGTAGAACCATTAGAGAACTAGTGGCCTTAGGAGAAGTGGAAGAAGCTTCTAGATTATTATCTAGACCATACACAATTGTGGGTTTAGTAGTGGAAGGTAATCATAACGGAACTAAAATTGGCTTTCCGACCGCTAATTTAGACTTAGATTATCCTTATGTGCTTCCTAAAATTGGAGTCTATATGGGTTTTGTGAAATTTATGTCTAGCAAATATAAATGTATCATCTCAGTTTCTACTCACCCAACGATTATGGAACTTAATAAACCTCTTATAGAGGTTCATCTTATCTCATATAAAGGTGATTTATATGGTAGAGAAATCGAAGTGCAATTTGTAAAATTCATGAGAGATATTTATAAATTTGATTCGATGGATGATTTAAAAGTTCAATTAGAGAAAGACTGTGAAACTGCTAAAAAGACTTTACAATTATAAAAAATATAAAAAAACATTTCACTTATTAATAAATTAATATAAGATATAGCAAGCGACTTATCTCTAGAGACTTCGAATCCTCAACGAATTCTCCGGGCTTAAGTTAAGAATTTAAAAGAAGGAGGAACTTGATCATGGCCCTTTCAAAAGAAAGAAAAGCGGAAATCGTCAAGCAATACGGTAAGAACGAAAAAGACACTGGTTCTATTGAAGTCCAAGTTGCCTTACTTACCGAACAAATCAAAGCGTTAACCGAACACTTAAAGAAGAATCATAAAGATGCTTCTAGTAAAAGAGGATTAATGATTCTCGTCGGACAACGTAGAAGTTTACTTGATTATTTAGCCAGAACTGATAGAGATGCCTATTTAAGACTCATCGTCAGCCTTGGATTAAGAAAATAATCGGAAAGACGAAACAAAAAACTTCCAATCATATGGAAGTTTTTATTTTATAAAATATTTATTTTTTCAAATCATCAAATAATTCTTTAACGCTATTATATTTTTTTAATTTTTCTGGGTGTTTCATTGATCTTTCAGCTTCTTTAATTGCTTTTATTGTTTTTTTATTAGGTACTTCATATAACTCAAAAGGCAATTTTCTCTCTCTTACCGATTGATATAAAAATAAAGTGATAGCAGTGGATAAATCTAACCCCATGGAATGGAATAACTCTACTGCTTCTTTTTTTAGTTTTGGATCTAAAGAAATATTGGTGTTTACTTTTGCCATAAATCACGCCTCATTTACATAGTAACAAAATAAAAATGCGCATTCAACATTTATGTGTATATTATGCGCATATTTTTTATTTTCCACGATAGTTAACTATAATTGTTCCTGGACCACTTGAGGCTCCGATAATTGGTCCAAGTGGTTCTACAATGATCTTTTTCACTTTAACAGCTTTTAAGATTTCATCTTTGAAGGCTTTAACATCATCATCTTTACAGTCCGCATGCATAAGGTAGATTTCTTGATGCTCTGGATCATCAATATGATCTTTAATCATTTCCGCCATTTTGACATAGGCTTTTCTTCTACCAATTGCCTTATTAACTGCGATGTTGCTTCCTTTATCATCAAACTCTAGAATTGGTTTTAAACCAATCATGTTACCCATAAATGCTTTAGGGCCGCTGACTCTGCCCGCTCTTTTTAAGTAGGTAAGAGTTTCTGGGATACCAACTTCTAAATATTTAAGTTTATTTTCTTCGACCCATTTAGCGACTTCATCAATAGTTTTACCTTCATCTTTAAGTCTTTGGGCTTCCATGATAATCATGCCAAGAGACATACCCGCTCTTAAAGAGTCAATAACAACAACCTTGTTATTCGGGTATTTTGCTTTGACTTCAGTTTCTACTAACTTTTTAGCGATATTAATCGAGTTAGATAATCCTGAACTACAAGCAATATATAAGACATCTTTATTTTCTTTAAGATATTTCTCAAAGAAATCCATATAGTCTTGTTGAGAAGGCATAGAAGTATAAAATCTAATCCCGCTTCTAATAATATCGTAGAACTCTTTCATAGAAAGAGTCTCCCAGTCTAAATCCGCGATATTTTCGTGTTCTACCCCTTTTTCATCTGTCCAGTTTAGAAGCATTTTCACATATTCAATATTGTGCTTTTGTCTAAACTCTTTAGATAAGTCACAACAAGAATCCACTAAGATGACATAATCTTTCATCTATTGTTATCCCCTTTTTAAAACTTTAACTTTAAACAAATTATAGATTAATCCTAATAATAACGCACATGTATCTGCAATAAGGATAATTAATAGGACTCCCCAATTTATGTTATATAGTGAGCCTAGTAGCAAGACAAAAAATAAGTGAAATAGATAAATGAAAGTTGGACCAGTAGATCCTAAATAGTGGTAGCAAAATTCTCCAAATTTAGTGTCTGGTTTTTGAATGCAGTAAATTAGAGTTAACATTGCGAGTAGGATACTAGATAAATAGAATTCGTTTGGTTTATTACTAGTAGCCTCGTGATAAATCGCTTCTAACATAGTAGTACCAATTAGTAGAATAAATACTAGCCAAAACACTTTAGTGTTTATCTTTTTAAATTGAGATTCATGATGATAGATATAGCTACCAATAAGAAAACATGGTAAACCCGTAATTAAGAAATTTCTTGTTGCTTGATAAGTAGAAAAGAATCCCCAGTCATAGTGATTACAGAATATTCGATAAATGTAGGCTGCTACTAAAATAGCGATAGGAACAAAAATAGAATATTTATTTTCTTTAAACCATTTGATTTTATAGACTAAAGGATAAAGCAAATAACAAATTATTAAAGCGATGATAAACCATAAAAATGATAATTTTGGAATATAAAATTTCCAAAACTCTTGGAAGTTATCCCAGTTTAATCCTTCGGTAATTATCTTTGGCGTTCCTAGACTAGACCAATTCACTGGTATTAATACCGAACAATAAATCACAATTACCGCTCCGGCAATTAATAGAAGTCTAAAACATCGTTTAATCGTGGATTTATAAGAAAAGTCATCTTTATTAAGTCTTTTAGTATAAAAATAACTAGAAAGCATAAAAAAGAAGATAACTGTTGTTCTACCTAAAGAATCAAAATAGAATTCACCACTAGGAAAGTTGGTGTGAACAAAAATAACCAATAAAGCGAATACTAATTCAAATAAATATAAACGATAATTTTTCATTATTAGATAATATCTCCTGCGTCGCTTTTTCTAGCGCGTTTAAATAATTCCTTGTCTTTTTTAGAATATTTTATCTTTTTAAATCCATCTTTTGTACAAACTTCTAATTCAACAAATCCTGGGTTGATTTGAGGATGTCTTAAAATTCTATTTTTACAAGGCGTAATCTCGCTTTTGCTAAAAGCGATATAACAATATTTTTCATCTTCGTAAGGAGCGTCTCCACCTTTTAAATCCTTATGTAATTTTGAGCGTGAGACACGTGTAGAGAAGTGGCACCATGTATTTAAACAAACTCCCATATGAGTGCAAGGAGCAATTACATACGCACCAATAGAAATTAAGTAGTCTCTAATTTGCCTAATAAGAGCAAAACCTTCTGGGGTTCCTGGCTCCACAATGAGCATTATTTTATTGGTCATATTCCACATCTTATTTATCGCATTGATTCTTGAATTTTGATCTAATTCATTTAAGACATAATTAGACATAACTAAATCAGACTTAATATCTAAATTATCAATAGATAAATCATAATTAATATAATCAAAATTATGGAGAGTTTTGCCAATCTCCATCATGTATTTATTTCTCTCTAATAATGTGAAGTTTTTAATATTTGGTAATAGGTGAGAAACCGCTAAAGAGGCGGAGCCGCTACCAGCTCCTACATCAATCACAGAATCGATATTTTGATCATATAATTCTAGAGTGTGTTTAAGTGCTTCCCCAAAAGCAGAATATGTGGCTGGTAAACGATATACCGCATAGACTTTAGAGGCTAAAGAAGAGTTAATCAAATCATTCCCTTTATTAGAATTATTCTTATATTGCTCCATAATGTCGGAAGCAACATTTTTTAATTCTTTTAAAGAATAACCATCTAAAAGAGATTCTAATTGTAATTTATTGTCTAAAGGTAAATTCATATAGTCTTAATAATTATAATCTTGAATAGCGAAATCTAACCACATTAATTTATATAATTAAAGTTTTCTTAAAAAGTAGTATCGTTTTTACTCTTATCTATGATAACATAATCCCGTTATGTGTTTTAAAAGGAAAAAAGAAAAAATGAAGAAAGTATTCGAATTAGAATTCGAAGGAAAGAAATTCGTTGTTGAAACTGGTGAGATTGCCAAACAAGCCGACGGTGCTGTGCTTGTGAGATTAAACGAAACTGTAGTTCTTTCCACAGCATGTGCTTCTGATTTACCAAAAGAAGGCGATTTCTTCCCATTAACCGTTGGTTATGAAGAAAAACAATACGCCATTGGTAAAATTCCAGGATCCTTCTTAAGAAGAGAAGGTAGAGCAAGTGAACATGCTACCTTAACAGCCCGATTAATTGACCGTCCTATCAGACCAATGTTCTCTGAAGGATTTAGAAACGAAGTGCAAATCGTTAACACAGTGATGTCTGTGGATTTAGACTGCACTCCTGAAATGACCGCTATGCTTGGTTCAAGCTTAGCTCTTGGAATCTCTGATATTCCATTTGATGGACCAATTGCAGGCGTTTATGTTGGTAGAGTTGATGGCAAGTTCATCATTAACCCAACTGTTGAAGAAAGAGCCAAATCCGATATCAACTTAGCTGTTGCAGGTACCAAAGAAGCCATTAACATGGTGGAAGCTGGTGCTGATCAAGTAAGCGAAGAAGATATGTTAGACGCTTTAATGTTTGGTCATGAAGCAATTAAAAAGCTTTGTGTCTGGCAAGAAAAGATCATTAAAGAAGTCGGTAAACCAAAAAGAGAAATCGAATTATATGTCTGTGATCCAGTCATTGAAAAAGATGTTACCGAAAGAGCAGAAGCTCGTTTAGTGAAAGCCATCTCAATCTTTGATAAACTCGAAAGACAAGATGCGATTGACGCGATTGAAAATGAAATTATCGATGACTATGACACAAGAAAGTACGTTGATGAAAAAGAACATCAAAAAGCTGTACACATGGTCAAAGAAACCTTAGAAAAATTAGTGGCTAAAGAAGTCAGAAGATTAATTACTGATGAGAAAATTAGACCAGATGGTCGTAAAGTTGATGAAATTAGACCACTTGACGCTCAAGTTGATTTACTCCCAAGAACACACGGCTCTGCCATGTTTACTAGAGGTCAAACTCAAGTTATCGCAGTGACAACCTTAGGAGCAAAGAGCGACGAACAAATTATTGATAATTTGACTGATGAAGAAACTAGACACTGGATGCATCATTATAACTTCCCACCTTATTCAGTTGGTGAAGTTGGAAGAATGGGCTCTCCAGGAAGAAGAGAAATCGGTCACGGTGCATTAGGAGAAAGAGCTCTCTCTTACGTTATTCCTAGCGCTGAAGAATTCCCATACACCATTAGAACAGTGGCGGAAGTCGTCGAATCTAATGGTAGTTCCTCTCAAGCTTCTATTTGTGCTTCCTGTATGTCTTTAATGGCAGCAGGTGTCCCAATTAAGGCTATGGTAAGCGGTATCGCTATGGGATTAATCTCCTCTGGACCATTAGACGGCAAACACCCATATACCATTCTTACTGATATTCAAGGCTTAGAAGATCACTTCGGTGATATGGACTTCAAAGTTGCTGGTACAGAAAA
>CAMPCW010000015.1 GCA_946647665.1 uncultured Caryophanales bacterium
ATAGCCCTTATAGGGTCGAGTCAGTACAACGTATTTTATGCGTTGGTACTATTTAGAATAAATTTATCAAAAATGTAATTGAATAATAGTATTAATGAAAGGATAATTATCTTGAACAAAAACGAGCTAGTAAGTAAATTAATTGCCCTTGATGATGAAGTGTCAATGGTATTACCAAACGATGAAAGAATTAACATGACAATTGTTGGTGGTGGAGCATTAAATTTGCAAGATTATCGAGAATATGTTGAGGAGTGCAAAAAATGAGAAGATTAACATTTAAAGCTTTTTTAAAACAATATCTTATGGATCTTTCTGGACAGACAAGTTTATCAATCCATAAACTGTTCAAATTATCGAAAAAGAATTATAGATTGCAAGACCCTCTACTTTTATATTGCCTTTTAGAAAATAAATTGAATATTTATTATAAATATTTTGAGCATAATCAGAATATAGTGTTTTTAACAAAAGAAAACTTTTTAGATGACACATACTCTAATTATTCATTTCAAAAAATTCATCAGAGTTATTTAAGAAGAATTAACACCTATGAGTACGATTTACAAACAAAATCTTTGATTAGAGATAATATCATCAGGATGATGGATAATAAAAAAATTAGCAAATACCGCATATATACCGACTTATCTTTAAATCCTGGAAACATAAACGATTATCTTACAAATGGAAATTCTAAAAAAGTATCGTTAGATTTGGTTAAGAAAATCTTTAATTATTGTAGCAATTATCGTTAATAAAACGATATAATACTAGCGTTATATGCCGGAGGCCAAATTATGTCAAAAGCGGATCAAATCTTTGTGCAAAATATGAAAGACATCTTAGAAAATGGCTTTTCTGATGAAAAGCTTGATGTTAGACCACACTGGGAAGATGGAACCCCTGCTCATACAATTAAGAAATTCTGCATTGTTAATAGATATAATTTACAAGAAGAACTTCCAATTTTAACCATTAGAAGAACAGCTTTTAAATCTTGTTTAGATGAACTCTTATGGATTTGGCAAAAGAAATCTAATAATATCCATGACTTAAAAAGTCATATTTGGGATTCTTGGGCTGATGAAACTGGTTCAATCGGTAAAGCATATGGCTATCAACTCGGAATTAAACATCAATATAAAGAAGGGATGTTTGACCAAGTCGATAGAGTTTTATATGACTTAAAACATAATCCTCAATCTCGTAGAATCTTAACTAATATTTATAACTTCCAAGATTTACATGAGATGAATTTATATCCTTGTGCTTACTCTATGACTTTTAATGTCAGTGGTGACACTCTTAACGGGATATTAAATCAAAGAAGCAATGACATGCTAACCGCAAATAACTGGAATGTTCTCCAATATTCTTTATTGTTAATTATGTTTGCCCAAGTCTCAGGACTTAAGCCTGGAGAATTAGTCCATGTGATCGCTGATGCCCATATTTATGATAGACATGTGGACATTGTTAAAGAAGTGATTGCAAAACCTCAACATAAAGCTCCTAAACTTTGGGTTGACCCAAATATTAAAAACTTTTATGATTTCACTGTAGATTCATTCAAACTCATTGATTATGAATATGAACCTTTAGATAAAAAGATTCCGGTGGCGATTTAATTATGATTATTACAATTCTATGCGTTGACAAAAAATGGGGCATTGGTAGACATAATGGTCTATTATTTTCTCTTCCAAAAGATATGAAATTCTTTAAAGAGACAACATTAAATCATGTTGTCGCTATGGGAGAAAATACTTTATTATCTTTCCCAAATTCTAAACCTTTAAAAGATAGATATCATATTGTTATAAGCCAAGACGAAACTCATAACTATGAAGGAGTGGAGAACGTTCATGACTTTGACGAGTTTTTAAAAGCGATTGCAAATCACGCCAAAACTGAAGATGTCTATATTATTGGTGGAGCCTCAATTTACCGACAGACTCTCCCTTATGTTGATGAGGTTTTATTAACGAAAGTGGATGCTATTGGAGGAGCAGAACTTTTCTTCCCTAATTTAGACAAAGATCCATATTTTGAATTAAAAGAGCAATCTGACATTATCGAAGATAACGGATACAACATTAGATTTTGCAAATACATTAATAAACACCCTCAAAAGATTATCTAAGAGGGCATTAGCCGTCTTAGCTCAATCTGGCAGAGCAACTGAATCGTAATCAGTAGGTTGTAGGTTCAATTCCTATAGACGGCACCAATTAGTCAATTTGCCCCTTGAAAAGAGGGGTTTTATTTTTTTTATAATAATTGTTCTTAACAAATTACTATAAAACCCATAAAATATTAGCAGTTATTATATGCAAAGAATGAATAGACATCGTCTTAATTTTCTAAAGGTGTCCCTTGCTTTGTATAGATAGTGTGTACTTAAGAAAGGAGAGCTTATGTTCAAGCTATTATTCAAAAACATGAAGGCTAAGCAATGGATTGCGGTAGTGTTTATTTTCCTACTCACCTTAGCTCAAGTCTATTTCATGATGACAATCGTCTCCTATATTGGCTTGTTAACCGCTGCCGTTGGTGCTGTTGGGCAAGACGGAACTACTGCTGTGTGGCTAAACGGACTAGGAATGATTGTATGTGCTGTAGCTATGGTGATTGTTGATATCATCATCAAGTTTATTGCTAGTGCGACCGCTAGTAGTACAGTTACCCAATTAAGACAAAAGTTATATGAAAGAGTTAACGAATTCGCAATTGCGGATTTTGCATCTTTCTCAACTGAATCTTTGATTACTAGAACTACTAACGATATGCAAAACGTCCATTTAGCGTGGTTAACATTCTTAAAGACCGCATTCGTGGCTCCTGTCACTATGGTCTGGTCTGTTATCTTACTTGCAACACAAGCCAACGCAAAATTAACAATTGTTACTGTAGTTTGGGTTGTCTTATTAGTCGCCGCTGTTGCCATCTTATTATTTATGGTGACACCTAAATTTAGAATCATTCAAAAATTAACCGATGCTCTTAACGTTTCAAGTAGAGAAAATCTCACTGGCGTTAGAGTGGTTAGAGCCTTTAACGCCGAAACATATCAAGAAGAAAAATTCGAAAAAGTTAATGCTCCATATACAAAGACTCAAATCTTTATTGGTCGTGTATTAGCCTTCTTCACCCCATTTGTAATGATGGTTATGATGGGCTTATCTTTATCTATTTTATGGGTTAGTTCTTATATTATTAATGGCTTAAGTGTCGAGGCTGCTACCAAGGCCTTTAACTCTACTAACTCATTCGTCATGCTTGCTAGCCAAATCGTTATGTCGTTCATTTTAGTGATCACATTAATTGTTATCTGGCCAAGAGCCTCTGTCAGTGCCAAACGTATTCATGAAGTTATTGCTCACTCAGTTTCTGTTTTGGATACTGATCATCCTGTCGAATTCAAAGAAAAAGGTACTATCGAATTTAAAAATGTTGGTTTTGCTTATCCAGGTAGTGATAAAGAAGCGGTTTCGAATATTTCCTTTAAAGTTAAAAAAGGTGAAACTATTGCCTTTATCGGTGCTACTGGTAGCGGGAAAACCACAATTATTAATTTAATTCCACGTATGGCAGACTGCACTAGTGGAGAAGTTTTAGTCGATGGAGTTAATGTTAAAGATGTCTTACAATCCGATTTAAGAGATCGTATTGGTTACGCTCCTCAAAGAGGATTCTTATTTAAAGGTAATATTAAAGATAACATTGCTTTAAAAGATCCAAACATGACTTTAGCCGATGTTAAGTGGGCTGCAGAAATTGCTGATGCAGATGGCTTTGTGATGAATAAACGTAATGGTTATGATTCTGAAGTTGCTCAAGGCGGATCTAATTTCTCTGGTGGACAAAAACAAAGACTTTGTATCGCTAGAGCGATTGCTCCTAAACCAGAAATTTTAATCTTTGATGACTCTTTCTCAGCTTTAGACTATCGTACCGATAAAATTGTTAGAGGAAGAATTGCTGAAAGACTTCCAGAAGCCACTAGAGTTATTATTGCTCAACGAGTTGGCACCATTATGGATGCTGATCAAATCGTGGTTTTAGACCATGGTCAAATGGTGGGCTTAGGTAAACATAAAGACTTAATTAGAAATTGTCCAGTTTACCAAGAAATTGCCTTATCTCAATTAAGTAAGGAGGAATTAGGATTATGAGTAAATTAGTGAAAAAAGCTAGCTCTAATAAATTAGGTAGCCTAGTTAAAGCTTTCCGTAAATACTACGTTCCTTTTGTTATTTCGATTATCTTACTTATTGCCTCAGTTGTCTTAACTATTCTTACTCCAGGAACCATTCGTGAATTAACTAACGCGATTAACCCAATAGGTAAAGAACCCGTTGATGGTAAAATTGTCCTTGATTTAGCAAATGTTCTTAGACTTGCCATTAGACTAGTTGTCTATATTGGTGTTTCCTTCCTTACAGGCTTTGCTTCTGGATTTATTCTTAACACCATTATCCAAAAGTTCTCTAAAGATTTAAGAAGAGACATTGCTGCTAAAATTAACAAGATGCCTTTAAACTATTTTGATACCACTCAATTTGGTGACATCTTATCTGTTATTACTAACGATGTTGATACTTTATCAACCTCATTACAAAACTCTATTTCATTACTTGTTAACTCAGCAGTAATGTTAATTGGCGTTATTATTGCGATGTTTATCGCAAGCTGGCAAATGGCGATCGTTGTCCTTTGCTCACTTCCAATCATGTTAATTATTATTCTATTAACATTTAAGAAAGCATTACCTCTATTTAATGAGAACCAAAAAGTTCTTGGTGAAGTTAACGCGACCGTTGAAGAGAATTACGCTGGTCAACTTGTTATTAAAGCCTTTAACGCTGAAAAACTTAAAATCTCCGAATTTAAGAAAAAGAACGATTTACTTGGCTCAATTTTATATAAATCCCAAGCTTGGGGTGGATTAATTGAACCTGCCATGTCATTTGTTTCTTATTTAACTTATGCCGCGGTTTTAATTACAGCAGGCTTATTAATTGCTAAAGATCCAGTGAGATTCGATATGGGCATTATTACTGGATTTATCGTTTATGTTTCTTTATTCCAAGAACCACTTGCTCAAATTGGTCAAGCCAGCTCTACTATTCAACTTGGTACTGCTGCTTGTAACCGTGTGTTTGACTTCCTTGAAAAAGAAGAATTACCAGCTGAAGAACAAAAAGAATTCTTACTTGATCACTCTAAAATTAGAGGAGAAGTGGAATTCAAAGATGTGTGCTTTGGTTATGATCCAAATAAACTCACTATTAAACATTTCTCTGGCAAGATTAAGCCTGGTATGAAAGTCGCTATTATCGGACCTACTGGTGCTGGTAAAACCACATTAGTGAACTTATTAATGAGATTCTATGAACTTACTAGTGGTGACATTTTAGTGGATGGTGTTTCTATTAAAGATATGACTAGAGCTGAACTTCGCGATATCTTCGGTATGATTTTACAAGAAACATGGGTCATTAATGGTACTCTTAGAGAAAACATTGTTTATAACCTCAAAAATGTTGACGAAAATAGACTTAATGAAATCTTAGAAGAAACTAATTTATCTCACTTTGTGAGTACTCTCCCACAAGGCATTGACACTGTCATTCAAAAGGAAAGTGCGTTATCTGCTGGACAAAAACAATTAGTGACTATCGCTAGAGCGATGACTGAAAACGCTCCAATGTTAATTCTTGATGAAGCAACTAGTAACGTTGATACTAGAACCGAAATCTTAATTCAAAAGGCGATGGATTCTCTTACCAAAGGCAGAACCAGCTTTGTTATCGCTCATAGATTATCAACCATTAAAAACGCGGATTTAATCTTCGTTATGAAAGATGGTAATATCGTTGAGACCGGTAACCATGATTCCTTAATGAAACTTGGTGGATTATATTGCGAAATCTATAATTCACAATTCAATTAAGTTATAACTTAATAGATTTAAGGCCTAGAAACACTAGTTTCTGGGCTTTTTTCTTGCTATTCGATAAAAAATATTTGCTTTTATTTATAATAACTATATATAATATCTATCGCTGCTTATATAGAAGCAGTGGGTTGGGTATTTAGCTCAGCTGGGAGAGCATCTGTTTGACGTACAGAAGGTCGGCGGTTCGATCCCGTCAGTACCCACCAAACCGTCTATTAAATCCCCAAATAGTGGGGATTTTTATATGCTATAATAGTAGAGTTATGACTTATAAAGAATTATTTGATTATTTATATTCTATTAGAGATAACAAACACGCTGAATTTGCTGGATGCCTCTCTAATAGTGGTTATATCACTATCGGAGTGAAGAACCCTATTTTAAGAAGCATTATTAAAGAGCATGCTTTAGATAATGAGCTAAAACTAGATGAATTTGTCTTATCAAAACACTTAGAAATTGATTTTATCTATTTTGGGATTGGTCTTAAAAGGTGTAAGACCATTGAGGAACAATTAGATTTTTTAGATAAAAATCTTAAATACGCTCAGTCATGGGCAATAACAGATACGATTAATAATAGCCTTAAAAAGTGTAGTTTTGATTTATATTGGAAATTCTTTTTATCTCACTATAACAACAAGCATTTATATACAAGAAGGTTTTCTTATATCTTTGGATTAAAGTTTTATAATGATCCAAAAATATTAAATGTACTTAAACATTTAAGAGAGAATGATGAATATATGGTGATGATGTCAGAAGCATGGCTACTTCAAAGCATTGCGATTAATTATCCAGAAGAGGTATTTAATTTATTAACTACTTTAGACGATAAAAAATTAAAACTGAAAACCATTTCTAAAATATGCGATTCTTTTAGATTTGGCATAGAGGCAAAAGAAAAGTTTAGATCTTTACGTTTGAATTCGTAATCTATTTATTATATAAATATTAAGCATGCATCTGTGGTTCAATGGTAGAACGTTAGCTTCCCAAGCTGAATACGCGGGTCCGATTCCCGTCAGGTGCTCCAATAAACCTAGAATTGGCAGTTAACAAAAACTGCCTTTTTATTTAAAATAAAAGAAACTATGAATAATAAAAAAGAAACAGTACTTGCGTATATTGAAAAAGAAAACTCTTTTCTCATGCTTTTAAGAAACAAAAAGAAGCATGATATTAATGCTAATAAATGGATCGGGGTTGGAGGTCATTTAGAAAAAGAAGAAACTCCAGAAGACGCGTTAATTAGAGAAATCAAAGAAGAAACAGGATTAGATGTTATTTCTTATATGAAAAAAGGGATAGTTCATTTTCATTATGATGATATATATGAACTAATGCATTTATACATTGTTAATGACTTTAAAGGTAATCTAATTGAATGCGACGAAGGAACACTAAAATGGGTCAATATTAAAGACTTACTAGACTTAGAATTATGGGAAGGAGATAGGATTTTTCTCCCAAAGCTAATTAATAACGAAGACTATTTTGAACTGGAATTAAATTATCTTAAAGATAAATTAATATCATATAGATTTATATAGAAAAAAGTGGACAATCAGAGAAATATGAATGATTGTTCATTTTTATTGTTGCAAATATGAATAGATGTTCATATAATATACTCGAGGTAAGCAATTATGTATATCAATGAACATGTAATAAATAAGATGCAAGATACCTTAAAGTTAGCAGGGGATGCGACTAGACTTAAAATTTTATTTTGTCTATTAGATGAATTAGATACTTCTAGTAGTGATCCTCATCATTTAATTGAAAAATGCGTTAATGATATTGCCTTACAAATTGGCTGTAGCCAGTCTTTAGTTTCTCATCAATTAAAAGATTTAAAAGATGGAGACTTTGTGAAAGCAAGAAAAGAAGGCACTAAGATTTATTATTCTTTAAAAGATGAACACGTAAAGCAAATCATGCAAATTACATATGAACATGTTTTAGAAGGAGAACATCATGATTAAGAAGAGTTATCATATCACTGGTTTTGATTGCGCACATTGCGCACTTAAAAGTGAACAACATTTAAATAAACATCCTGCCATTAATAGTGCGGTGATAGATTTTGCTAAAGATAAATTATTTATTGAATTTAAAGAAAATGAATTAAGCATCGATGATATTTTAAAAACGATTGCGGAAGTAGAATCTGATCCTATTGAAATAGAAGATGCTTCCAAACAAAAGAAAAGATACAAAATCTTTAATAAAGATTTCTGGTATACATTAGTTAGAGTATTAATTGGTGTCACAATTATCTTAGTGTGCTCTATTGCGTTAACTCATGAGCAATTCTATCTTCAACTTGGCTTATACGCTTTTGGAATTGTTTTATTAACTTATGATGTGACTTGGAAAGTAATTCTTCATATTATTCATAAAGAAAACCCAATCGATGAATCGCTTTTAATTACTTTATGTACGGTTGGTGCCTTTATTGTGGCGATTATCGCTCATGAACCTCACTTCTTTATGGAAGCTTTGATGGTTGTGACTTTATATCAAGTTGGTAAAATCATTGAAGGGATTGCCACTAATAAGTCTAAAGAAGCTGTTGCTAGAGCGGTCAATTTAAGAATTGAACACGCTGCTAGATTAGTTAATGGAGAAATTCAAGAAGTCTCTCCAGATATGTTAAATGTAAACGATGTGGTTGTAGTGACTGCAGGAGAATATATTCCAGTAGATGCTGTGGTTATTTCTGGAGAAGGCCAAGTTGATACTTCTAGCTTAACCGGAGAATTTGTTCCAGTAAGCGCAAAAGAGGATATGGAACTATATTCTGGATATCTTTTAAAAGAAGGAACTTTAAATTTAAAAGTTATTAGAACTTATCAAAATTCCGCGGTTAGTAAGATTATTGATTTAATCTCTAATAGTGGCGCTAAAAAATCTAAAGCTGATGAATTTGTTTCTAAATTTGCTAAATGGTACACCCCAATTGTTTTTATTGTTTCCTTACTTGTTGCAGTTATTGGAGGAGCAATTACCAACAACTGGAAAGACTGGATTATCTTAGGCCTTAAAATGATGGTGGTAGCCTGCCCTTGCGCGATTGTTATTTCTGTTCCACTTGCCTATTTTGCTGCTTTAGGATTAGCTAGTAAAAACGGTATTGTCTTTAAAGGCACTAACTACATTGACGAACTTAATCGTATGGAAAAGTTAGTCACTGATAAGACAGGCACTTTAACTAAGGGAGTTTTTGAAATTAGTAAGATTGTCCCTATTGGAGTTGAGCAAGATTTCTTACTTGATGTGATGTCTAGTGTTGAATCTTTAAGTAACCATCCGATCGGGAAAACTATCGCAAAACTTAAAAAAAGCAGTGTTTTGAGCGAAAATTTTGAAGAATTAGCAGGTTTAGGTGTATGCGCTGAATATAAAGGCGATATGGTCTTAGTTGGTAATTCTAAGTTACTAAAAGAATACGAAATCGAGTTTGAAGAAGTCGATGAAAATGGTGTTGTAGTCTACTGTGTATATGACGGCAAATACATCGGATATTTAGTCATCTCTGATGAAGTTAGAGAAAGTAGTAAAGAGTTAGTTTCTTCGCTTCAAAATAGTGGCGTCGATGTTGTTCTTCTTACTGGAGATAAAGAACATAACACTCAAAAATTATGTAGCGAGTTAGGAATAAAAAAATATTATTCTTCTTTACTTCCTGATCAAAAGATTGAATGTTTAGAAAAAGAACTTTCTAATAAATATGCAACTGGTTTTATTGGTGATGGAATTAACGACGCTGCCTCAATTAAAAGAGCAGATATTGGCTTTGCAATGGGGGCAATTGGTAGTGACGCTGCTATTGAAAGCGCAGATGTCGTGATTATGAATGATGAGCCAATGAAAGTATATGACTCTATTAGAATTGCTAAGATTGCTAGACACACTTCAATATTTAACATTATCTTCGCTTTAAGTGTGAAGTTAGGAGTGGAGTTAGCAGCCATTATTACCAGTTTGCTTGGTAAAGGTGAACTTATCCCAATGTGGGCAGCAGTTTTGGCGGATACTGGATTAACTGTATTAATGGTTATTAATTCTTTATTAATCTTATATAGAAAAATTAAACGTAAAAGTGTTTAATATAGTGGTATGCGCCATTAACTCAACTGGATAGAGTGTCAGACTTCGAATCTGGAAGTTGAGGGTTCGAGTCCTTCATGGCGCGCCACATATTTGATTAGGCCACATAAAGTGTGGTCTTTTTAATTTTTTTTAAATTTTTTCGCAAATTTTTGAAAATTACCACTCTTATATATATGAGAGGTATTTTTATGAATTCAATTATCGACACTAAGTTCTTAAGCGAAATTAAGGAACTGGTAAACTCTGCCAAACAAAGAGTAGTGACTTCAATCAATATTGCGATGGTTTATACCTATTACGATATAGGAAGACGTATAGTGGAGCAAGAACAGAAAGGATCTAATAAGGCAAACTATGGTGAAGAATTGTTAATCCAATTATCTAGTGAGTTGACAAAAGAATTCGGGAAAGGGTATTCATTGACTAATTTAAAGTTGATTAGAAAGTTCTATTTGGTGTATAGCAGTCAAAAAAGTCAAACAGCGTTTGACCAATCTAAAATTATTTATAATTTTAAAACAAAAACATTATCCTACAGCAATAGCAAAAAACAAATTGGGCAACCGCTGGTTGACCAATCTAAAATTATTAATAATTTTAACAATTATCCAATTACAAGTGATGGACATCGATTCTTTCTAAATTGGGCATCATATATATTCCTTATGAGAATAAAAGATCCAAACGAAAGATCATTTTATGAAATAGAGTGCTATAACTCTAGATGGAGCAAAAGAGAATTAAAAAGGCAAATTGATTCATGCTTATATGAAAGGCTATGTTTATCTAGAGACAAACAGGGAGTATTAGATTTGTCTAGGCGTGGACAAATAATTGAAAAACCAGCAGATGTATTAAAAGAGCCAGTTGTATTGGAGTTTCTTGATTTAGAGGAAAACGAAAAATATTCTGAAAGCGATTTAGAAGGTGCAATAATCAGCAAGATTAAGTTATTCCTATTAGAACTTGGTAAAGGCTTTATATTTGTGCAAAGGCAAATGCGTTTGTCGTTTAATGGAAGGCATTACCACGTGGACTTAGTGTTTTACAATCGCTTTCTTAGATGTTTTGTGATTGTCGATTTAAAAATAGGGGAAATAACGCATCAAGATATTGGACAAATGCAGATGTATGTAAATTATTATGATCGTTTTGTGAAGTCTGATGAAGAGAATAAAACCATTGGCATTTTACTATGTAAAGAAAAAGATGATGCATTTGTAAGATTAACATTACCAGAAGATAACAATCAGATATTTGCCGCTAAATATGAGACTATCCTTCCAACTAAAGAAGAACTAATTAGTTTATTGAAGGATGGTGACTAAGATGTGCATTAAAAGACATAATGAGTTTAGAATAAATAACAGTAAGAAATCTAAAGGGCATCCTGCATATATTTTAAAAAGAGGGTAATAATTACTTTTTTATTGGAATTACTCATTCGGAGATAACTCAAAAAACAAAGAATATAAACTCGATAAGAATCCCAACAAAGAAGATTATAGAACAAGCTTTGCAAGACCTTTTGCTACAAAAGAAGACATTTCCAAATTTGGGCCTAAAAAGAAACGTTGGAAACTTTCACGAAAAGATAAAAAGAAAATGAAAATAATCAGAAAAAACTTTAGATAAAAAAAGAACGGCGACTCGAAACTTAATTCGCACATAGCCGTTCTTCTATTAATAAAGTAGCATAGCTTATTGTTGTTATCAATGTTATTTATAAAAAAGGACAGCGACTCGAAACTTAATTCGCCCCTAGCTGTCCTTAAAAAAACTTTAACAGAATTAAAACTATCTAGCAATAATGTTCAGCGGTCGCAATTGCGAGTTCAATCATTCTAGAAAGGCCAAACGCTCTTTCTTCAGCGGATAATCTTTCATCGCGATTGATAAAGCTATCAGTAACAGTTAATAAGCATAGTGCTTTTTTATTAAATCTAGCAGCGTTAGCGTATAAGGAATATGATTCCATTTCTACACCCATTACGCCTAAAGCAGCCCAAGCTTTCCAGATTTTTGGATCATAATCATAGAAGATATCTGCAGCAAGAATATTTCCTCCGTGATAAGGAATTTTTGCGTTTTTAGCTTCTTCACAGGCGGTAACCATTAAATCAAAGTCAGCGATAGCGGAATATGTGCCGTTTAATTTATATTGGCTCATCCAATTACTATCAGTACAGGCACCTGCACAAATTAAGACATCTTTTAATTCGATATTAGGTTGATATGTTCCACAAGTTCCAACTCTAATGATGATTTCCACTCCGTAACTCATATAGAGTTCACTAGAATAAATGCCAATTGAAGGCATTCCCATTCCTGAGGCCATAACTGATATTCTTTTATTATTTTTGGTGTATCCAGTAAATCCTAAAATACCCCTAACATTAGTTACTTCTTTATAATCGTGTAAATAGGTTTCAACGATCCATTTAGCTCTAATTGGATCTCCAGGCATTAAAACAACCTTAGCGAAATCGCCTTTTTCAGCGTTGATATGAGGTGTTCCCATATAATATCTCCTTTATAAGCACAATTATTTTACTACAATAGTGAGTTATCACCAAACTTTTTCGTGTTGAAGTTTAAGCTCATAATCAGTAAACTGATTTTATGAAAAAAATTAGAAATTTATATGTTCTTGAAACTAGCGATTTAAAAATATTAGAAACAGTCTCCCTTTTAAATAAGGATAACTACTATCCTTTAGCAGAAGGAGTTTATAAAATTTTATGTGGTCTAGATGACGAAGAAGCCATTAAATTTAATGAGCTTTCTACTTATAAGACATTAATTTCTTATAATTCTAAAAAAGTATCGCGATTAATTATGATGCTTTTAAGATATCACTACTTAGAAAGAGTCTATGACCCAAGTAGTGATAAACTATATTTAAAAGTGGCTCCAAAAGGAGAAACAGAATTAGTGAAATATCATAAAAAACATAAATATAAATTTGCAAAAAAAGAGGTTAATTTTGAACCGACTATTGTAAAACTAGATTTGAGCAAAATTAAGTAATAATTTGATAGTCACTTTAAATAATTGTAAAATTATTAAGTTGACTATAGGAGGATAGAATATGCTATTTGCTTGGGATACGATGCACATTGCGCAATTTATAATTTCGTTGCTACTCATTATTGGATTGTATGGATTCCTATTTTTGATGTATAGCAAGATTGTTAAACGCCTTGCTGGTTACTTATTAGTTTCTATCTCCTTCGCCGCTGTTTTATTATGCTTCATCTTCAATCTCATCTATGTATTTATTGCTTGTGTTGGCTTAACTGTAGTAGGAGTTACTATCACTTTATTCACTAACCTAGGAGATTTAAGACAATTCCTCGCTAACCCATTTAAAGGTAGTAGAGTAAAGTCCGGAAAGATGGAAGTAGAGAAGATTTATAACCGGGAGTTATTATATAAAACCATTGAAAAGGCTGTTATTAGTTTAAGTAAATCTAGAACAGGTGCGATTATGACTTTTGAAAAGAATACTTCTTTACAAGATGTTATTAAAAATGGTGTCGCAGTTAGAGCTCCTGTTTCTGCTGAATTATTAGTTACAATCTTCTATCCTGGTACACGTTTACATGATGGAGCGGTTGTCATCCACGGTAATGAGATTGTCGCTGCTAGTGTTTTCTATACTCCAACTACCAAACCATTTGCTGGTAAATATGGTAGCCGTCATAGAGCTGCCTTAGGAATCTCAGAAATCTCTGATAGTGTCACTGTTGTAGTGTCTGAAGAAACTGGAAGAATTTCCTTTGCCGTTAACGGACAACTTGATCCAGTAGACCAAGAATCCTTCTTAAGAGTGTTTGAAAACTATATGGACGGAGTAACCGAATAATAGGTTAACAAATGGATTCAAAACAAATTTACGATTTTATACTCAAAGTTCAATCTATCAGCAAGATTGGACTTGTTTATTCTAAAGACCCTTATGCTTTAACTAACTATAAAGAGTTAAATGATTTAAGCACCAAATTTTTAGAAGATTTTTTAGAAGTTAAATTTGATCGTCCTAGTTATTTCCAAAGGGATATTTATCCAACCCCAAATATTTCGGTAAGAACCATTATCTTTAACGAAGACAAAACTAAAGTATTAATGGTTAGAGAAGCAGCTTTACATGCTTATTCTCTACCTGGAGGATGGGCTGATTTATATGACTCACCAAGTCAGACCGCTAAAAACGAATGCAAACAAGAAGCAGGAGCGGATATAGAAATTGTTAGACTTGTTGGTTTAACTAGTAGAACTCCATTTAAAGCTCCAACTTCAATTCCTGAGTTTGTCGCAATTTTTGAAGCAAAATTAACAAAGTTAAATAAAGAACACGAATATGAAACTGATGATGTAGGCTTCTTTGATATTAATAATCTTCCAGAAATATCAAAAAAGACATCTAAAGGAGAACTACTTAGATTTATTAACGCCGCGAAAAACGGAGAAACAATATTTGATTAAAATGACCTTTATTTAATGGTCATTTTTTGTTAATATACAGGCATGATTTTATTAACGCCTAGTCAAACTTTATATATATCCTTAGGAACTGTTGGAGTGCTTCTAGCCCTATTTTTATTATGCTTTCTATATTATAGAAATAGATACGTAAGAAAACACGCTAGAGAATTAACATATTTAAAGCTTAGTAGAATTTGTGAGCATAATGACTATTTGCTTTTAAACGATTATCGCATTAATTTTGATGACTCTAATACCGGTTTAATTGATCATTTAGTGATTTCTAATAAATATATTATTATTATCAGTGTCTTTTCTATTTCTGGTGTCTTATCAGGTAAATTTCAGGCTGAAGAATTAGTGAATGTTAATAAAAAAGGGACTAGTATTGTTGCTAATCCAATTAACTACAACATTAACTTAACTAAAAGATTAGCCTTATTTAACGACTTAAATACATCCTTTCTTAAAGGATTGGTGGTCATTAACAATGACTCTGATATTAAAATAGAAGGTCATAACGATCAATTTCAAATTATCAAAAGAAAAGATTTAGGAAAAGCTATTAAAGAATTTGATAAAGAAAACGTAAAAAACCTTAATGAAGAAAGTGTTGTTCGCTTCATTAATAAACTAAGCGAGGAAAAAAGATAAAAAAACAACCCTTGCGAGTTGAATTAAGCATCTGGAGCAGGCGACGGGAATCGGACCCGCATAACTACCTTGGCAAGGTAGTGTTCTACCACTGAACTACGCCTGCAATTCAAAATTGCTAAATTATTATAACAAAATTAGTTGATTATGCAATATAATTTGTAAGAATTATTTAAAAAGGAGAAAGCTAACATGGTGTCAGATAAAGAATTAGCAGAATTAATATTCCCTGAAGTAAAAGAAACTATCGCTGATCTAGAGGCTAGATATCCACTAAGAAATTTACCTAGTGGAGCTGAGGTCACTAGATTTGCTCCAAGTCCTACTGGATTTTTGCATACTGGAAGCTTATTTACTTCTATGGTTTGTCATAAAGTCGCTAACGACTCTAATGGAGTGTTTTATGTAAGACTCGAGGATACTGACACTAAAAGAGAAATTGAAGGTAGTGGACTCCAACTTTTACAGCAATTAAAACTATTTAACATTGTGCCAAATGAAGGTTATTTAGGTGACCATCAAGTTGGTCAATATGGACCATACATTCAATCTGAAAGAGCGGATATCTATAAAGTAGTTATTAAACACTTATTAGAAGAAGGCAAAGCCTATCCTTGTTTCTGTTCTCAAGAAGAACTTGATGATATTAGAGCCAAACAAGAGAAAGCCAAAATCATCCCAGGATACTATGGACCATTTGCGAAGTATCGTTATTTAAATAACGATGAAAGAAAAGAAAGAATTTTAAAAGGCGATCCGTACGTTATTCGCTTTAAATCTTCTGGTAATCACATTCATAAAATCAAAGTCTCTGATTTAGTGCACGGCAATTTTGAAATCGCTGAGAATGATATGGATATCGTCATCTTTAAAAGTGATGGACTTCCAACTTATCACTTCGCACATGTTTGTGATGATCACTTTATGAGAACCACAACTGTCATTAGAGGAGAAGAATGGATTGCCTCACTTCCAATTCACTTAGAATTATTTAAAGCTTTAGGCTGGCAAGCTCCTAAATACGCGCATTTACCAGTGATTATGAAAATTGGAGAAAATGGCAATAAACGTAAATTATCTAAAAGATTAGATAATGAAGCAGCAGTTAGCTATTTCTTAAAAGACGGCTATCCTAGTGAAGCGCTTATTATGTATTTGATGACTATTGCTAATTCTAATTTTGAAGAATGGATTTTTGAACATAAATTTGAACATATGGAAGAATTTAAATTCTCCTTTGATAAAATGTCACTTGAAGGCGCTTTATTTGATATGGGTAAACTTAATTTCTTCTCTAGAGAAATCTTATCTAAGAAAACCAAAGAAGAAATGTTAGAGATGACTTTAAAATATTCTAAAGAATACGATGAAAAACTCTATAACTTAGTTTCTAGTGATCCTGAATACTTTAAAAAGATTATCAACATTGAAAGAGAAAAAGAGAACCCTAGAAAAGACTACGAGAAATTAGGCGGATTATATGACCTTATCTCCTTCTTCTATAAAGATCTATATGAAGAATATGTTAAGATTAATGGACTAGTCTATAATGAGAAATTCTCATTAGAACAAGTTAAAGAAGTTTTATCTGCTTTAAAAGAATTAGATATATCTAAAGATGAACAAACTTGGTTTAGCCAAATGAAATCTATTGGTGAATCTCTTGGCTTCTCAAGCGATAGAAAAGCCTATAAGGCTAATCCAGAAGCCTACAAAGGAATGATTGGTGACGTCGCTGAAATATTAAGAATCACCTTAACCACTAAAAAGAATTCCCCTAACTTATATTATGTGATGCAAGTCCTTGGATTAGAGGAATGCCATAGAAGAATTAATCAAGTTCTTTCTAAATAAATATAAACGGTGGTATAATTACCACCAACTGGCCCAATGGAGAAGCGGCTTAACTCATTGCCCTCTCAAGGCAACATTCACGGGTTCGAATCCCGTTTGGGTCACCACTGTAAGATACTCGCTACCAAATTATTGTTCTTTGAGCAAAAGATGAAAAAAGCGAGTTTTTCTTTTATCTTTTTGCTTCGAAATTAAGTGGGAATTGTGGAAACCATTCAATTTTCAATTCAAAGCAATACAATGTATTGATGAAACAAATATTGAATTATGCTCGAATACCGTACGGGGGAACTCGCTACTTATTGTCATCCTATTAGCCGTGTGTTATATTTTTTTCAATGAAAAATTTATTTGGAATATTTAAAAAAAGTAATGATAACAATTTCGAAAAATTCGTTATTAGAAAATTATCTGATGACAATATTGAAATAATTGACAATCTATCTAACGAGGGTAAACAACTCACAAAAGAAAAAGTACCTCCACAAGAGTTGTCATACGTTTCTATTTTTGCAATTATGATAGGTTTGCTGTTTGCTGTCCCAATTCTTCTTGCTAAAGATGGTTTTGTGTCAGCTCTTCAAACAAGAGGCTATTTTTTCTACATAGGAATTGGATTATTTCTTGTTGGACTTATTGTTCAAATTATCGTTAGAGTTAAAACAAAAAAGAGTAACTCTGATCCAGAAGTGAAAGAATTTGCTTCAAAAGTTGACAAAGCAATTAAAGAATGTGAATTTGAATTAGAAATTCCTGATACCGCTATTGCTATTGATGTTTTGTTCGCAATAATGAAAAAAAGTAATAAAGGCGAAGAAAAACTTATTCAAGTATCTTTAGTTCA
>CAMPCW010000016.1 GCA_946647665.1 uncultured Caryophanales bacterium
AATAATTAGTGAACATTATGGTCGACATTTATAAAGAATTAGATAATTTAAGAAAAAAAAGTAAAGACGCTGTCATAGTCACCGTTACTGAAAAAAGTGGCATGGGGCCTGCTGATGTTGGTAAGAAAATGCTAGTTACTGAAGGTAATATAGCTTTTGGTACAGTCGGTGGCGGGGCAATTGAATATTACGCTAGAGAAAAATGTAAAGAAGTCCTAGATAATAGAGTGTCTTTCTCAGAAAAATATGTGTTAAACGACCGCACTGTCAGCGTAGATGATGGCTCTATTATTCTTCCTATGGCCTGTGGAGGTAGAGTCACATTATTCTATGAATTTGTTGGTCCTAAACAATATGTATATATTTTTGGAGCTGGCCACTGTGGGGCAGCTTTAGCTAGAGTTCTTAAACCTTTAGGCTTCTATATCACAATAATTGATGAAAGAGATTATGTAATTAACGCTTTAGATGACGCTGCTGATGTCAAAGTTAATGAAGGCTTTGTGGAATATATCGAAAAGCATGGATTACCTGATAATCGTTATATAGTTGTCTGCACTCCTAGCCATCAAAACGACTTCCATGTTCTAAATAAAATCTTAGAGTTAAAAGTTAAACCAAAATATTTTGGAATGCTTTGTTCTAAAAAGAAGATTGGAGATTATTTAGCAAAAGCCTATGAAATATATGGTAAAGACATTGATCTTACCAATTTTTATTCTCCAATCGGTTTACAAACTGGTGGCGATTCTCCTGAAGAAGTTGCTATTTCTATTGCAGGAGAAATACTTTCAGTATTCTATAACAAAGCCGATATTAACTCTCATATGAGAGATTTAGCTAAAAAATAATGGATTGTCCATTTTGCAATTTAAAAGAAAATATCTTATTTGAAAACGACTATGCGGTCGCTTTTTTTGATTCTTATCCAGTAAATAAAGGGCACACTCTTATTGTTCCTAAAAGACATAGTGAGCACTACTTCAAACTAACAAAAGAAGAAATTGAAGCAATATTTGAATTATCGCAAAAAGTAAAAGAATACTTAGACAAAGAATTTCATCCAGATGGATATAATATCGGTTTTAATGTTTTAGAAGCCGGTGGGCAAAGCGTGATGCACACCCATATGCATGTCATCCCTCGCTATAAAGGGGATGTAGAAAAGCCTCGGGGCGGAATAAGAAAAATAGTCAAACAAAAAGACACTTACTAGAGTGCCTTTTTATTAACCTATAAATCTGTTCTTTTACCTTTATAATAAGTTGAGTCAATTAAGCCGCCACCAAGACAGATATCATCTTTATAAAATACGGCAGCTTGTCCAGGGGTGACTGCTTTATATGGTTCATCAAAGACAAGTTCCACTAGATCATCACCTTTATAGAAAATGGTAACCCCATTATCTTTTTGTCGATATCTAAATTTCGCATAGATATGTTGTCCTTCTTTTGGTTTATCAGTGATGAAATTTAAATTGCTCACTAAACAAGAATCAGAATTGAGTCGATCAGATTCTGAACCACTAGCAACATATAATATATTGTTTTTGATATCTTTTTTCACAATAAACCAACCTTGAGCGGTTTCTCCATGAATTCCGCCTATTCCAAGTCCTTTTCTTTGACCAATTGTGTAATACATCACTCCATCATGAGTGCCTATTACTCGGTTAGTGTCGATATCGACAATATTTCCTTTTTTCGCAGGAATATAATTTTTTAAGAATTCTTTGAAGTTTCTCTCTCCAATAAAACACACGCCTGTTGAGTCTTTCTTATCAGCGATTTCAAGATTTAAATCATGAGCGATTTTTCTAACCTCTTTTTTGTCAATATCTCCTAATGGGAATAAAGAATATTTAAGTTGGTCTTGACTAATTTGAGATAAGAAATAAGTTTGATCTTTATTTTGATCAAAACTCTTACATAAATAGGCTTTATCATTTTTATCAATACGCTTTGCATAATGACCCATCGCAATCATATCAAAACCTTTTGACTTAGCGAATTTTAAGAAAGCGTCAAACTTAATATATTTATTGCAGAAAATATCTGGGTTTGGGGTTCTACCAGCTTCATATTCTCTAATTAAATAAGAGAATACGTCGTCCCAGTATTCTTTTACAAAATCTATTCTTAATAGTTCAATGCCAAGTTTTTTTGCTACCGCGACAGCGTCATCATAATCCTTTTCTTGAGGGCATTGAGAATTATTGATATTTGGATTACCTAAATAATCATTATTAGCGAGGCTATCCCAGTTACGCATAAAACATGCAGTTACTTTGTATCCTTCTTTTTGAAGTAGATACGCTGCTACAGCACTATCAACGCCACCCGATAATCCTACTAAAACTTTCATTTAAAATAATTCCTTGCTGTCCAACACTAAAGTAAATGGTCCATCATTGACGCTATATACATCCATATCGGCACCAAAAACACCAGTTTCAATATGTTTACCGCTAAGTCTAGCTAATTCTTCATTAAAGAATTCATATAATGGTTCTGCTTCATGAGGATGAAGAGCGTTAACAAAGGATGGGCGTCTTCCTCCAGTGGTGTCCGCGTATAAAGTGAATTGACTAATGGAAAGAATGTTTCCGTTCACTGCGTCTAAAGACAAATTAATTTGTCTTTTTTCATCTGCAAACACTCGAAGTTTAATAATTTTATCCGCCATCTTAGTGACAGTTTCTTTATCATCGCCCATAGTAAAACCAGTAAGTAAAAGGTAACCGTTAGAAATCTTTCCAACGGTTTTACCTAATATATCTACATGTGCGCTTTTAACAGTTTGTAATACAACTTTCATTAAGCTTCTCTAATAATTTCTCTAATAACTGGAAGTTCTTTAACTTCTTTATCGCTATAGGCATAAGCTTGTCTAATTTCATCTAAAACTGGAAGATATTCTTCTGGAGTTTTATTTGTATAGACGGTACATAATAAGTCGCCTCTAGTAACTTTCGCACCAACTTTTTTGGCTAAAACGATACCAGCAGACATATCAATAACATCTTCAAGAGTTTCTCTACCAGCGCCAAGTTTCATCGCGCTGATACCGATCTCTAAAGCGTTAATCTCTTTGATATAGCCATCTCTTTCACTTCTAATTTCAACGATATTTTTGCTAATTTCAAATTTTTCTGGATGTCTAATATAGCTAACATCTCCACCTTGAGCTTCTACCATTAAGCAGAATTTTTCAAAAGCTTCTCCATTTTCAATAACTTCATGGAGTTTCTTGCGGGCTTCTTCAATGCTCTTACAGACTTTTGCTTGAACAAGCATGATACTACCAGAGGTATAACATAATTCCATTAAATCTTCTGGACCTTTACCATGTAAAGAATCAATAGCTTCTTTAACTTCTAAGGAATTGCCTACGGCAAATCCTAAAGGTTCACTCATATCACTTAATACGGCGACAGTATCTCTATTTAATGATTTACCAATGCCGACCATGGTTTTAGCAAGTTCTCTAGCTTGATCCATGTTTTTCATGAACGCACCTTCTCCAACTGTGACATCTAAAAGGATAACATCAGTTCCACTAGCGAGTTTTTTAGACATCACGCTAGCAGCGATTAATGGGATAGATTCGACAGTTCCAGTAACATCTCTAAGAGCGTATAACTTTTTATCAGCAGGAACTAAGGTGCTAGTTTGACCAACAATTGCTAAACCAATGCGATTAACTTGTTCCACCATTTGTTCTTTGCTTTTAGCAATAATTAATCCTGGAATAGATTCTAATTTATCTAAAGTACCACCTGTATGGCCTAAGCCACGTCCAGACATTTTAGCAACTTTGCCACCTACTGCTGCGACCATTGGTCCTAAAACTAAAGAAGTTTTATCACCAACTCCACCAGTAGAGTGTTTATCAACTTTAATGCCTTCGATTTCACTTAAATCAATGACTTCACCGCTATGTTCCATATAATCAGTTAAAGTCGCGATTTCTCTTTTAGTCATTCCTCTAAAGAAAATAGCCATATTCATCGCACTAGATTGATAATCAGGAATTTCTCCTTTTACGTAGCCATCAATCCAGAACTTAATTTCTTCGTCGCTTAATTCATGACCATCTCTTTTTTTAATGATTAAATCTACCATTCTCATATGTTATATACCTCGTTAATATGTTATCACAAATAATGTATTTAAATACATTTATTTTTGAAATATATATTGCTCTACTTTATAATAACAACATGACTTTTAAAGAGCATTTAATTAATTCAATTGGAAATAGCGAAGCAGAGTTATTGCTTAATTCTTTAAACAAAAAAAGTGAGCACGCAGTTTTATTAAACACTAATAAAATTAGTGATGAAGAATTTTTAAAAGAATTCCCACTAGTAAAGCCCCATCCAATTGTGAAGCATGCTTTTATCTATGATAAAGAAACCTATGAACTTGGAAAACATATTTATCAAGAGCTTGGCTATTATTACTTGCAAGAACCAAGTGCGATGGTTGTTTCTTCTTTAATTGATTTTAAAGAAAACGATTTAGTTCTTGATATGTGTGCTGCTCCTGGAGGAAAGTCTATCCAAGCATCTTTTAAAATGAATGATAAAGGCCTAATCATCTCTAATGATTTATCTTTTTCTAGATGTGGTTTACTAAGCAATAATTTAGAAAGACTAGGGATTGGTAATGTTATCATCACCAATAACGATTTAAGTAAGATTTATCTTAAATATGAAAATACATTTGATAAGATCATTTTAGATGCGCCTTGTTCTGGAAGTGGAATGTTTAGAAAAGACGAGGCCATGGTTAATGATTGGTCTATAAACAAAGTTTATAAGTATCAAGAAATTCAAAAAGAATTAATTAAAATTGCCTACTATATGCTTAAACCTGGAGGAACATTATCTTATTCAACTTGTAGCTATTCAAAAGAAGAAGATGAAGATGTCGCTCATTATTTATTATCTAATAGCGACGCTGAACTAGTTAATATGCCTTCAAATAAATGTTTTTATATTAAAGATATTGGAATTAGACTTATGCCCTCTCATTTTAATGGAGAAGGTCAATATATCGTTCAATTTAAAAAACCAGGTATATCAAAAGAAAACGAGTTTGTTCATGTTAATAAATTTCCTAATCTAATAAGCGGAAATAAAGACGTAAAGAAAGTAAATGATTATTTATTTGCGGTTAATAACGGATTAGAACTTAAAGGTTTTAATATCTATAGATATGGGGTGAAAGTTGGAGAATTTAAAAAAGACCTCTTTAGATATGACCTTCATTATGCTAGAAGTTACGCTAAAGAGAATTTCAATAAAATTGAACTTACTTTAGATGAATTAAAGAAATATTTATATGGAGAGCAATTAAATAAAGAGAATTCATATAAAGGATATGTTTTATTAACATATAAAAATACCGCTGTTGATATTGCTAAAACTGACGGTCAAGTAATCAAAAATTATTATCCAAAGGGATTAAGGAGAAAATTTTAATAGATTCGATTGAATCGATAATATGAATCATGAAGTTCGACCATTCTCTTGTGGTCGATTTTTCTTGTTTCAAAAGTTAATTCTGCTTGCACTCTTGATTGAATTTCTTTTGCGATTTCTTCAGTAGATTTTCCTTCATATTCACTAGGGTAAATTGGTTTTAAAAATTTAATATATGTAGGATATCTTTTGAAGTTATGTTTTGTATGCAAAATTCTAAAGCTACCAAAAACCACAGTTGGAACCAAAGGGACTTTAGCCTTCATAGCCGCTCTAAAAGTACCATGATGGAAAGGAAGTATATTTTCCATATGGTCTTTAGTTCTTGTTCCTTCTGGGAAAATGACCCAGTTAATTTCCTTTTTAGCTAAGGATTCTTGAACTTTCATCATCACTCGTAAAGACTGTTTTAAATCAGCGCGATCTAAAAACTGTCCATTAATGCTTTTAAATACGCGACCAACAAATGGGAGTTTTTCAATTTCTTTTTTCGCCACAAACGTTACTGGATTTTCTAAAGCTTGAAAATATAGTAAAGGATCAGCAGCGCCCATGTGATTTGAATAAAAACAACATGTTTCTTCTGGAATATTTTCTTTTCCTTCTACTAAAACATCAAGTTTTAAATTATGATTAACTTTTAAGATAAGTTTTCTAGCCTTTTTATAACGCTTTTCAATTGGAGTTTTAGTATTCTTTCTTGAATAAGAAAGCATCCACGCGAAATAAGCGATAATAATTCTAGGAGCAGAAAGAATAACAGTACGTAAAATATGCCACATTATTTTAATCCTAAAATAGAGACCGATAAATCTGCGGAAGTGAAATTTTTAGCGTAGGATTCATCTTCAACAATGCCGTTACAACCAAAGAATACTTGATAATAATCCTTTAATTCTAAAGTTTTAACTTCCTCACTTGGATTGATGATAATTAAGCCTTCTTTAAAGCCAGGTAATAAGAATTTTTCATCAGTGACGGTAATAGTTACTAGCCCATTATTTAAATAATCAATATAAACATTTTTTAACTCGCTAGCGGAATTAGCTTTAAATAATGGAAGAATTTTTCTAACTTTAATTAACTCTTTCATAAATTTGACCATTTCATGACGCGATTCCACTAAATCCCAGTCCATATTATTCACTTTTGGAACGTTATAAGTATTATCAAGCATACATTTTGATAAGCCAATTTCTTGACCCATATGGATAAATGGAACGCCAATAGAAAGTAAAGTCATGGCGTTAGCAAATTTAACTCTTTGAAGGTTAAGTTCATCATTATCGGAGAAGTAAGAAATTTTATCAAATAAAGTTTGATTATCATGACACTCAACATAGTTAATAGATTGAGAAGCATTATCATAACGATTCTTTAATAAACAAGCACATAAAACATTGTTTAAGTCATCTTTATAAAATTCATTCATGATGAAGCCTTTGGAATATTTATCAAAGGTTCCACCTTTAATGACATCACGGAATTGATCATTAAAGAACCCCATCTCTGGAATTTGATGCGCGTTATCGCTACAACACTTCTTATCTTTAGATAAGCCAGTCATCATATCCCAGCCTTCTCCATACATCAAAGCGTCAGGTTTAATAGATTTCACAACCTTAATAGCCTCTTTTGCGGTTTCTAAGTCAATAAGTCCAAGTAAGTCAAAACGATATCCATCTAAATCAAAAGTCTCGGTGAAGTATTTTAATGAATCTAAAATATGTTTCCTCACCATACTTCTTTCGCTAGCAATATCGTTACCGCATCCACTACCTTCAGAGATTCTTTTTCCTAATCTACGGAAATAATAGTTCGGGAGATTTTTATGGAAATCGCTATTTTGATATTCGTATATGTGGTTATAAACCACATCGAGAACAACTCTAATGTCGTTTTTGTGTAGTTCGGCAACTAGCTTTTTAAATTCTAATAATCTAGCTAGTGGGTCTTCAGGATAATTAGAATAGCTACCTTCTAAAGAGAAATAGCTAGTTGGATTATATCCCCAGTTATAATGATCAACTTCAATATCATCCACTCCAAAGAAATCATGAACTGGAAGAAGTTGAACGTGAGTGACTCCTAAATTCTTTAAATAGTCAATCTTATTTAAAACACCTAGATATTTTCCAGCGCTTTCATTGTTCTTGTCCGCTTCGGTAAAGTCTCTAATATCCATTTCATAAATAATAGCCTCGTTAGCTTTATTGATAACGGATTTAGGTTTTTCTTTAGCAATGACATTTAAAGCGGATAAATCAATAACTGCAGAGTATTTAGAATTTAAGGAAGTTCCTATACCGTATGGATCTCTAATTTCTTTATTAGTGCCACCTTGATGTATAACATAGTTATATTTCTTATTAAATAAATCACCTTTAACTGTTAATTTATAAACACCTTTGTCTTTTCTTTTCATTGGTAAAAGCACAAAGTTGTTATCGCTTTTTTCGAGTTTTAAAAATACTTTGTCGCTGATTGGGCTCCAAAAGATAAAAGTTGTTTCTTCTTTAAAATAAAACGCTCCAAACTCTTCGTTAACTGGGCAATATAATTCATCAAATTCTTTGCTAGTCACATAGGAGCGGTAATCAACCCCTAATTCATCTCCAGAATTAGTTTTAACTATGTTAAGGTTACCTAAAATAATTTCAACATCGCTAATAGCTTCAATTCTAAATAGCTTGTCACTTCGAGAAAATCTAGCGATCTTTAAAGGATATGACACTCCATTAATTTCTAATTTGAAATTAACATCATTGATGTCATTTGATTCGCCATAATACATAATGGCTAAGTTATTTTTATTAATTAACTCAGCGTTTATTAAACCATAATCCATAATTAGCTAATTAATTCCTCACTACTTGGAATATATTCATCATCATCGCTAGGGGCACCAATAACCGCACAACCTTTGGTGTTACCATCAACTTCAGTAGAAACGATGCCTTCCATTTGTAAACGTTTAAAGAACTTGCCAGCCCTATTAAATCCCACCATACATTCTCTTTGAATTTTACTCATTGAAACAAATTTTTGAGTTAAAACCCAATCTTTAACAGATTGATATTTCATTTCTTCAGCTTCATCAGCCTCTTTTTGCACTTCTCCCGAAGCCACTAGTTGTTTACCTGCTTCTTTAGAATGATCGACTAAATCTAAGAAATTAGGATCATAGTTAGTTGGGTAATGCTCTTTTAAATACGAAACAACACGGATGATTTCTTTATTTTGCACAAAGCAGCCTTGTAATCTTACTTTTTCTTCAGTAGACACAACTGGAGATTCCACTAACATATCGCCTTTACCTAATAACTGCTCTGCTCCACCTTCTCCGATAATGGTCATAGAGTCAGTATAGCTTGCAGTTCTTAAAGCAACGTGAGTTGGTAAATTACCTTTAATAACACCAGTAATAATATTAGTGGATGGTCTTTGAGTGGAAATTAATAAATGAATTCCACAAGCACGAGCTTTTTGAGCAATAGAAACTACTGGTAGACCAATATCTTTACAGCGATCCACTAAATCAGCGTATTCATCTAAAACAACAACGATAAACGGCATTAATTCTTTTCCATTTTCCTCAGCCCATTCGTTATATTGGTCAATTTCACTAACCATACCATTTTCCGCAAAGATTTGATAACGGTGATTCATTTCATCGACTAATTTAGTAAGCATTACTTTTGCTTTATCAGGTTCAGTAATAATTGGACATAATAAATGAGGCATATCTTTATATTTAGACATTTCCACCATTTTTGGATCGACTAAAACGATTCTTAATAAATCAGGTGAAGCCCTCATAATTAAAGAAGCGATAATCGAATGAATGAAAATAGATTTACCACTACCAGTGGTACCTGCTACTAAAATATGTGGGAATTTATTAAAATCAGCGTAAATCACTGTGCCGGATAAATTTTTACCAAATCCAACTGATAAAGGATGTTTTTTGGCATCTGGAAGAGCTTCAACCACTTCTTTAAAACTCACAGTAGTAATTTTAGCGTTAGGAGCTTCTAAGCCAGAGAAGGATTCTCCGCTGACAATTGGAGTAAATCTAGTTCTTACTCCTCCTAATCTCATAGAGATATCACTTACTAATTTCTCTACAGATTTCATAGTGACGTTTGGTTCATATTCAATGTTATAACGAGTAACGCTTGGACCAATCTTATAGCCAGTACAATGCGCTCCAACTCTAAAGTTAGCTAAAATGTTGTTAATAGCCTCTACTCTATTTGCTGCGACTTGATTATTTAATTCGTTCGCATCGTCATTTTCATAAGTCATTAATAAATCAGTAGAAGGCGGAACCCAGTTAATTGGTTCTTTTTTCTTAGGCTCTTCAATAATTGGAAGAGGTTTTTCTTTAGGAACTACTTCTTCTTCAACTTCGTTTAAGAAAATTGGTTGAGCTCTTACTAAAGATTCATCAATACGAGGTTTTTCTTCGATTGTTTCATTAACGACTTCTGGTCTAGTTTCAATTAAGTTCTCTACTTCTATTGGTTCTTCTAAGATTTCTTCTTTAATTGGTTCAATTTCTACATTAGTAGAAATAGGCTCACTAATAGGTGCGCTCATAGCTTCAACTTTTCTTTGTCTAGAGAACACTAAAGGAGTAAATTCACGACTATCGTTTTGAGCGTGAACGACACCATGATTTTCATCTAAAGAAATTGTAGGTCTAGAGAATCCGCTATTTTGGTTAATAAATGGAGTTTGATCACTTTCAAACCCTCTTTTAACTTCAAGTGGTTCAGGAACAATTAAACTAGCTTCTTCTATAGGAGTAGGTTGCTCTTTTTCTATTTTTGGAGATGGTTCTTCTTGAATGAGTTTAATTGGTTTTTCTTTCTTTTTATCGCTCTTAAGGCTAGAAGTAATTAAAGGCATAAAGAAGATAAGTAAAGAAACTACCACTAGCATAATGCCAAGGAAGATCGCTACTGTATTGTTGTTGATGCCTACTCCCAAAGATAAACCAAGTAAGCCGTGTTTAAATCCACCAGCATAGATGAATGGATTAAATGTCACAGGTGTATAATAGCTTCCTAAAGAAGCATTGAAAGAATTAACTGCCGTACCTACACTATCAAAAGTAGGAGTGTCATAAACACTTAAAAAGAAAAACATTGATAAGAAAAATAAAGGGACAGAGAAAATGATATTTGCTTCTTTTAGTTTTATTTTTCTTCTAAAAATAATTCTTAAAAAACCATATATGAAAATTAGTCCAAATAAAATGTAATAAGATGAGCCAAAAAGATATAAAGGTACAAAGGCAAAAGTACGAGCCACTTTGCCAACATTAATCATGATAATTGCGGATATTAAGCAAATAGTAAGACCCTTAATAATATTCTCGATTTTAGAGTTGATTTTTAGCTTCTTTTTTTCGCCCATGCTAATATTATATGTGTGTACGTGAAAAAGTGAAAGAAAAAAGCACTCATTTAAGTGCTTTTTATTTATCGTTCACTAAGATAATCGGCTCTATTAATGGTTCGCGTCCGTTTTCTCGTCTAATAAACCATCTTGCGCGGTCTTTAATAGTTGTTTTAGCCTCTTCTAAGCTACTATCTTTTTTAAGAGCAGCATTGACTTCTTCAACGAATATTTGAGTGATTGATTTAAAGATTGGTTCTGCTTCTTTAACATAAACAAAGCCGCGCATCTGGCAATCTGGTCCTGCAATAATCTTTTTCTCTTTTAAAGAAACAGTTGCGGCAATAACCACTGTTCCATCGACACCTAATTTTTGTCTAGTTTCCACGACTTCAGTCGCGTCTTTAGTTAAACCTTTGCCGTCTACAATAACTGGAGAAATATCTATTCCGGTTACTTCATTTGGCAAAATCACTGGTCTTTTGCCCGGTTCAAATATTAACTGCATGCCGTTATCTAAAACAAAGACATTCATATGATTTAAACCAATGCCTAAAGAGACCGCTAATTTAGCGTTTTCCATGATCTTGGTATAGTGTCCACGAACCGGGAAATAATATTTTGGTCTAAAGATATTTAAGACGAATCTTAAATCATCCTCTTGAGCGTGCATTGAATGGACATCTTTTCCTTTAAGCCATACCACTTGACAGCCAGTGCGGTAGATTTCATCCATATTTCTAGTACAAGCTGTTTCAAATATCGGTCTAGGAACTGCAACATTCATAAAGATGTCATCAGGCATAACTTTAATACGTTTATCAGAATTTAAGCCGTGCGCTAAAGCACCAGTTTCTTTAAATAAGTCATCAGAGTGACCAACCATTAAAATTAATAAGTCAGTGCTCTTAACTCTTAACAAATCTTCTTTTGAAACAAAATTAGTTTTGGCAAATGTTGAAGTTCCAGTAGCCTCCATGACATATTTCATCACGGTTTCGGTATATTGGTCATAGCAATAAATTCTCTTGTTATATCTTTGAGCCAATTTACAGATTTCTCTTAAGCGATACATGTTTTGCCAATAGCAAAGCACAAACATTCTTTTACCTAATTTGAAATATTTTTCTACCAAGTCATTAATTCGGTGTTTAGGAGAACAATATCCATTTTTATCAGCGGCTTTAGATTCCGCCATTAAAAGTAAAGTCTCTTCTTTAGCAAGCTCACTAGTCATTCCAAGGTCAAATCTATAGCCAGTTTCATTAGTAGCAAAGTTAATAATGAAATCAGAAGTATAGATAATATTCCCTTGATCAGTAGAAATAGCAACTCCAAAGGAGTTAGCGGCGTTATGACAAGTCTGGAAGAATCTAATTTTACGATTAGCGACAATCACTTCATCGGTTGGCTTAACAATCACATAATCAAATTGTGTCTTAGCCTCAATAATAGATAATTGCCCTTCAATAATAACTTTAGTGGTTTGAGTGCAATACACTTTTGCTGGAGCGTATTTATAAAAATATCTAAGAGCTCCAAAAGATTCATCATGACCGTGGGTAATAAAATAACCCTTCACACGATTTTTATTGGCAATAAGATAATCTAAATTAGGTAATAAATAGTCTACACCAGGAAGAGTTTTATCTGGAAGCGAACTGCCAGCATCTAAAACGAAAATATCATCGTTAATCTCTACGACATAACAATCCCTACCATCTTCGTCTAGGCCAGCAAGGGCAAATACTTTAATTCGATCCGACATTAAAATCTCCTTTTACAAATAGAAAATTGACTATAACTAATAGTTAACTATATTTTAAAAAGTTTAAAACATTTAATCAATGTTTTTTGTAATGATGATATCTGCACCAGTACCTAAAACATTCTTAATGGCGATATCGCCTATATGAGTTGGAGCGTCAACTCCCACCTTATTAATTTCTTCCATCACTTCAAAAATCATTGGTTTTGGAATGCTAGTTGAGGTTTTAACAGAGACCACTGTATTCTCTCTATTTTTAACCCTCACAATCGATGTAATCATTCTTTTTGGATTGGTCACTTCATTTTTTGCGTATTCTGCTCCTCTTGGGCAAGAATTACCAGTGACATTTAATTTATCATCAATCGTTAATCGACATCCACGAGGACAGACTATACAAGTAAATTCTTTCATTTTATCTTTCCTCCAATGACACAGTGATTTCATCTTTAACAATAGCGAGTTTTTCTTTACTCACTTTAATCATGACCATTTCGCTAGGAATAAGAACAGGTTTAACAACTTTATGGAAAACATTTTCTTTGCTAGAGAAATTCACAAAAACATTTTTAATTGGTTTCCTCACTCTAAATTTAAAAGTGACATCATGGTCTAAATCAGTTTCAATAAATTGAGGGATGACATATCCCACTCCGTTTCCTGGATTAACTTTAATCTTCACTTTCTTAGAAACTTCACCTTTTATATATCTAGCTGCGGCTCTACCGGCTTCTCGACCTTCTTCAGTCACAAAATCAACAACATCATGAACATGTAAGCAGTTACCGCAAGCAAAGATGCCTGGGATACTTGTTTCTAATTGATCGTTGACCATCGCTCCTTTAGTAGAGCTAATATTCACATCAATATTTTCAAGTAACGAAACATAGGGAATTAATCCAACTGATAAAAGTAAAGTATCACATTCAAATTCCATCTCGGTTCCAGGGATGAATTTCATCTTATCATCAACGGCAGCTAAGATAACTTTTTCTACCCTACCTTTGCCTTCAACTCTAAGAACGCTTCTAGAGAGATAAAGAGGAATATTATAATCGTTTAAACATTGAGCGATATTTCGATTTAAGCCATTAGAATAAGGCATAAGTTCACTAACACAAAGAACTTTAGCGCCTTCTAAAGTCATACGTCTAGCCATGATTAAACCAATATCGCCACTACCAAGAATCACAATTCTTTTACCAGCGAGATATCCGTGGATATTTAAATATTTTTGAGCAGTACCTGCGGTAATAATACCAGCAACTCTATCTCCAGAAAGTTGAATCGCTCCTGGACTACGTTCATAACAACCAGTAGCAAAGACAATAGCCTTAGCTTCAATATCCACGACTCCATCAGTCGCATTAGAATAAGTGACAACTTTCTCTTTAGAAATATTTAGAACTAAAGAATCAAGTTTATATTCAATTCCAAGTTCTTTAACTTGATCAGCAAATCTAGATAAATACTCTGGCCCTGTTAATTCTTCTTTAAATTCCGTTAAACCAAAGCCGTTATGAATACACTGATTTAAAATACCACCAAGAGCACTATCCTTTTCAAGGATCAGAATATCATCAATTCCGTTTTTCTTTGCTTCGATAGCAGCAGCCATACCAGCGCTACCGCCACCGATAATTACTAAATCACGTTTAATCATAATTTCTTCACCTCCTCTACGAGGATATTAGAATTTGATTTATCCCATTTAATATCTAAAGGAGAAACGCCATAATGTTTAGCTAAAATCATAGTGACCATTGGAGAGCAGAATCCGCCTTGGCATTTACCAAAGCCAGCTCTACATCTTCTTTTCACTCCTTTTACAGTTTTAGGAGGAACACTACGAGACAATAAATCTTTAATTTCTCCTAAAGAGACTTTTTCACAGCTACAAATAATTTTTCCATATTCTGGATTTTCTTTAATTAATCTATTTCTTTCTTCTTCAGAGACATCATTTAAGACATGATATTTTTTCACTCTTGGATTATAGTCTTTCTTCTCTTCTAAATTAAATAATTTAGAAACATAGTTATTTACTACATATTCCGCAATTGCAGGAGAGGAAGCAAGTCCAGGAGATTCAATACCCGCAACATTAATGAAATATTTATTAGATTTAGCAGGTTCAATAATAAAGTCGTGAGTGGATGGAGTCGCTCTCATGCCAGAAAAGACTCTCACCACTTGATTAAACGGAATAGAAGGAATCATCTCAGTAGCTTGTCTTCTAACGTTAGCTAAAGTTTCTGAATCAGTAGAGACATCGTCTTTATCTATATCAAATTCACTGCTTGGTCCCACAATATAGTTATTAGAGCTAGTTAAAGAAACTAATACTCCTTTTCCTTTTTCACTTGGAAGAGGGAATATAGTGTGATTAACTAAACCAAGTTTATAGTGATCTAAAACAAAATATTCGCCTTTTCTTGGGTTAATTTTCCAATCAATTGGTTCAATCATCTTAGCGATTTCATCACTATATAAACCTGCGCAGTTAATAACTACTTTAGCCTCATATGTTTCGTTATTAGTTTTAACTTCAAAATGGTCAGAAAGATATCTAATATCTTTGACTTCTTGTTCTAAGAATAATTTAACCTCGTTATCAACTGCATTTTCTACTGCGTGAACCACTAAATTAAATGGATCAATGATTCCTGCAGTGGGTGCTAACAAAGCACCAACAACTTCACTAGATACATTTGGTTCAAGTTTTCTAGTTTCTTCTTTATCTAAGAGTCTAGTTTCTACTCCATTAGCAATAGCTCTAGTTTGAAGGTCTTTTAAAGTTTTAAGCTGTTCTTCACTAGTGGCTAAAGTCATTGAGCCAATACGCTTAAAGTGGACATCTAGTTCTTCACTAATTAAGTCAAACATCTTATTTCCTTCAACATTAAGTTTGGCTTTAAGAGTTCCAGGAACCGGATCATAACCACTATGGACAATGGCACTATTAGCGTTACTAGTGACATTACCAACATCATTTTCTTTTTCTAATAGGGCAACCGAAAGAGAATAACGTGAAAGCTTTCTAGCTACCATCGCGCCGACTACGCCAGCGCCAATAATTAATACATCATACATATAAATTTATTATAATAAAAACTCCCGATAAATCGAGAGTTTTTTTGTTTAATTTAATTATTTACGGAATTTGTGTGGACCTTTGATAGATTTATCAGGACGATTATGATGTTCTAATTTTCTTTCTTCGGTCTCTACAAACCCTTCTGGTTTTTCTATAAACTCTTTCGCGGAGACTTTAACTTTGCCGTGTTCATCAATTTCGATGACTCTAACTTTGAGTTTGTCGCCAACTTTAACAACATCACTGGCTTTAGAGACATATCCCCAGCCTAAGCGAGAGACGTGACATAAGCCTTCGACGTTACCAAAGAGTTTAACAAATGCTCCATAATCTTCTACACGAGTGACTTCACCAACGAATTCTTCACCAACTTTGGCTTCTCTAACAATATCAAGAATGATTTGTTTAGCCTTGTTAATGACTTCTCTATCCATGTGATATAAGGTAACTTGTCCGTTGTCTTCAATGTCAATTTTGACATTATCACATTGAGCAATGATTTCATTAATGACTTTACCGCCAGTACCGATAACATCTCTAATCTTGTCCACATCAATGAAGAATGTGTCCATCTTAGGAGCATATTTACCAACATCTGGACGTGGTTCACTAATCGCGGTTTTCATGACTTCACGGATCTTAGCGCGTGCTCCATGAGCTTGGGCTAAAGCTTCACGTAAGACTTCTTTAGTGACACCTTTGATTTTGATATCCATTTGAAGAGCAGTAATACCTTTTTCTGTACCAGCAACTTTGAAGTCCATATCACCGAAGTGATCTTCTAAACCTTGAATATCGGTAAGAATTGTAT
>CAMPCW010000017.1 GCA_946647665.1 uncultured Caryophanales bacterium
CTTTCTTTAATGGTCTAAATAATATTGACCAAGATAGATTTACCAATAATATAAGTATTAAATCGCTAAAAAAGTGCTAAATAAAAAGTATAAAGAAAAGAAAAATGTAAAGTTTGAATATATTAATGAGTATTTAAATCGTTTTCAAATTCAATCGACCAATCATATTCTGGCATTAACGGGTCGCCATTATATTTTGTTGGATCTTTTATAGCTTCATAATAATCACATTCAATATTGGAGATATCTAGACAAGTTTCTCCTCTTTTAAAAGTAATGGAGTTAAAGCCTATTTCTTTAAAGAATTTTCGTAATTTCCAAACAATATCACGATAGGAAGTTTTAGCTTTTTCAATATCTTTATCAGGATATAAATAAGTAATCGCCTTATCCATAGTAAGTGTTTTACCTTGTAAAATGACAAGTAAGGCAAAAAACTCTTTTGCTTTTTTAGAAGGGAACTCTAGATTTATATCGTCATAATAACAATTAAAACAGTGAAAACAAGTCACCTTCATCGTGTGAGATAGTTGTTTCTTTTTTTCTAATTCAATGTCTTCATGAACGTATAATTTGCCAAGTTTGCCAATTAAAAAATCGCCGTAAATCATAAAATAACAAATAGATGTGATTGCAAACGCAAAATCACTTAATCCAGTAAAGTTATATTTAGTAGATAAGAAATCGAATAATAAAGAAAGAGATAGCGATGTACAAATATAGAAAGCTATTAAACCAGATGAGAAATTTGCCCTATCTCTAATCTTCCATAAATAATAAATACTAAAAGCTAGTGAATATAACACTTCTAATATGATGATGATTAAAGCCCCAATCCAAATATTAAAAGCGTTAAAAATAGAAAATAACACCACCATTATTAAGCAAGATAGAATTTGGATTTTCGTAAAGCTTTTCAAATTATAGATATTTTGATAGAAGCGGAAGATGAAAATAAAGAATCCGAAATAAAAGACATTAAATAGATATAAAAATACATTGTTAATGATTCTAAAGATATTCTCATCTAAAACACCAAAATGAGAAAACATTAATAAGAAATCTTTAGACACTAAGAAAGATGCAAATAGAAATATAGTTGCGACAGTAGTATCTTTACTAGCAGTTCTATCAAATTTAAAGGATAAAATCTCACATAGACTAACAAGTATTAAAGTGATGATATTAAAAATATCGAAGCCTATTACCACTTCTTGATAGGCTTGACTAGATGAAAAATTATATATATTAGTAAAAATTGCTAATAGTAAAACACTAACAGTTAGAGTTGATAATATATATACATATATATTAATGTTTTGTTTTTTTACTGACATTTTTCATATTCATATCTAAAATTAATTATAACATTATTTTATTATTAAAGAAGATATAAGAGTATTCGCAGTTGTCATACTTTGGTCGCTCCTGGAGGGACATTAACTTAGTTAGGATAAGTTTCGCTCGCACGAGGAGGTTGGGGGGTTCGAGACACAAGAAAAAACCTCATAAGAGGCCTAATCTATGCTGGATAAATCAATTACATCTAGTTCTTTTATGGCTATGAATTAGCAATTTGATACCAACTGAACACTTTTGAGTTCCGTTGAACATTCTGGATGAATATTGAAAACCACAAGAAATCTATACTCACCTAATATCAACAATCAGGATTTCTTCTGAATCAAAAGGGATTTGTGAAATGGTTTGGCCGTTATGAAAATAAAAAGAGCCTCCGTGATTTATGGGATTATCATCTATTGGATTTATCATAAGAACATCATTTGCTACTAAAGCTGCTTGTGCTGCATATTCCTCGACAACGCCACTATTCCACTTATCAATCGAATAGTTCACATATATAGGCCAAATTAAAAGATGATTTGTTTTGAAGCGATTAGGAAACTCCCAAAGGTCGCCACAAATTGCTAATGTAATCTCTTTTCCGTTTATATAAAAAGAACTTACTTCATCGCCTTCACAATAATGTTCATCTGTTTTTGTGTATTCTTTCCATCCCTTAGAAATACGTCTATAGTTATGAACTATTTCACCATTTGATATTACAACACAGGATGAATATAGTTTTTCTTGATCTCTTTCAATATATCCAGTTATTAAAGAAATACCATATTGAATAGACCATTTCTTTAGTTGAGAAATCAAATTCGATGAAAGGCTTAATGCAATATTTTTATCAATTTCATAATTCCAACATAACGAATCAAAGCCCTGAATGAATGCTTCGCCGAAGCAAAGTAAATCAACCTTTCCTTTTGAACGTTTGAAAGCAAGTTCAATCTGTTGCACATTAAAAGAAATGTCGCGATTTTTACTTAGATACGAAACTAATCCAATTTTCATAATTAATTCCTTAGTAAGTTTATTGGGACTATATAGATGCCTTCTTCTGTTTTCTTGCAAACACCATGGCTAGTTAAAATCATTTTAAATGCTGGTTGCTTTAATTTATTATTTATCATTTTTTTGTTAAAAGCATTTAATGAACTAATACCTTCATTTATATTCTTTTCGCTGGCGATTTTGATTTCAACAGCTCCATATTCTCCATTTGGTAATTTAATAATGGCATCTACTTCTAATCCTGAACTATCACGATAATGCTTAAGCTCTGCTCCAAATGACTCAGCATAAACAGACAAATCTCTCACTGCAAAATCTTCAAAGAAGAGGCCAAAAGATTTTAAATCTGCCAATAAATCTGCAGGTTTAATTCCTAAGGCAGAAGTAGCAATAGATGTATCAACAAAGTGATGTGTTGGGGCAGTCCTAACTGCAACGCTAGTCCTAAGGTTAAGATTCCACGCAGGCATATCATAGGTAATAAATAAATCTTCTAAGGTTTTCTTATAAGTCAGGAAAGTATCATCATCCAACTTACTTCTTTCTCCTGAAGCTATAATATCAGCAATCATTGATGTATTTTTTGCTTGGGTAGATATATTTCTCGCCAATGTTTTAAGAATGAGTTTTAATAATTCGATATTCTTATTTCTCAAGAATTCCACAAATTCATCGCTTTCATCTTCAATAGTAAATAGACCGTTATAGTAGTTCTCCGTAACATTTGTTGCATATTCTTTTTTGGCTTTAATAGAAATCGGCCATCCTCCACGACATATGTAGAAAGCAATGTCAGATAAGGAAACGTCGTTTTGATTATCATAAACAGGATTCAACTTATAGTCATTTGAAAACAGTTCTTTTAAAGAAACCATTCCATTAGATTCTTTTGATTCAAAAAGAGTAAAAGGCCTAAGCATCATTCTCGCAATTCTCCCAGCAGCTGAGTTCTGTATTTTACTAGGATCAATAGGAGTCGTACTACCTGTTAAGATATATTTTCCAAACTGATAATCATTATCTAAATCATCTTTTATAACATTCCAAATCTCAGGAGCTTTTTGCCATTCATCAATTAAATGTGGATTATCGCCTATTAAAGCTGATTTTGGATCAGCCCTAGCAAGTTCAATTGAGTTTGTGGTTTTTAAAGCTGTTACTGATTTAGCAAATTCTTCACACATTGTTGATTTACCACAAAACTTAGGGCCCGCTACAATAACACAACCAGATGAATTTAATTTAGTTAATAATGTTTGTTCCGCTAAACGTGGAATATAATCTTTTACCTTAGCCATATATTGTTTTCCTTGTCTCTATTATAAATGGATACCGAAATTAAAACAATCATTTTCGGTGTTTTGAAAGAGATTAATTCGGTGTTTTGAAAGTTTTATAATCGGTGTTTTGAAAAAAGTTTTTATTTTTGAAACACCATTAGGAATTGTGGAACACTAATAGAAATAGCTTTTTATTAGATTGCTGTATTTTTGCCATTTTCAATACCTGTTTTAAGTGAAAAAAGACTAATATTCTTTATAAAATAAAAAAAAAGGCTTGATATTTTCGTATCAAACCTGTGTGTCTAATTTGGCAAAGGGTGCTGCGGATATTTTTCTATACTTAGATTAGGATATTCTTATCTGTATCCAAACCATGAGGAACACCCTAGGGTGTTCGCGCCGAATTTATTCCTGTAGTAGAATAAAGGCACTGTCATGGATGGAGACTGGTAGAGTCTCCTGATCTTTTTCTTCGCAGGCATGCGAAGTCAGATCCGGGAATGAGAAAGTGGACATTTTCGGAATCTTGATTCCGTGCGAAAAAATATCCGCAGCCCCAAGGACAACTATAGTGATACAAATGAAACACCATGCAACACACTTACTTGCAGTTTTTGGCCAAAAATACGGAAAACTGCAAGTGATTTTTAGCCAAAAATACGGAAAACTGCAAGTATAAGTCATTTCAGTCACGAAAATGCAATGTTAAATTTGTGTTTTACCACGAAAATGCAACATTTAATATAATAATGTCCGAGTACAAAATTTAAAAAAATTAAAAAGCACCAAAATAGAACTTATAAGACTCTAAATTGGACGCTATATTTCTTCTAATATTTTAAATAAATGGCTTAGCTATGCGGTTTTAATGTTTATAAATAAAAAAAGGTCTGATACAGTATCAAACCTACTTGTTCTTTAATGGTGGAGCTGACCGGGCTTGAACCGGCTACCTCCTCGTTGCGAACGAGGCGCTCTCCCAGGTGAGCTACAGCCCCAGAACCTAAATAAAATTAACATAATTGTAATATGTTTTCAAGTTTGATTACATTTCATTTATTGATCATTGCTTTGTATGAAAACAAAGTTAATTTCATAAATAATATCTTTTAATTGTATAAAAGTGGACAATTTTAATAGGTTTAGGTCAAAATATCGGAATTATCTTGGCTCTTTAGAAAATAAACACAATATTTAAGATTTTTAAGCATGTGAAGAATATATTATATATTCTTGTGTTAATATTCTAATGGTATTTTTTAGTAGAAATGAAATTTAAAAGTTTAATAATAAGTTTATCTGTGATTGCTTTATCTGTTTTATCTCTTGCTACCGCTACTACTGCGTGGTTCAATTTTAATAATTCTGTTAATGATATTGAGTTAGTTACTGATAATTTAGATATATCCGCATTGAGTAATTCTACTTTGTATAAGAGAGCAAAAGAAGAATCTATGGACATTTCTGAAGTTCCTTCTTCTTTTGATGTTACAATCTCACCTTTAAACGCCGGTTTTTCAATGAATTATTTTGATCCTTATTACAAGAGATTCTTCACTTCTGATGAACCTTATATCAATACTTTCGTCAGCGCTTCTTTTTCAGTGAATTTTTCTACTAACTATAAAATTTCTTTGAATATTAATTACCAAGAAATTAATTCATATAAAAAGGTCTCTGAGTGGGAATATGAAATTGAACCTAAAACTAATGTTTATAAGTTATCACAAATTGTTAAATTTTCCGCAGCTTTAGTCGATACCTTACCTACTAACTCAACTAACTTCAAATCTAATTTCTCTAATCTAGATTCTTCCTATGTTAATTTATGGTCTATTGATTTGGCAAATTCAGAAGAAATTTTAACTTCTAGTCAGACTATAAATTTATTGACTACTAGTAATATTAATTCTGATACTACTACTAATTACACATTGTTAATTAACATTAATTACGATACTGACATTATCGATGCTGTTTCTAATTACTACGGTGAAGTCTTCACTATTGATAGACCATCTTTCGGGTGTGATTTTAATTTCAATTTAAGTGTGGAGCAAGTTGAATAAGATGGGGAAAATTAAGTACTTAAAAAGTTTATCTCTTCTTCTCCTTGTTGCTATTTCAGCATTGGCTTATTTAGCATCCACGGCTTTTTCTTATTACGCTATGAAAAGAGAATTAGAAATTACTTCTTTCACTGGTCAAATAAGAACTAACCAATATTTTGATTCAGGGGATGGAAGTGAAAATAACCCTTATATAATTACTAGACCTATCCATTTATATAACTTATCAAGATTGAACGCTTTAGGTTTATTGAATTCTAAAAAATATTACGAAGTAGGTAAAGATGATGGAAACGGTAATATAAGAGTCTACGGGACTAATGATGGTAATACTTTAAATCAAACGGTTTTAGATATGACAGGGCAAGACATCGCTCCTATAGGCTCTGAAATCACTCCCTTTTTTGGTGAGTTTGAGGGTAATGATTTAAGCGTTTCTAATTTGACAGTCAATGGCGGAGGTAAAGAAGATATAGGTGTGTTTGGATATGTCGCCTCTTCTTCATCTATCAAGAATGTCAGTTTTACTGATTTAACAATCGATTCAGAGGGTTATTCTAACACCAACACATTATTTAGTGATGCTTCGATGACTTCGATGAGAAATAATGTTTATTTAACTTACGGTGGAAATAGATTAGAAAATATCAATAATACTGTTGTATCTTCGTCTAACGCCTTAAATATAACTTTAAATTCTGGAAGTTTAGATTCTAATTACACATACTCTATAGTTCCGGGTCATGAAGGCGTTTTAACTAATGATAAAAAATTCAACACATCCATTATCAACAATACTAATGTTGAAAATGGTAAATCATTTATTTTACCTATCTACATTGTCGCTTCTTATTTTGATGAAAATTACAATTACGTCTCTTCGGTAATGCAGACCTACGATATTACTTTTAAAGGTACTGCAAGTGGAGTAAATATTGAAAAAGCGGAAATAAGATCTCAAGAAACTCACGGATTTAATATCGGTTATATAGCAGGTCATTGCGATGGGACGATGGAAGATTGTTATGTAAATACTAATTCTAGTTCTAATGATTCCATATTTACAGCTAATAAAACCACTTCTGGTTATACATCTACCAACACTAATTCTAAATATGGATTAGTAGGCTTAATTTCTCCTAATCATTCCGTTAATGAATTGATTGATGGAACGGATAGTGGAAGTGTCGTCAGTATTCAATCGTTTAGAGATGGTTCAGCCACTACCCCTTCTGAAAGCCAGACTGATTTTAATATTTCTGCTACTTCTAAAGCCGATTTTATCAGCGGAAATGGAACAGGAGGTTATATTACTGCTACTAGCGATTTAGGTGAAGCTAACGCTTCTATAACTACTAAATTAGCAAATGAAAATGATAATTCTTCATTGATCGATTATTATACTGAAAACAATTACGATTATTACAAAATAAAAGATAATAAATCTGGTAACATTTTTTATCCTCAATCTATTTATAGAAAACAAAGTTCATCTAATGCCTATTTCTACAGATTTAATAACATAGGCAATCGTTCAAGTTTCTCCTCCGGTAGTTCCAATGTTTTAGGTAGAGCTGTTACTTTAACTTCCGATGGGGCAGGAAGAGTCTACGTATTATATACGACAAATAGCAATAGTAATTCACTTCCTATGTGTATGGTTTCTAAACCTAATGGTGTTGCTGATAAAGATGTCAACTATAAAAAGTTTAATACTGAGACAATTACTACTTCCACCGACTTTGATGCTTATCAAGAAAGCAATGGTATAACATTAGGAAGAAACGAAAGCGGAAAGACTGTTATTGCTACAAACAGAACTTCAATTTATTTCTGTTACTTTGATATTCCAGAAGCGGGTTCGTATTATTTTGGTAATGCGGGTGAAGGTAGAGCTGATGTTCAATATTTCCGTTTCTATTATTCTAAAGAAGGCGGTAATGCGGGAGGAGAGACTTCTGATTCGTCTTTAGCAAATAACAACACTGTAATTAATGTAGATTTTAGAGGGTATGTTAATAGCACCCCTTATCTTTCAGGTGCAGCAGTTAATTTTAGAGAATCTAATTCCTCTTGTTTACAACTGCAAGTGTATTTTGATCCTACTAATCGAAGATTTATCTTTATTTTAATTTCCTTATCTAATACTTCTGAGACGGTAAAAATATATAAGAATAAATTGAATAAAGTTGGAGTAAATTATACTAGCTCAGATAATCTATATATAAATTCCACGAATAATTCTCCTATAACCATATCTCAAGGAAAATCGATTACTACAGTAATTAATAGTAGTTCTACTACTGTAGTTTCGCCTTCATAAAATTATAGATAATTTTAGTCATAATAATTTTTAATTTGGTATAACCATTATTATTTATTTAATGTAAAATATTTTTGTATTGTAAGGAGCTTGTTTATATGGCTGAAGAAAAAGTAGAAAAGACTGAAAGTCAAAAGAATATTGATAAGTATGTCAAAGTTTGGAAGGTTTGTAGAATTTTTGAAGCGTTGATTCTTTTAACTATAGGTGTTCTCGCTATAATCTATAGAGATAATTCAACATTCAAGGCTTGGATTTTTAGAATTATAGGTATCTTGTTAATCTTAGATGGTAGTATTGTTCTAATTAAGTATTTCTTAGAACCTGTCATGGCATCAACGATTACCCAAGGATTTATTCTTTCAATTCTTGAAGTATCATTCGGTGTCTTGTTTATTGTTAAAGCTGATAACATCTTCGTCTATTTTGAAGATTTAATTGTCTGGTTCTTATGTATTTTATTGTTTGCTACAGCGCTTATCTTTATTATCGCTGCAACTATAGGAATCATAAGAAAAGAAAGAAAGATGTCTGTTGCAGTAATTGAATACATCATTGCCGCAGCATTCATTACTGGTGGTGTTCTCATCTTGATCTATCAAGATAGAGCTAGACAAGTAGTAATGACTATCGTCTTAGTTGTATCTGGTTTGATATTAATCGGCTTAGGTATGTTTGCATTAGTTACAGCCTTTGTTCCTGATTTCTTCAAAAATAGAGCTAAGAAAGCTAAGAAAATTAAACCCGTCTCTGTTAAAGAGGTAAAAACTAAAGAAGATGAAGACAATACTGTCGACGCTGAATCTTCTCCTATAGAGGAAGAACAAGCTGAAGAAGATAGTGAAAAAGAAATTGAAGTTCCTCAATTAGAAGATAAAGATTCTGATAATCAAGAAGAACCCAAGAAAAAGAAGAGAAAATTCGGTAAAAAGAAATCTAAATAATATCGATGTCAAACTAAAAACTCTAGGTGAATTCCTAGAGTTTTTAATTTGAATTAATAATTATTTTCTTCCGTTAACTGCTAATTTGACAACTTCGTATCCACCATTGTACAAGCCTTGTTTATTTAAAACTTGGATTTGTTTAGTTAAGTGGATTAATAATTCGTTATCGCCAATCAATCTGTCTAAGATTTCATTCATGCTCTTTTCATCAGGACATTCAAACGTAGAATCCCCTTCTTCTTGAGCGTGAACTGCTGAGTGAACTTCGTGTCCTCCAATATGTCTCATCATAACTTTAACAACAGGATAGAAAGCTAATTCAGAGGGCTTAGTTACTAACATTTCTACATGTCTCATTAATAAGTTAGTAGAATACACCGCTTCGAAGATATCTTTGTTGTAGATACAATAGATGCCTTCAATTTTATTTTTATCCATAGTGGAGACAAATTCAGTTAATTTTTGATATTGATCGAAGAACTTAACTGATTTCTTTTCAAAGGATGGAATGTTCTTACATAAATAATCGTACATATCTTTGTGATCGCCGAAATTCAAAAATAACGTAGCCTTGTTCTTTTGAATGTAAGGAAGAAGGTGCTTAATCATTTTTAAGAAAAGTTTACTTCCCGCTCCAGCTCCTCCTACGCTCATCAAGATTCTCTTAGGTTCGCCTTTTAAAATTCTCTTAATTCTATTTTCACAGTCGATATCGATATTGGAAACTAATTCGTGATCGACATAATGCCCTACTTGGTAAATATCTTTTTCAGGTATGCCTTTCAAAGGTTTTTTATCCATGCCATTAAGCATCTTGTATCCTAAATACGCAAAAGGAGTTTGAACGGCGTGGATAGCTCCTTCAGATAGATGTAAACCCATAGGCCAGTTATCAGGTATAGCATTAACTACGTGAGTTAAATTAGCATGTATAGCTCCTTGAGAAGGCCAGACGTGAGTTGCGACATAAGGAATATCTTTAGGTAAGTCTTTAAATAAAGGAACCAACAATTCGGAATTTTTTTGATCTGTGGCGTTATAAGAAATCTTTCTAAAGCCTTCAGAATTTAAAGGTTCCCAAATGAAGTGGTTGAATAAATGTGAACGCTGAGAGATTCTACTTGCTAAAGAATAGAGATCATTTTGAGCTCTGATCATTTTAGAACCAGTAGCGTCAAAAGAAGCTAAATCAAACCAATAAGGTTTGTATCCTAAAGCTTTAGCGCAACTAGCTATAGCTATAGATATACGGTAATGACCAAATCCCATTCTGATATTTCCAACAACCAAGGCGTTAGAAGGAAATTCCATTTTGGTAGGAGAAAGAACTAAATTCTCTACTCCCATCTCCTTTAAAGAAGGAATTTCTTTAGGGGCGAGATGATATTCTTTTTTAGAATCATCGCCGAATTTCTTAATGTATTTAGCTTTAGATTTATTTGCCTTCTTAACAAATTTAGAAGGTATTTTATTTCCAAAAATTACTGCTGATTTATCTTCCATAATATTATTTACTCCTTAGCTAATTCATTCAATAATTTGATATCTTCTTCCGTATATAAAGACATATCATCGGAAGTTAAGAACATATCTGCGTATTTTCTATCTGTCTCTAAGATGAATCTTTTTTGTTCTTCACTCATCTGAGTACCTTTAAGTAAGAAGACATCGGGATCGTTTTTAAAGAATCTGTTGTTGAGGTGAGCTCTATAACGAGTGTTTCTTACTGTCAACTTAGAAGAGATTCTCTCTCTATGTAAAAATCTCATATAGAAGACATCATCCCACTTCAAGGATATATCCATTCCAATTCGACAGTAGTCGACATTGAAGAAAGCCGGGAAAAGAGGGACTCCACATCCGATTATGTAACATCCTTCTAATTCTTTTCTAAGAAAGTCCATAGCTTCTTGCATCAATTGACCGCGAGTTTCATCTTTGTGAATCTTTAAAGTTACAGCATATAAGAAATCTAATTTAAATAATTTGAATCCGTAACCTTTTAAAGTTGTGAAGACTTCGTGTAGATAATCTTTAACTTCTTTAAGATGGAAATCTAGAACGTAAGTGCCATCCCAGTTTGCTCCTTGGTAGATATATTCCCCTTTTTCATTTTTAATAAACCAATCGGGATGATTTTTAAATAAAGTGGAGTTTTTAGACCCGCAGAAAGGAGCAAGCCACAAGCCAGGCATCATATTGTTATCTTTAATCTTTTTAGCGATAGGTTCTAGCCCTGAAGGGAATTTTTTCTTGTCGATTAATAACCAATCGCCGATAGATTCTTGATAACCATCATCTATTTGGAACAATTTAAATGGAAGTTTCTTCTCTACCGCGTCGTGTAAATCTTTTTCTATAACTTCTTGAGAGATGTTTTGATAATGACGATACCAAGAAGTGTACCCTACTAATTTAGGAGGTTTATTAAAACCTTTGTTAAATTTCAAACAATATTTATCAAAGACATCTCGTTCATTTCCTTTAGTAAAAAAGATGTTGAAAGCTTGGTAAGGAGAATCAATTATTAAACCTTTATTATCTTTATAAGCGAACAGGTGACCTGTTTTAGAAATATAAAATACAGTATATCCGCTTCTTTCAGATAGAGAGCCATATAATCTAAATTGTTCTTTATTTCTCAAGTATGTATAAGAGAAAGAATAATGGTGATGATATTCGATAAAGTCATAATCACCATAGGCTCTAAGATGATAAGTTTTTTCGACAAAACGATCTAGAAAACCCATCTTTTTAGTTTTTTGACCAACGTGTTGTTCTTGAGTATCGGTCCAAGATTGATAGCCGTTAGAAAAAAAGAGATCGGTGTTGTGCATTTTATCTTCTAAGTTAATTCGACAAGAAACAATTTCAATTTTATCTTTAGGTAATAAATCTAAAGTAATTGTATCGTCGCTCTTTTTATAGATGATATCTAAGACAAAGGATTTGTTAGTGTACTTAACACCTTTATATAGATAGGTTACTTCGTAAAGATCCATAGCCCCTCCTAATACAATATCTTAATTAAAATATAACATCATGTAAACGCTTTCTCAACAAAAAAGGAAACTAAAACCAAACTTTTAGTTTCCGGAGAACAAAAACAAATCTCCACGAATGAACATGGCGATTAAATTTATTTAGATTTATGCTCAAGAGCAGCTTTAACAAAGTCTCTAAATAATGGATGAGGAGATAGAGGACGAGATTTAAATTCGGGATGGAATTGAACAGCGATAAAGAAAGGATGATTCTTGAGTTCGATAATTTCAGTTAAGTTAGTTTGAGGATTGATACCGGATATTATGAAATTTCCATCATTGAATTTAGAAATGTATGAAGGATTAACTTCATATCTGTGGCGGTGTCTTTCGGAAATCATTTCAACTCCGTAAGCTTTGTAAGCTTTAGTGTTAGGTTTGAGTTTGCAATCATACGCTCCTAACCTCATAGTTCCTCCTAACTTGATACCTTTATATTGGTCAGGAAGATAGTCGACTACAGGATAAGGAGTGGTAGGATCAAATTCCGTAGTGTTAGCACCTTTTAAATTTAATACATCGTTAGCATATTCAATAATAGCAAGTTGTAAACCAAGGCAAAGGCCCAAGAAAGGAACCTTGTGTTCTCTAGCATATTTAATGGCTAATTTCTTACCTTCAGTTCCTCTTTCTCCAAAGCCTCCAGGAACTAGAATACCATCGACTTTAGATAATAATTCATCACAGTTAGATTCGTTTAAATCAACAGAATTTATCCAGTGAATATTGATTTTAGAATTATTAAAATAACCAGCGTAAACTAATGAAGATGATACGGATATATATGCATCGTGAAGTTCGACATATTTACCTACTAAAGCAATGTCGACGGTCTCTTTAATACCTTTAATCTTTTCGATAAGACCTTGCCAATCGGACATATCAGCTTTAGGTGCACCTAATCTAAAGTGATCTAAAACCAATTCATCTAATCCTTGTTCGTGGAGATTTAAAGCAACTTGGTAAATGTATTCGCAATCTTGCGCAACTAAGACATTTTTAACAGGGACGTTGCAGAATAAGGAAATCTTCTCTCTGGTCTTTAAATCTACGGGAACTTCACATCTTAAAATTATGATATCCGGTTGAATACCCATACCTGCTAATTCTTTAACTGAGTGTTGAGTGGGTTTAGATTTTGTTTCTTCGGTGGTTTTCAAATAAGGAACTAAAGTGTTGTGGATATATAAAGTGTTATCGTGACCAAAATCTGCTCTAGCTTGTCTAATAGCTTCGATAAAAGGGGTAGATTCTATATCACCGACAGTTCCACCTATTTCAGTTATAACAATATCCGCTTGCGAGACTTCCGCCGCATCGACTAATCTCTTTTTAATTTCATTAGTAACGTGAGGAATAACTTGAACGGTTGAACCTAAATAATCTCCTCTTCTCTCTTTTTCAATAATAGTAGAATAAATCTTACCGCTAGTTACTGACGATTCTTTAGTTAATGACAAATCTGTGAATCTCTCATAATGACCTAAATCTAGATCGGTTTCCGCTCCGTCATCAGTAACGAAGACTTCCCCATGTTGATATGGTGACATAGTACCTGGATCGACATTTAAATAAGGGTCGAATTTCTGCATAAAGACTTTAAGTCCACGCTTAGTTAACATTCTTCCTAAAGACGCTGCAGATATACCTTTACCTAAAGAGGAGACGACTCCTCCAGTTACAAAGATGAATTTAGTTTTCATAAAAATAAAAAAACCTCCTCACTAAGACTTTCTCTTACTTTTGGGGGTGCCCTAATTATTCTATCATTATTGATTGCTAATATTTAGACTTAAATGTAAAAATCAATCTATTTTTTCTTACTTTTCAATGTATTAAAGAAGATAAGAAAGAATTATAATAATTACATGGAAAAGAAAAATATATATAGTATTGACGCAATTGACAATAAAGGCGAAAAAGTTTCTTTAAGTAAATATAAAGGAAAGGTTCTTTTGATTGTCAATACTGCGACTAGATGTGGATTCACTCCTTCTTATAAAGAACTACAAAATCTCTATGATAATTATAAAGATAAAGGTTTTGAGATTTTAGATTTTCCTTCTGATGATTTTAATCAAGCTAACGAAGATGATGAAGAAATCAATAAAATTGTTACTTCAACTTATCAAACCACCTTCCCTCGTTTTTTGAAGGTTCACGTCAATGGAGATGAAATAAGCGAAGTTTATAAATTTTTAATTTCAAAAATTGGGTTTCAAGGATTTAATATGGAACATCCTTTAGGCCCAATTTTAGATAAGAAATTAAAGGAAAAAGATCCTGATTATAAATCTAAGAATGATGTGAAATGGAACTTCACTAAATTCTTAATCGATAAAGAAGGAAATGTGGTTTATAGATTTGAACCTACCTCGCCTATTTTTGAAGTTGAAGAAAAGATCTCCGCTCTATTAAATAAATAACTAAATATAATAATTTTATCTTATAAAACAGTTGACTTAGATTTTTTATTGCTTTATTATTAATAACGCGATGGGCGTTTAGCTCAGCTGGGAGAGCATCTGCTTGACGTGCAGAAGGTCATAGGTTCGATCCCTATAGCGCCCACCATCGTGCTATTAATGATGGGGGATTAAGTTAATCCCTTTTTTCTTTAATAGGTACACGGAGTAATACCCAAGTGGTTGAAGGGACTGGTCTTGAAAACCAGCAGCGGGGTAATTCCCCGGCAAGAGTTCGAATCTCTTTTACTCCGCCATATTGAAATAATAGGATTGATACAAAAATATCAGTCCTTTTTTCATTTTCAAAGAATATTTTGTTTTTAATGGTTTACAAATATATTGTTGACTATAATCAAATTGAAATTGAAAATAGTCGGAGGTGATATGATGGCATATATCAATAGAGCGATTGAAGATACGCTTAAAAATAGATTTGAAACAGCTAAATCTGTAGCAATCACAGGTGCTAGACAAGTTGGCAAAACAACTATGACAAAACATATATATTCTAATATAAGAAGAATAAATCTGAAGAATGTGGTTCTTTATCATAATGCCAAAGAAGATCCTCAAGGTTTTTTAGAAAACTTTGAAAGACCTCTATTTGTTGATGAAGTTCAAATGGTCCCAGAATTAATAGGTGCAGCAAAGACAATACTTGATGATGTTTCAACTAGAAGTAACTATTTATTCTCCGGTTCACAAAAATGGACTCTTATGAAAGGTTTATCTGAATCTTTAGCAGGAATGGTTTCGATTTTGGAATTAGGAACTTTATCATTAAGAGAAATAAATGGTATTTCCTTCAATAATCCTTTTATTCCATCCTTAGAATATTTTAAAGAACGTGAAAAAAGTTTAAAAAAATACGACAACCTTTGGGAAACAATCCATAGAGGTGGCTATCCAGAATTATATGATGATACTAATCAAAGGGATTGGGAAGATTTTTATTCTTCATATGTTAGTACATATATTGAAAGAGATGTCTATGATATAACTAAAATAAAGGATTATAATTTATTTTATAGATTTATGGTATCTGTGGCTGCAAGAACTGGTAATATGCTTGATTATAGTAGTATTTCAAAAGATATTGGAGTTTCAGTTGAAACAATTAGAAATTGGATATCCGTTCTTGAAAAAACAGATATTATTTATCTTTTAGAACCATATTATAATTCTCATTTAAGTAGAGCAATAAAAACACCTAAAGTATATTTCAAAGACACAGGCTTGGCTGCTTATTTAACATCTTGGTTAACTCCAGCAACACTTGAAAATGGAGCAATGAATGGAGCGTTTTTTGAAACCTTTGTTATAAACGAGATAATAAAATCCTATATTAATAAAGGATTAGATTATAAAAAAAGAATATATTATTATCGTGGAAAAGATAAAATTAAAAAAGCAGTAAATGGTATAGATACCTTTGAAGAAAATGAAATCGATTTAATTATTGAAGAAAATGGTATTTTATATCCAATTGAAATCAAAAAAACAACAAATCCTAAATCAGAGATGGCAAAAGCTTTTGATGTATTAGATAAAGATATAAGTAAAAAAAGAGGAATAGGCGCAATAATATGTAGAGGCGATTACAAATTAAAACTAAGAGATAATCTTTATGCGCTTCCAATTGAATA
>CAMPCW010000018.1 GCA_946647665.1 uncultured Caryophanales bacterium
CTTCAATGGGTTTAACACCATTAGGCGGTATCATGATGGGTACACGTACAGGTGATATGGATCCAAGTGTTTTCAATTATGTTTGTAAAGTGACTGGCAAATCTGCTGAAGAAGTTTATCAGATGTTTAATAAACAATCTGGCTTTGCCGGTATGTCTACTGTTGGACCAGATAGTAGAGATGTCTTAAAAGCGGTTGAAGAAGGTAACGAGCACGCGATTTTAGCCAACAAAGTCTTCAATAGAAGAATCGCTGATTTCATCGGTCAATATTATGTGAGATTAGGTGGAGCAGATTTAATTATTTTCTCTGCTGGCATTGGAGAAAACGAACCAAGAACTAGAAGAGATGTTTGTAAATTAATCAAAGACGCATTAGGTGTAGAAATTGATGAAGAACTCAATAGCACTATTCACGGCAAAGAAGCTTTAATCTCCACTCCAAATAGTAAGATTAAAGTAGCAGTTATCCCTACTAACGAAGAAGTGATGATTGCCCGTGATGCTTATAAAATGTGCTGTTAGGAGAATTTATGAAATTAGCCCCAGAAATTAAAGCTATTGGTAAAAAATATAAAGCTCAAATTAATGGCATTGAAGCTTCAATTAGAAAATATAACAAGATTGCCATTTTTAGACATATCATGCCTGATTTTGACGCTTTAGGAACACAAATGGGTTTATATTATTTTCTGAAAGAAAATTTCCCAGAAAAAGACATTAAAGTTTTAGGAGATAATCATGTTACTTTTACTCCAAGACTTTTCCCAGAAATGGATAAAGTAAATGATTCTTGGTTTAATGAATCATTTTTAGCGATTATCGTTGATGTTTCAAACAAAAGCAGAATCGCCGATCCTCGATTTGAAAAAGCAGCATGCATCGTAAAAATTGACCATCACCCAAATGTGGAAGATTTTGCAAATTTTAACATTGTAGATACTTCAATGGCCGCTGCTAGTGAATTACTTGTTTCAATATTATTGAATTTCAAGCATAAATACGTGTTAAGTAAAGACAGCGCTACTAATTTCTATATTGGTATTGCTGGAGATAGCGGACGTTTCCAATATTCCTCCACTAGCGCCCATACTTTTGCTGTTGCTAGTGAGCTTATTCAAAGAAAGATTGTGCTAAATGAAATTTACGCCAAAATGTATGTGAAGCAAATTGATGACTTAGCAGTCACTGCTTATATACTTAACAACTATAAAATTTCTCCAAAAGGTGTAGCCTATTACGTTTTAGATTCTAAAATTCAAAAAGAACTTAAAATCACCACTGAAAGAGGCAAGGAAAACGTTAACCTATTTTCCAACATCACTGGAATTAACATTTGGTGCTCTATTACTCAAGATGATGATCCAAAAGAACCATGTTGGAGAATCTCCATTAGAAGTAGAGACTATGTCATTAACGGAGTCGCTACTGAGTTTGGTGGAGGCGGTCACGCGCAAGCTAGTGGCGCTAAAATCACTACTCTTGATGAGCTACCAAAATTCATCGCTGCGTTAGACGCTTTAATTAAATAAGTTAACTTACTAGAATATCAAGCCCCATTATTCGGGGCTTTTATTTATAAAAAATCGTGATAATTAATATTAATTTTAGTAATATATTTACATGTTTGTACCATTAAGAGTTATCTCTGGATATTCATTTCTAAAAAGTGGATTAACTATGGATAAAATCTCCCATAGTGTCTTTTCTAATAACTATGTTGGAGCAGGTCTAGCGGATTTTAATTATCTATATGGAGTCCCTCATTTTTTTGAGGAGATGAATAAAATTAAAAAGAAAGCAATTATTGGTATATCTATTCTTATTAATGACTACTCGCTAGTTTTATATGCTTTAAACGAAGATGGATATAAAAATTTAATTAAAGTATCTGCTTTTATTTCTAAAGGTGAGTCAGTAGAAGATTATCTTAGAGATAATCATAAAGGCCTATTAGGGGTATTAGAATCATTTTATAATGCTTTCCCAATAGAATTTGAACAAGCTGATTTTGCTAAAAAAGTCGCTAAAATATCTAATCTAGTTGAACGCTTCTATATCGGAGTTGAAGTTAACGATAAAGAAGATTTTACTTACGCGAATAAGGTTAGGGAATTTGCAAATAACCACACTTATCAAACTGTCGCTTTCCCTCGAATTGAATATCAAAAAAAGAATGAAGCAATTACATTAGACATTTTAAACGCTATCGATAAAGGTGAAAAAATTGAAAGTAAAACAAAAATAGGAGATAACTATTTTAAATCAATTGATGTTTATAATTCTTTATATAATAAAGAAGAAATTGATTTAACTGAGAAAATTTTGAATTCATCAACTTTTGAATTTAATAAAAAACGTGGTCAGTTATATCACTATCCGGTAAATGACTCAAGTGACGCATTAAAAAGAAAAGTCCATCAAGGTTTAAAAGATAAAGGGATTTTAGACCAAAAGCATATTGAAAGATGTAAAAAGGAACTTGATGTCATTATTGAAATGGGATTCCAAGACTATTTCTTAATCGTCTCTGATTATGTTAATTACGCTAAGACTCATGATATTTTAGTAGGCCCAGGAAGAGGATCTGCTGCGGGATCACTAGTCTCGTATTGTTTAAATATCACAGAAGTAGACCCATTAGATTATGATTTACAATTTGAAAGATTTTTAAATAAAGCTAGAAAAACTATGCCTGATATTGATGTCGATTTTATGGACACCAAGCGAGAAGATATGGTCGAATACATGAGACAAACTTATGGTAATGAAAAAGTTGCTAGTATTGTCGCCATCCAAACCATTCAAGCTAAACAAGCTCTTAGAGATATTGGAAGAATTTATGATATTCCAACTAGACACATAGATTTATTATCTAAATCCATTCCAGATAAAGTTAATTTAAGAGAAGCATATAAAACAGTGCCCCAATTTAAAACACTAGTTGATAGCGATAAGTATTTCTTAGAAATAGTCTCTTTAGCCTCTAAAATTGAAGGGCTACCTCGACAAGCCGGGACTCATGCAGCGGGAATTGTTCTAAATCAAGACCCATTAACTAATGTTATTCCAGTCACAATCGACTATGAAGATCATTACACCGTGCAATATGAAAAAGATTATCTTGAGCCTCAAGGTATTTTAAAGATGGACTTCTTAGCAATTAGAACTTTATCGATTATTGAATATTGCATCGAACTTGTGAATCAAAATCATCACACTAATCTAGATTTTTATCATCTTACTTATCTAGATAAGGAATGCTTTGAATTATTTAAAAATTTACAAACTATTGGTATTTTCCAACTTGAAAGTTCTGGCATGAAAAACGCGATGAAAATTTTAAAGCCAGAATGTTTTAACGACATTGTCGCTTTAATTGCCTTATTTAGACCAGGACCAATGGATAATATCAAAGATTATGCAGATAGAAAATCAGGAAAGATTAAACCAAGATACTTATCTAAAGATGTTGAAGAAATCTTATCACCAACTTATGGGGTTTTAATTTATCAAGAGCAAATCTCTTCTTTAGCCATTAAAATGGCGGGTTATTCTCCAGAAGAGGCTGACTTATTTAGAAGGGCAGTTTCTCATAAAGAGAAATCCGTTTTAGAAAGTAGCAAAAAGCAATTCGTAAGTGGCTGTATTAAAAATGGCTATTTAGAAAAAGACGCTACTATGATGTTTAATAACATTTTAAAGTTTGCGGACTATGGTTTTAATAAATCTCATGCGGTAGTTTACGCTATTATTGCCTGTAGAATGGCTTATTTAAAATACCACTATCCACTAGAATTCTATGCCGCTATATTAACAATATCTTCTGGTGGTACCGATGCAAAATTTGGAGATTATGTCTCTGAACTTAAGAAAAGAAAACTAAAAGTGTTACTCCCAAATATCAATAAAAGTGAGAAACACTTTGTTATAGACAAAGATGGACTATTATTCCCAATTAACATGATTAGAGGAGTCAATATCGATGTCACTAATAAGATTTTAGATAATAGACACCTTAATGGAGATTTTACTGACTTCTTTAACTTTGTTAGTCGTATGTATGCTAGTAATATCTCAGAACTAGTGATATTAAAACTTATCAATTCTGGCACTTTAGATGTCTTTAATAAAAATAGAGAAACCTTAAGAGCCACTCTTCACTATGCCTATCAGCTTGCAGAATTATCTATAGATAATGAAGGGCAATTAATCTTAGATGATACATTAGACCATCAAAAACAATATTTTGAAGTTAAAGATGATCCGCTTACCAACTTGAATTTTGAATATGAAGAATTAGGAATCATGCTAAGCGATAATCCACTTCGTTATAAAAAAGACTTACTTGATAAATATCATGTTGTCAGTATTAGCGACATTTCTTTAAATACTGGCTATATCAATATCGCCGGTATTGTCTCCTCTATCAAGGTTATTAAATCCAAAAAGAATAACTCTTCAATGGCCTTTATAAAAATCTTTGATGAAGATGGAGAAATCGAAGTTATTGTCTTTGCAAAAGTTTATGAAAAAGTATTTTCTCTTTTAGAGAAAAATAACATCTTATTAATTAATGGCCGCTACGACCAAAAAGAAGACAAAGAAAGTTTTATCGCAAACGAAATCAAGTTATTAGAGGAATAAGATATGGCAAAATTAACAATTATTGATGGCAACTCCTTACTTTTTAGAGCCTACTTTGCTACTGCTTATCCAGGAATGGAAATCATGCGTAACCAAGAAGGCATTCCTACTAATGCGATTTTTGCTTTTAGTAATATGATCAACAAAATTGTTTCTTCTTTAAAAGAAGGAGAAGGAATTATTGTGGCTTTTGACGCTGCTAAACACAATTTCAGACACGATGCTTTAGAAACATATAAAGCTAATCGTAAGCCAGCCCCTAAAGAATTGGTCGAACAATTTCCAATCGCCAGAGACTTCTTAAGAAGTTTTGGCATTTTCCAATTTGAAGAAGAAGGTTTTGAAGGGGACGATATTGCTGGCACCATCGCTAGACGTGCCGAAAAAGAAGGATATGAAGTAACGGTTTATACATCTGATCGAGATTTCCTTCAATTGGTTGATGATAAAATTACTGTTAACATCATCAAAAAAGGACTCTCCGATGTTGTCGCTATGACTCCTTCCTTAGTAAAAGAAACATATGGTTTTGAACCACTTCAAATAATCGATTATAAAGGGCTAAGAGGAGACACCAGTGATAATCTTCCTGGTATACCAGGAATTGGTGAAAAAACCGCAGTTAAATTAATTGAAGAATATGGCTCATTTGATAACATCATCGCTCACGCAAGCGACATTAAAGGCAAAGTTGGCGAAGCTATTAAAGAAAATAGCGAGATAGGTAGAATATCTAGAGATCTTGCTATTATTAAAACTGATATCGAATTACCTTTTACTGTTGAAGATACGATTTATGAAGGATATTCCTTTAAGGCTATTAATGAATTTTGTCAAAAATATGGCTTAAAACAATTTTTAGCTAAAGTCTCACCAAAATGGAAAAAGAGTGAAGAAGGTGTTTCTTTAGAAGTGGCAAAAGTCTCATCTTTTAACGAAATCGAATTAGACAAAGAAATTGGTATCGCTTTAGATTTTGAAGACTATGACGATTATTATCGTAGTGAAATCTTTGGTATCGCTATTAGCGATAAAAAACACCACTACTATATTTCTATTGATGACGCTAAAGCTGATAAATCACTATTAGAAATCTTAAAGTCAGTAGAATACAAAAAATATTGTTTTGATTATAAAGCTATTAAAGTAGCGTTATCAAATAATGGCATAGCCATTAATGGACTTGAATTTGATATTCTAATTGCCTCTTATCTATTAGATACTTCTATTAAAAATAGCCCACAAACAGTCTTTAACTTATTTGGAGTGGATATATCTGATGAGAAAAAAATAGATGATATGTCCCTTTTCACTAGCGAAAATCCAGACTACACAATTAAAATCGCTTATCATTCTTTAGCATTAGCTAATAAAGTTAAAGCAGAATTAGTAAAGATCGCTACATTCGACTTATATGAAACAGTTGAACTCCCATTAATTGACACTTTAGCCAATATTGAAATTGAGGGTTTCCCACTAGATACAAAAGTATTAGATGAATTTGGTGATGTCTATAAGACAAAACTCAAAGAAATAGAGCAAGAGATTTATGATTTAGCAGGCGAGAAATTTAATATTTCATCCACTAAACAAACCGCGGTTATTCTTTATGATAAATTAGGATTACCTTCAAACAAAAAAGGTTCTACTTCTTTTGAAAATCTAAAGGAATTAGTAAATAAACACCCTGTTGTGAATAAGATTTTAGAATATAGAAAATATTCCAAACTCATTTCTACATATATTGAAGGCTTAAAGCCTCACGTCTATAAAGACGGAAAAATCCACGCTTGTTTTAATCAAGCTTTAACTCAAACTGGAAGATTATCTTCTTCTAATCCAAATTTACAAAATATTTCTATTCGTGATGAAGAAGGAAAAATGATTAGAAAAGCCTTCTATTATCCAAATCATGAATATGAAATTTTAAGCTTGGATTATTCCCAAATTGAATTACGCATTTTAGCGCATTTATCAGGTTGTGAAGCTCTTAAAAAAGTGTTTGAATCATCTGAAGACATTCATAGCGCAACTGCTAAAAAAGTTTTTAACCTAGATGGAGAACCAACTGCGTTGCAAAGAAGAAAGGCTAAAGCTGTTAATTTTGGTATTATATATGGCATTTCTGATTGGGGTTTAAGTGATCAACTTGAAATCTCGATAGGCGAAGCAAAAAGTATCATCAATAGTTTTTATGAAGCCTTCCCTGAAGTTAATGATTTCTTTAAAGATATTGTCTCTAAAGCCATGGAAAACGGCTATGTATCAACAATGCTAGGAAGACGTAGATATTTAAGAGAACTTCATGACTCAAATTATCAAGTAAGAGAATTTGCTAAACGTGCAGCGATGAACGCTCCAATTCAAGGAAGCGCTGCTGATTTAATCAAAATAGCAATGATACGTACAGAAAAGGCACTAAAAGATGCTGGTTTAAAAACTAAAATGGTTTTACAAATTCATGACGAATTAATATTCAAAGTTCCAAAAGAAGAAAAGGAGAAAGCCTACGAAATAGTAAAATCCACTATGACTTCTGCGATGGATTTATCAGTTCCATTAGAAGTTGATGGAGGATTTGGCGATTCGTGGTACGACTGTAAATAAATATGCCAGAATTACCAGAAGTTGAAACTGTAAAAAATGTTTTAATTCCCATTGTTAAAAATAGGAAAATCATTAAAATTGATGTATTAAGAGTAAGCCAAATTGAAGGAGATGTTAATGAATTTATTTCTAACCTTCAAGGGCAGACGTTTTTAGATATTTCTCGTATTGGCAAATATCTTATTTTTCATCTAACAAATGAGAATGTAATGATCTCTCATTTAAGGATGGAAGGAAAGTATTATGAATTATTAGAAACTGATAAAGATTCAAAATACGCTAGAGTGGTATTCCATCTAGATAACGGCCATAAACTTTGCTATGACGATTCAAGATGTTTTGGTGTTCTTAAGTTATCAAGTGAAACGAATTATAAAAAAGAAGAGATGATTGCTAAACTTGGTCCTGAACCTTTCTATATTGAAGATGTTAAATCACTAATGAAAAAAGTGAAAAATATAAGAAAGCCAATCAAGTCTACTTTGCTTGATCAAACCTTAATGACTGGTTTAGGAAATATTTATGTTGATGAAACTTTATTTGCCTCTAAAATCCATCCATTAACTCCTGCTAATAAAGTTAAAGAAGAAGAGTGGAAAAATATCGTTAAAAACGCGAAAGAGATTTTATCTCTTGCTATAGTTTCTGGTGGCTCCACTATTAAAAGCTATCATCCTGGAAAAGATATCGATGGCAATTTCCAAACTAGACTCAAAGTATATGGTAAAGCAGGAGACCTTTGTCCAGTTTGTCAAAAACATGAATTCCGTTTTATTAAAGTAGGAGGTAGAGGCACCACATTCTGTCCCGGATGTCAAAGAAAAGTGGGAGAGCCGCTTAATATTGCTATTACAGGGAAGATTGCCTCAGGAAAATCAACTGCCACAAACGTTTTTAAAGAAAAAGGATATCCTATTTTATCTTCTGATAAAGTGGTTGAAGAATTATATAAAACAAGCCAATTAACTAATAAAATTGAAAAAGCGTTTTCTCTTAAATTTAAAGACGGACAAGTCGATAAAAATATTTTAAGAGATTACCTTTTAACTCATCCTAAAGATAAAAGAAAATTAGAAAGAATAGTACACCCTCTTGTTGAAAAAGAAATTAAAAATTTCTTATCCACTTCAAAATCTCCTATTAGAGTGGTTGAGGTACCACTACTATTCGAGTCTAATTTAGATCGCTATTTCGACGATATTATTGTTATTGATATTGCTAAAGATAAACAAGATGAGCTCATCTCAAATAGAGATAAAGCAAAGGCCTTATATTTAAAAGAAATAAATAAGACGAATAAGATTGATGAAAATATCTTAAAAGCTACTTACGTCATAAAAAATGACGGCACAAAGGCCGCCTTTATAAATAAGATTAATCAGATAATTACTGAGCTAGAAAACTTGGCAAAGTAATTTCTTCCTTACAAAGCATCTTAAGTAATTGCTTAATTTGTTCAATTTTTGGTTTGCTTGCTATATTTGATTGATACATCGTGCAAATCTCTTCCATTGAGTAATTACTTGTAATTATTGTAAATAATTTATTCTTTCCTCTATAAGATAAAATTGGGAAAAGAATGTTTTCTCTAACAAAATCACTCTTAAATTCATTGCCAAAGTCATCAAGCACTAGCATTTCACTGTTTTTAATTGATTCAAGTAAATCATTAAATCTAGGACTTTTTTGGAACGCTAAATCAGTGAGCTCTTTAAATCTTTCAGGAACATCAATAAATGATATAGAGTTATAAGCTTGGTTCCTCGCTGCATCAACACTAAGTGTTGCCGCAAAGAAAGACTTACCAGTAGACATATCTCCTTTAATATAAATCCAGGAATTAGACTTCTTATCTAAAGCAGATTCTTTATATTTTTTAAGGATCTCTTTTTTACATTTGCTGGATAAATTAGAAATATCTCTTTTAATATGGTTATCAAAATATTCTTCCCCAAAATCAATAACGGAGAATCTCTTTTTAAAATTCACTTGTTCTAAATATTTTTTACAAGGAAGGATGTTTCTATCTACCACTCCTTCTTCATAAGTAATATTAGTAACCAAGTATTTAGGATTTTTATTGCAGTATTTTAAGCCTTGGCAGTTTTTACAGTTTTTCACATCTTCAGAAAAATCAAAGATTTTTGGAGCGTTTTCTCTAATTTGCTCTTCGCTTAAACCAAGTTTTCTTAAATAGCGCATCGCCACTTCATTTTCAAAAATAGACTCTTCAATTTGTCTTAAAAACTTTTCAGAAATGGTAATGTTTTGTTCAACTTTTAATCTTTCCATATTAACGATCCTCGAAGAAATTCATTAACTCATCGTCATCAATAGAGGACTCTTCTACTTGCTTATTATTTGTAGGTGCCTCCTCCACTTTTGGTTCTGATTTCTTAACTCCTTTCTTTTTGTCTTTTGTATAGTTATTTCGTAGATATTCCATCGCATCGACTGCGGTTTCAATATTTTCTCTAGACAAACTAGCGGCAATCTTCTCTACGCTATATTTAGAGAAGACGTTATTGTTCATAGTGAGCACAAAATCAATCACAACATTAATCACAGGATTAGCAAGGTTATAGTCTTTACTAAGACTATCAATGATGTTAAGATCTGCTCTAGCCGGTTTTGTGCCGTTTTGTAAAACAGATAATACTTCTTTTGGACTAGTGACTTCAAACCAGCGGATTTTAGCTGCTAAACCATCATCACCAAGAACTTTATTCTTGCTTCTTTTGTTAGATTTTCTACTAGCGGTAGAATAGCTGACTTCATTTTTTAAATCTTCATTTACTTGATGCAAGTCGACTCTTTTCCCTTTTTCTTTTTCTGGGGAATAACAATTTGCCACTACATGTGCAGCCACTTCTTCGCTAACACCATATAAAGTAGATAATCTTTCGATTTCTTTCATCTCTATTTTGGTAAAGGCAGTTTCAGATATTTGACTCTCGCTCTTTAATGAAGTAAAGAAAGCATCATAGCTAAATTCAGTTGCGATCTTACTTCTATTTCTTCCAGCAATTGTGCTACTCGATTTACTTGCTTGCATAAAAGCAGCGTCTTCAAAATTTGGATGGAATACATCATTAAATGATGTGGAAATATCATCTCCAGCAGTTTCTAAGTGATGTACTTCATAAACTCGTTTCATTTTTTGGGCATCACTTTCTCCAATTGCTTGAATAAGTAAACCAAATAACAAGGTATCACCAAAGAAACCTTGTGGGGTTCTTGGGGCAAGTAACTCGTAGTGATAGATTTTGACATCTTTAATTCTTTCGAGTCTAGTTTTAACTAAGCCAACTGCCTCTAATAATTTTCTTCCTTCTAAAAATGTTCCAGGAGTCATCTTCATTCTTGCAAGGAACTGCTCATGAGAAGAAAGAGAAAGGACTTTTTGATTTTTTGATTCACTCCAAAATGAGAAATAAATCGCTAAAGCACTATAACCGATAATTGGTTGATATAGATTAGTGATTGTTTCACGGTCATAGTCCGCAAGAAGCGTACTTACTCTGACTTCAAACATATCTTGTTCTGATAAAACAACCATCTCAATACCTTCCCTTTTGAAATGATTATGCCAACTTAAAATAGGGCTTGTAAATATAAAAAATTTATAATTTTTATGTGGAAAAAGTTATCCACATCAACTCCAATAAGATTTATACAAAGTATAAATCAAATATAAATTTAACCTATATATTAGACTTATCCACAATGCATTTTGTGGAAAAAGAAATGTAAAATAATTTTTAATTAATTAAAAGTGTTTTATAATAGACGCATGCTATTTTATTGAAATAGCAAAATGGAGTAAAAAATATGATTAGAAAAATCGCTGTCTTAACAAGTGGAGGTGACGCTCCAGGAATGAATGCCTGCGTTAGAGCAGTCATTAGAGCCGGATTAGCACGTGGAATTGATATGTACGTTGTCTATGATGGCTTAAAGGGATTAGTTGAAGGACATATCGAACAAGTCAATAAAGACTTTACCCAAGACATCATTAATAGAGGTGGTACAATCATTAGAAGTGCGAGACTTCCAGAATTTAAAGATCCTAAAGTCTCTAAAAGAGCCGCCAGCATTCTCCAAGACTTTGAAATCGATGCTTTAGTTGGTATCGGTGGAGATGGAACATTTAGAGGATTAAATGATTTAGCAAAAAACGGCATTAAAGTCGTTGGTATACCAGGCACTATCGATAACGATGTTGGAAGTACAGAACTAACAATTGGTTTCTCCACTGCTTTAAACACTATCTGTGAATGTGTCGATAAACTTAAAGATACCTCTGGCTCTCATCAACGTTGTTCCTTAATCGAAGTTATGGGAAGACACTGTGGAGACCTTGCCTTATATGCAGCTTTAGCTGAAGGTGCTGAAGGGGTAATTTGTGTTGAACACCCACTTAAAGAAGAAGTCTTATTTAGAAAACTTCGTAAAATGAAAGCTCAAAATAAGAACCACGCTATTATCATTGTTTCTGAAAACTTATTAGATATTAATGAATTAGCAAAGAAAATCGAAGACGAAACAGGCTTTGATACAAGAACTGAAGTTCTTGGTAGACTCCAAAGAGGTGGCTCTCCATCTGCTGAAGATAGAGTATTAGCCGCTAGAATGGGTGCTAAGAGCGTGGATATTGTGATGAGCGATGATCCTACAAGTAAAGTTATTGGAGTTAGAGGTGGACAAATCATCGACTTACCAATTGCTGAAGCTGTAGAGATGAAACACGAGCACACTCACGGATTAAGAGATTTAATCGATTTATTACAATAATCATATTTATATAAAAGAAAGGTAGCCCGCTATTGTATTGCGGAGGAAATTAATTATGAAAATTCAACAACATGATGGTTCAATCATCGAAATTGAAAAGTCCTCAAAAGAGGCATTCGAAGTATTAAATCATTCTACTAGCCATCTTATGGCAGAGGCCATTAGTGAGTTATATCCAACGGCAAAATTTGGATTTGGTCCAGCCATTGAAGAAGGTTTCTATTACGATATCGACTTTGAAGAGCAAATCGGAGAAGAAGATTTAAGAAAAATTGAAAAGAAAATGCACGAACTTTCATCTAAAGATGAAAGAATTGTGAGAGAAGTCTTAAGCAAAGAACAAGCTTTAGAAAGATTTAAAGACAATCCTTATAAAGTGGAATTAATTAAAGATATCGATGAAGATATCACTATTTTCACTCAAGGAAAATTTACTGATCTTTGTCGTGGACCTCACATTTTAAGTACTGGTCAAATTAAATATTTTAAATTACTAAATTTAGCTGGTGCTTATTGGAGAGGTGACTCTAAAAATAAGATGCTTGTTAGAATTTATGGAACTTCCTGGTTCTCACAAGCTGATTTAGAAAATCACTTAAATGTTTTAGAAGAACGTAAGAAAAGAGATCACCGTATCTTAGGAAGACAACTCGGTTTATTCATGCTTTCAGAATACGGACCAGGATTCCCATTCTGGCTCCCTAACGGCATGATTATGCTTGAAGAAATTAAAAAATATTGGAGAGAAATCCATACTCGATATGGTTATCAATTCATTAACACTCCAATTATTCTATCTCGTGAACTTTGGGAGACTTCAGGACACTGGGACCACTATCAAGAAAATATGTACACCACTAAAGTGGATGACAAAGATTTCGCGATTAAACCAATGAACTGTCCAGGAAGTATCTTAGTTTATAAGAATTCCTTACACTCCTATAAAGATTTACCAATTAGATTAGCAGAATTAGGGTTAGTTCATAGACACGAAGCAAGCGGGGCTCTTAACGGCTTATTTAGAGTTAGAAGCTTTACTCAAGATGACGCTCATACTTTTGTAAGAGAAGATCAAATTGAAGACGAAATTACTTCCATCATTAAACTCTATGATGAGATTTATAATGTCTTTGGTTTAGACTATAAAATCGAATTATCCACTAGACCAGAAGAAGGTTATATTGGTGATATTAATATCTGGAATAAATCAGAAGCAATCTTAAAAGAGGTTTGTTTAAAAACTGGTAAAGAGTTTAAGATCAATCCAGGAGATGGAGCGTTCTACGGACCTAAACTCGATTTCAAACTTAAAGACAGCATGAATAGAGTCTGGCAATGCGGCACAATTCAATTAGATATGAATTTACCTGAAAGGTTTGAACTATTCTACATTAATAAAGATGGAGAAAAAGAAAGACCAATTATGATTCATAGAGCCTGCTTAGGTAGTATCGAAAGATTCACCGGCATGATTATTGAAAACTTCGCTGGCGCCTTCCCTTGCTGGTTTGCTCCAGTGCAAGTTAACATCCTTCCAGTAAATAATGAGTTTCATTTAGAATATGCGAACAAAGTTAAGGAAAGTATGTTAAAACAAGGCTTTAGAGTTGAACTTGATGACGCTAATGAAAAACTCGGTTATAGATTAAGAAATAGCCAAGTTAGAAAAATTCCTTATACCATCGTTATTGGTGATAACGAAAGAGATAACGGTACTGTGACTTACCGTAAATATGGACAAAAAGAACAAGTCACAGTCTCTTTAGAAGAATTTAATAAACTTCTTAAAGAAGAAGTCGAAACAAAAAAACGATAAAAAATACTTTACTATTAGATATATCTAGTAGTAGAATAAACCACGCAAAATAAAGGTAGAAAGCAGAGGCACCCGCTTCTCGCCAGATCGATTCAGTATTGATTGGCTAACAACTACATTCTTGGGGTTAAGATTGTTACGGGTGCAATATGCTTGCATCCGTTTTTTGTGAAAAAGGAGATGATACTTATCTTAGAGCAAGAAAATGGCAGAAAGCCAAACAACCAACCAAAAGATCTCGTCAACGAACTAATTAGATTTCCTAGCGTCAGATTAATCGGACCTGAAGGAGAACAATTAGGAGTTATGTCCGCAAGAGAAGCACAATTAGAAGCAAACAAATTAAATTTAGATCTATTATGTGTTGCTCCAAACGCCACTCCACCAGTGTGCAAAATTATTAACTATGGTAAATACCGTTACGAACAACAAAAGAAAGCGAAAGAAAATCGCAAGAATCAAGTTCGTATTGAAGTTAAAGAAATTCAACTCACACCACAAATTGGTTTACATGATATGGAAACCAAGGCACGTGCTGCGTCTAAATTCTTAGCCGCTGGCAACAAAATTAAAGTTGGAGTGAGATATCGCGGAAGACAAATGACTCACCTTGAAGTTGGAGAAGAAACTCTAAATAAGTTCATTGAATTATTAGGCGACGCCGCGGCAATTGAAAAACCTGCCGCTATGGAAGGTCGCTGGTTAATCGCTGTATTAGCGCCAAAAAGAAAGTAGGAGGAAATTAACATGCCAAAAATGAAAAGCAAACGTGCTTTAATGAAAAGAATTAAAGTCACTGGCAGCGG
>CAMPCW010000019.1 GCA_946647665.1 uncultured Caryophanales bacterium
ATTCCGAACGAGCAAAGCTTAATTCTAAAAACGGAATTTAGTATTTCAAGTTATACACATATTATAAAAAAGAAAAATAATTGCCGATTATTTTAAATATTTGCTAAAATAATAATCAGAAAGGAATGACTGCATCTAATTAAAGATCGTGGTCTAAATAATTAAAATGTCAACAGTTGAACAAATCAAAGCAGCATATGAATCCTTTATGGAAGAAAATGCAAAATTCGTCGAAAAGGGCAACAAAGCCGCTGCTGGTAGAGCCAGAAAAGCTTTAATGGAACTCGCTAAATTAGCTAAAGTTCGTAGAGCAGAAATTCTCGAAGAAAAGAAATAATTAATTTTAAATTAAAGCAAAGACCATTCATCAATTCGTGAATGGTTTTTTATTATGCTTCCACTACTTCTTCTTTTATCTCTTTTTTCACTTCTGGGGCTAGTTTAGAAGAAGAGGCGATAAATAACGTATAAACTACAGAAACTAAGATGATAGAAGCGATTATATCGCTTAACCAGTGTTTGGCAGATAAAGATCTTGTAAAGACTAATAAAAGACAAATAACAATAGTAGCAAAATAGACTAATGGTTTAATCCAGTCTTTTTCTGGTTTCAATAACTTCATCGCTGTATAAGTGCTGATTAAATAAAACATGCAGCCAATAAAAACGTGGCTAGATGGATAGCTTGGTTTAAGTTTATCCGCTAAAGAGTCTGGTGAATAATTCACTTTCACGATTTCAAAGACCACATATAAGATTGCAACAAGAATATAAGCACCTAAAGCGACATAATAATTCATATTGAGTTTCTTAAATGATTTCTTCTTAATTAATTCAATAAGGCCAAAGACTAATATAATTAAGACATATCCAAAGGATACATAGAAAATAATATCGCTTAATTTACCCATGACTTCATATTTACCAAAGTTAGTGATTAATTCACCAAACTTAGAATTCATAGTGTAAAAACCAACGTAGGTATTATTAAAATAATAACGAACATCGACAGTCTTCACTAAAATAGTGAACACAATAAACACTAAGAGTAATACTGCCGAGGCGATAAAATAACCGTATTTTTTCATAATCGAAGTCATAAATAAAACCCTAATATCCTTAGATATGTTATCACATCTATGCGTTAGATATTAGGGTTATTTTTAGAAATTACTTATAGTACTCAGTTCTAGTTTGATAAGTCAATGGGTTATTTGGAGTATTGTAGTTAGCAGCTGGGATATTAACAGAAGTAATATCAGCAAATCCAGCATTAGCTTTAGCGTTCCATCTAGTTAAAGCTTGAGCTTGTGGAATTACAGCTTCCGCAACAGCAGCATCTAAAGTGATGTTGATGTTGAAGATTGCAGCAAAGTTAACTCTCATAGTAGCGTGTAAGCTACCGATAACGTCCATACCTTCAGAACTACCTTCGTAATCGATATGTTGAGAAGTAATTGTGGCTTCCACTTCTTTTAAAGCGTTGATACCAGTTAATTCATTGAGGTTTAAGCCAAGCTTAATGACATCGTTACCGTTTTGTTTATAGGATTGGAATCCAGTATCGGTAAAGGCGTTAGTGAAGTTGCCTGCTGGTTTTTGTTCGCTAGAGCCACTATTTTCTTTATTTAAAGCATCTAAGTAAATAGATGGTTTAATACCAATTAAGCCAGTAATTAAGTATTGAGCAATATTATCTAAGAAATTAGTGCTGTCGCAGCGGTAATGATAGTAGTCACGGACATGGAAATAATGAGTCTTCCATTTTAAGAATCCAGTCCATTCGGTTTCAGTATCTTCTGATTTGAAGAATCTTCTGATGTTGAAGATACCACCAACTTTGTTGTCACTGTCATCACCATAAGTTTCAAAGGAGAATTCAGCACCCATATCCTTAGTTCCAAGTAAGTCATCAATGGTAATACCAATAACTGTAGGAATCTTATCAATGGTACCATAGACTTTCACGTGCACTCCATCAACATAGACATAGAAGTTAATACCTTTTAAGTCTGGTTTTAAAATGTTTGTGGAGTTCATTCTGATTAAAGCTTCAGCAGTTAAATGATAGAAGTTCACTTTAGTGGTATTAATGCCTAATTGTAATAAGGTCTTGATACCATCTAATGACATGAAGCTGTCACCTTTATGGATTCTATTCACAGTGCCATTATCATAGTCTTCTAATTCAAATAATAAGTTGAGTTTAGAAGCATTTTCTTTATTAGAGAGGACTAAATCCTCAATTACTAATGAATGTAATTCTTGTTTACCTTCTTCATTGATCTTGGTGTTAATAGAGACTTCAATATCAGCAGGTAAATTCATACCAAACATGTTCTTGTTAATGACAATCTTAATTTGGGTGCCATTAGCATTCTCGGTAATGTCAATCTTCTTGAGAAGATTATTACTTGCGAAATAGAGATAATCTTTACTATCTAAGATGCTTCCTAAGGAGTTCATTCCAAGGAGTTTGGTGATAGGTTCTAAGAATTTGGTGTATTTTGGATTATTTCCTTCTTCATTAATAAAGGTCATAACCACGTCGATTAAATCAGCAAATGTTTGAAGCTTCATTTTGCCTTTAACAGAGTTATCAGCATCATCTGGGTTGCCGTAGATAAATAAGGCTTCGTTTTGGTTGTTCTTCTTTTTAACGGTTTTACCATTAGAATCTTGAACTTCGTATTCGCTAATATTAGCAGGTAAGTTAGTAACATTAACGTACATGTCATGGGTAGCCCAAATTTGGTTACCGCTATATTTGTATTGATTAATAGTCATATTACCAAAGCCTTCTTTGACTTCGTCGTTATTATCTAAACAACCTTGACCATTAAATCTAATGCCTAAGTTATCATTATCTAACATGGAACCGCTAATTCTGAAACCAGTTTTCTTGGTGTTAGCGAGTTCGGTAATTTGATCAACAACATCAGGAATGAATTTAGTAGATTGATATAAGGAAGTTTCTCCTAAATTTGCATCTACAAATGGAGCAGTCTTCATGTTAGCTTCTAAGGTGAAGTTGCCAAAGGCAAGGCCATTAACATCAATGTTAAGACCACTATTATTGACAGCATTCATCTTTTCTTGGAAGCTAGCAATAGCAGCGTCTAATTGTTCTTGTTCTTCATCAGTTAATTCACCCTTGTTATTTAAAGAAGTAATAAGAGCTTCTAAATCAAAGTAATCTTTGAAATAATCAGAGTCATTATTCACTCTAATGGTGACTTCAGCGTTTTCACCAATATTTAAAGCAGATAAGTCAATGCCTAATTCAAAACCAGTTTTATCGTTTTTGAGGGTCTTAAGCATATCTAAGATAAAGGAGAAATCATAATTATTAATGGAATCCACTAAATCTTCAGATAAGAATTTAGATAAAGTTTCCATAGTGTCTGTACCACTATCTTGAGAAAGACCATCAACTAATTCAGGAACTTTGGATAAAATCCAGTTCATGGTTTCTGTATCAAAATATAATTTCATGACAGATTCTAAGTTGCCATTTCCATCATCTTGCTCATTGAATCTTAAATAGCCTTCGCCATTAGCAAACGCTAAATCTAAGTTTGCATATTCAACATTGTTTTGACCAAGTAAGTCGATTTGTAAGTTGAAACCAACATCTTTGATGTCGCCAACCATTTTGTAGTCTTCTGGTTTTTCTGGTCTATCTAAAACTTGGTATTGGCTTAAATCTAATAATTTATCAAAGTCAAGGTTAATAGAACCTTTAACTCTAGCGATATCAGTAGTAACTGATTCGACAACATTATCAAGATCTAAATCAAATTCTAAACCAAATTTTTGGTTACCTTCTTTTAATAAAGAAAGTAATTTTCCGGTTAATGAAGTATAATTAAATACTTCAACATAACCATCTAACGTTGGGGAAACAAATGAATCGTATTCTTTGATTTCCACATCGATTGCACCATTGATGGTGACTGTACCAAAGTTAAGGTTTTCTAATTCCACTCTCTTAAGGGATAAATCACTATCAGCAACAAGATTAATGACTAAGCCACCAACTTTTTCAGTTTCTCCTAAGGAGAATACGGTGTCATCGCCTCTCTTGCTTTCTTTTGGTGCATCAGATAATAAACTAGAGAAATCAAATCCCGCTTCTTCTGGTGCATTATTTTGATCATCAATTGCATTATTAGCAGAAGCACTTCCACCAATCTCGCCGTTTATTAACTTATCAAAGAGTCCACCTAACTTATCGTTAATTAGCGTTCCTAAATCAGTGAATAAGGATTTGGAATCTAAGTTTGCATAAGCAGCAAAAGCTAAAAGGTATTTAGTAGACAAATTTTCTAATTTGAAATCGGTCATCTTAATTTTTAAATCTTTTAAGCCAAAATACATTTCATCGCCAAAGTGACCAATGGTAACTGGTAAGTATTTTCCGTTATAGTTGACACCTAAATCGACATTGAATTCGATAGCAGACATCGCTAAAGCGGACATTCTGAAGTCGATTTCACCTTCTTCGATGGTAATAGTATTAAGTGCAGAATCTTTATCTTTCTTGTAAGTGACTTGGAACTTCTCAGAACTAGTAAGTCCAGCAAATTTAGCACTTAAATAGTGTTCAACTTCTTCTTCACCAGATTCATCTTCGTTCATACCAACATCTTTGGTTAACTTTTCAACGAATCTCTCAAAAAGAGTCTTTTCTCTTTCTTGAACAGAAACATCGATTAATTTGCTTCTATTAGGGGTGATGACATAACCACCAACAACCGCGCCAGCAAACGCGATTATACCAGTAGAGACAATTCCTGTTCTTTTAAGTAGTTTTTTAAGTCTTTTGTTCATGACGTTAATCCTCCTCTAGCGCAAGTAATGCGCTGTAATTGATATTTTCGTTATATGGAGGAATATCCATTTGTTCGCCTGCGTGATAATAATTATTAATAATATTATGTGTCTTTGCAGGGACTGGAATTCCTTCCTTGGTTGCTGTATAAGTCTCATCCACCAATAAGTGCTTAAGATTCAAGTTTGTGTCAACTGTGAATTCTAATTTCACTTCGCTAAATGGTGGGAGATTGCTTAATCCGGAAATGTTCTGCATCTGAATCTTATAGTAGAACGTAGATAAGTTCGGATTAAGATTGAACTTGATAGTGACATCTTCTCCTTTAATAGTTCTAGAACTATCAAGCACTGTCTTTTCAGAAATGATGTAAATAAACATTTCATCTAGGGTTTTTCCCAAATACTCTTTATATTCCTTTTTATTTAATTCTTTTGAAGGAGTAGCAGAGTATTGTGCTGTTTCTGGATCAAGACAACCGCCATCGAATACTTCGATATTTCCATCCGCGCCATGTTGAAGTGATCTTTTAGCAAGGGCAACTACAGAAGAATAAGATAATTGTTCTTCAAAGTATTCATTTCCTCGCTTAATTTGGGAATTTCGGATTGCTTGAGTAACAATCGTATTAGCGTTTCCAGCTCCCACTGACCAGCAATATTCTTGTGAACGATATTTTTCAAAGCAGATATTGATGACATCGGAGTCTGAGAATGACCTAACCCCATTAATTGTTTTGTCTGAGAGCTTATTATATTTTTCCATAATAGCCTCGACATTCGGAGAGAACTCTTTTGGATCGAACCCTGGTGGATAATGTTCGTCAATTGGACCTACTGTTCGCTTGAGGACAACACCTGTTCCTCCTCCAGCGACACCGCATATTCCAACCGTGAGAATGTAAGCCAACAGAAGTTTATTCATTGTTTTCTCCGGCGATAATTATATATACGTGTAAATACATACTTGCTCTAAACATGAGCACCCGAAATAGAGAATTCAAAATTAACTCTCATATTTTGAGAATATAAATAAAATAAATAAGTACGTGCATATACTTATCGAGAATAACTTTCTCTCTGTATGTTAAATAATTTTTGATTAAAATAATTGTAAAAAAGCACTCAAAGAGAGTCCTTGAATGCTATTTTATTATTTTGTAACTAGAAGCTTTATTGGCTTCAAGCCAATACTATTGTTCTTTAATTTTTGCAATAATTGCTCTAATAAAAGTGACAATTGAAACTATAGCAGGAGTGAATACCACCACTAAAGTTCCATAGTTTGCCGTTGCTGTAAAGGTGATTGGGAACATACCAAATCCAGCATTATTTGGAGCGTCCATATTTGTCTTTAATGCCACGAAATATAAAGTAATAAAGATTGCGGAAACCGCCATTGAAGTAATGGCAACAGGTAATAAGAATTCTTTCTTTTTCTCCTCTTTTAGTTCGTTAAAATAGAACTCCCAGAAAGCAAGCATAATTGGAGAAAGAAGATAGATGAATATAACAGCAATTCCAAAGAATGCATATTCATGTTTAAAGTCATAGACAAATATTGTTAGTCCAGCACCAGTTAAACCAAATAAAGCGATAAGGGTCCAGAAAGAAACACCAAAGCAGTAGAAGAATCTAGCTGGTTTCTTTTCTATACATGCTATAGGTCTAACAGGAACGGTATATGGAAGTTTTTCTTTAAATCTTTTGATATAAAGAATTGCACAAACTCCAATTAAGATAAATAAAACTGAATATAACAATGCATCTAAAGGATATAATCTTGATGGACTACCTTCTACTAAAGAAGAATATTTACCAACAAATCTCATAATTAAGATATATAAGAAATTAACTCCAGAGATTGATAAAACAGCAATTCCTTTTCTGAAGATAGATTTTAATCTATATTCATCATCTTTTCCCTTGCGGAAAGCGTGGACTAAGAATAATCCCCATAAGCTCATAAAGAATGATAAGTATAAAGGAAGTGATCTTAATAAATCCTTAATCGCTACATCTGGAGAACCACTAACGATGGAACCAAGAATATCAGCGAAAGAATATAACATGTTAAAGAATGTAAATGAGGAGAAAATAAATAGAACAATCATTACTAAAGAAGTAACTAAAGATTGAATTCTTTGTTTTTTATCTAGTGTAGAAGGAAAGAAATTTTCCTTAGAGAAGAACTTTTTCATTACCACTTCACCCATCTAACAAAGTCGTTAGTCCCTTCTCTTATGTTGTAATATAAATGCTCTAATTCAAAATTATTAGCGTCTGTAATAGTCACTAAAGATGCTCCAATTAAATCAAATTTCTCTTCAATCTTTTTGCCTACAGGTAAAGAGTCATTAACACTGTCCATACCTTTTTTCATATCTTTATCAGTGCTATTTGGATCAATATGAGCATAATATAATTCTGGTCCAGTTTTAACACCTAATCCAATCACTACACCATCATAATCAACGGTCCAGTCAACATTATGAGCATGCCCCATAAATGCTGCTTTTAAGTTACGTGTTCTACCTGATTCGATAAATCTAGATTTATATTCTGGTTTATCAGCATCACCAAATCCTTCTAATCTGAAGAATTTGTTCTTAAACGTTGCTCCACCTTCTTGGACTAAGGTCCACGCCACTTGATTGTCTTGTTGAGGAATATGATAATAGGCAATTGCATTCGAACCTGATTGAAGTTGTCTTTCTTTTTCAAACCATTCAACTTGTTCTTCACGGATATAGTCATAGTTTCTACCGATAGCAAGCGGAGATTCAGAGAACGAGGCTCCAGAATCCAAATTATAGATTTGCCAGTAAGTTGTTCCACTTACTTCACCGTTATTTGTTAAATTAATAACAAAGTTACTGCGGCCATATAAATTATCTTCTGGTTCAATATAGAAGCAATGTTCTGCGTTACGATATTGATTTGCTAACCAGTTTGGACTATAAAGTCCATGTCTATCATGGTTACCCCAAATAATCGCATATTTAAAGCCATATTCCGCTGCTTTAGTTTCCATATACTCGACGAATGTTTTTACGTGATAAGTATTGGCGAGCATGAATTGGTCACCTGTTAATTCTATTAGGTCAATTTTTGCAGTAGCATCAGCTTCTTTAACATGAGCGTCTGCTTCTTTAATAACTTTGTCTAGATATTGCTTAGAGCTTGCTGTTGATGTATTAACATTCCAGTGGATATCTGTTAACTGCAAAATGTTAAAATTATCATGATATTGCATAGCAACAACATACTTGTCTAGATTGTCTTTCCAGTTCATCACTTGGCCACAACTAGTAAGAGCGAGTGAAAACAAAGGGAACGACAATAATATAGTTTTTTTGTTCATTTCTTATATCACCTTTCGCTAAACATTCTATATCAATTAATTATAAAATAACATCAATACTTTGATGTGTGGTGCTATTATATTTCTAATGAAACAGAAAAGAGTTAATGCGTTATCTGTTATTGAGTTAGTGACATTTGTTTCTATGCTTTTTGCGTTGATCTCAATTTTTGTTGATTTCCGCTTTATGGTTGATCTTCCTAGACTAGCCTCTATCCCATTTTTAACTACTTATACTGGATTAAGTAATTTATTTATCGGTATAGTATGTTTAATATGTGGATTATATCGTATTATCTACAAAGTAGATAAGTTGCCTAAATGGTTATTTATTATTAAGATTGTTTCTATTAGTCAAATCACCATTACATTTTTTATAACTGCTTTATACTTATCTCCTCAACTAGGGGCTGATTGGTGGATGCTATATAATAACGCTGGATTATTTAATCATCTTATTACTCCGGTTTTAGCGATGGTGGGTTTCTTGTTCTTAGAAAGAAAAGTAGAAATCAAATGGTACGAATGTTTTTATTCCATTATTCCAATTGTTTTATACGCAGTTATTTATATAACTAATGTCTTCACTCATCTTAATCCAGACGGCACCACTAGCACTACTTATGATATTTATGGTTTCTTTAGATTTGGTGGAGGATTCTTTGTTCTTTTCTTATTAGGATTTTTCATTATTGCCTTCGGAATTTGCTTACTATACAGACTAGAAAATATCGCTATTAACAAAAGGAAAAGTCATGAATAAAAAGATAAAAATTATCTTTGTGGATATCGATTGCACTCTTTTGGACCATACTAAAAAGCCTTCTAGATTTGATAAAAGATCAATTAGATATTTATCTAAACTTCAAAAAGAAGGAGTTTTAGTCTTTTTAAGTACTGCTAGACCATATCATTCAGTTAATAGAATCAAGATATTAGATTTATTTACCCCAGACGGCATGATTCTTGCTAACGGAGGCTTAATCATTTATAAAGACAAGATTATATATAATCCCTTAATGAAGGAGGAAGATTTTGTCTCTTTATGTGAACTCACTAATAAATATGGCGGTAATCTAGAGGGAATTAGACCATTTGACTGCTTCTTAATTAACGACAATATTGAAGTCGCTAAAAAACTATTCGAGACCTATCCAGAAGATATCCCTCCGATTGAGGATTACCATCATCAACAAGTGATTGGAGTAAATTTATTTATCTCTAAAGAATATGATGAGAAAATAAAGGCTAAACTTCCTAAGGTTTTATATTATTACCGTTATCACGATTATGGAGTGGATGTTGCTAGTATCCCTCATATTAAAGGTGAAGCAGTAAAATTTGTTCTAGACTATCTAAAGATAGATAAAGAATATGCTTGCTCTATTGGAGATGATCATCAAGATATCTCGATGTTTAAAGAAACTAATTATTCTATCGCTATGGGTAACGGCAAAGAAGAAGTTAAAAATAACGCGAAGCATATCACTAAAAGTGTTTCTAAACACGGGGTGAAATATATACTAAAAAAATTAATGTAATTTAAAAGGGTTCAACTATGAACCCTTATTTTATAAATAATTAATACATTAATTATCTAATGCTTTTTCTTTTCTTAATCACTAATAAAGTGGTAAAGGACACTAAAGTGATAGAAGCAACAACAATAATTATTAAATTACTATTATTTTCAACCGCATTATCTAATGATATGTTTCTAGAAGAATATGGAACAATATTTTGACTTGTCGCTCTACCCATAAAGTCATCAAAGCCTTCAAAATTTTCCACTAAGAAATCGTATCTTTGAATAGCTAAAGCCACATAACCGCTTACTTCTGTATCATGAGAAACATGTGGTTCACTCTTTAATATGTCTTGAACATCAGAATCTAGATTATATTTATAATCATATTTAGAGTCAGCCCATATAGTTTTAGTACTGGCACAGCCATCTCCTAAGAAGGCAATACTCCATTCATCAGCCTTTGCTAAAGCAGTTGTGGTGATATATAAAGCATGAGTATCAGTATTGAAATATAAAGCATAAATACCATCAACAAGAACTTTTATTTTTCCACTCACAGAAGTGGTATCAAAATTAGCGGCTAAAGAAGAATCATGGAATGAAACTTCACTATAACCTGTACCAGCAAAATAGATATCAAATGTTTGATTTGCAGTTAATGGGAAGCCTTGATTGAAGTTTTCTGAATTATTAGAATCGTTACGTTTTAAATGATCTAAAGCAACTTTATCATTTTCAGAAAATCTCACACTTGCCATCTCATAAGACCAAGTGTTATCATCGCCACTAACGCCCGCAACAGCAAATTCAAAAAATTTTAAATTTGCACTTTGATTCCAAACATATTTTTCTCCATCATAAGAATTCCATCTTAAAGTGTCTGCATTATTATTAAAGCGAACTGCAATCATCTTTGTAGGAATGAAATCTAAGCTATATTCAGCTTGATAAATATGGTTAAATCCTGAAGAAGTAGCAAAGCCACTAGACCAAGCTTCTTTTGTCGGACTAACGGAATCATCAAAATAATAGAAACCGAATTTGGCGTTATCATTTTCCCAAGTTGTATATCCGCTTAAATCAAGATATGTTTGTCCATCAATGCCACTTAATAAAGCACTTTTTTGACCAACATAATAGTCACAGTTTTCCCAATAACCATCATCACCTGAACCAATACCTTCTCCACTCCAATATGAATAATGTTGTCTAGGAGCAATTACGATATGCCAGTCTTTAGAGGCAAAATAATCTTTTAATTGATGTTCTGCTATTCCTTCTTTTTCAGATATATTCCAATCTTCTTTTTGATCAGCCGCAGCTTCATTCCATTTAATAGTAATTTCACCACTATCTTGTTCACTAGAAGCAAAGAAATAATGTTCGCAAGCCTCTACGTAATATGGGTGCAAGTCTTTAGAATTTTCAAGTTTACGAGTACTAGCATCATAAACTGGTTTTTCGTTAAATAAACAAAGCAGCCATCCTTTAATATCATAAAAGTCAGAATTAGAGACAGTGAAAGTTACACTGACTGCACCGTTTTCATCAACAGATAAACTTCTATTTGGAGTAGAATAATCAGCAGCCTCAGCTACACTAACGCTTTTGGAATTAAAAGCAACTAAGCCACCAACAGCGACACCTAATATAGGTAAAGCAAGTAAAAGAGTCTTTTTAATATTCATCTTTTTCCCCTCCTAAGGAAATATTGCATTTATTATATACACACTTACGCGCTAGAAAACATTCTTTTTTTAAAAAAATAAAGAAAACAACTACTTTTTTATTTGCATGGTTCCTCCAAAAAGAAAAGCACCTCGTTATGAGATGCTAATTGAAATTGGTTCCTTTTATAATTTAATTCTTTGTCCAGCATTTATTGCGACAATCTTTTGCCTAAAAAACCTCCACTATTTTACTGGTGATAAAGTAATTATTTCATATTGGCAGCCTATTTCAGTACGAAAAGGAACATACCATCCAGAAGCACCGCTAGAGACATTTAATATAGAGGAATTATAGCGATATTCTCCATAAGCTGGCACTACCATCGAATATAACATTCTTAAAGGAAATAGTTGTCCTGCATGAGTGTGACCAGATAACTGTAAATCCATTCCTGCTTTCGCATTATTTTTATAATCAAATGGTTGATGGTCAATAACTAATAAAAACGTAGAGGGATAAGGATTTATTAATTCTTCAATTTTCTTTCTATTTTTACTATCTAAATCATCTCTTCCTAACAAAGTGAGATCACTTGCTAGAGTGACATATTCATCTACCACTACCTTTATATTAGAAGCGGCTAATTCTTTTTCTACATCTTCGAATTTTATTCTTCCTGTTAATTCATGATTTCCCCGTATGAAATATACAGGTGTGGGGAAAGAAGCAAATTCTTTAATGGCTTTTTTCATTTCTTCTTCTTTAGTAAATTCATCAACAAAATCCCCTCCGATAAAAGTGAAATCAGGGTTATTATCTTTAATATCCTGTATAGTTTTTATCGTCCTATTAATTGGTTGAGCTTTACCGATATGCATATCGCTAATAAAGGCTATTCTATAGGTGTTTTCTAATTTTGATGATGTATAGGAAAGATATTTTGGTTTTACTATTTGCATATTTATCATTCCAAAAGTTAAAAATATCACCGCGGATAAATTAGACATGATAGTTAATAAAACAAATCTCTTTCCTTTTTTAAAAAATATTCTCATTAATAAATAGATGATTTGGATAAATCCATCCACAAATAAAGTGGCGTATAACGCAACTAAGAAAGGAGTAATAGGCCAATATCCTATAACTGCATTCATGACCAAAAAAGCAAAAAGGAAAGATAATAATAATTCACAGATGATAATAATGATATTTACCCACATTTTAATTTTATGCAAACGGAAAATATAGCGTATCCCATTAATTAATAATTCAGCGAGAATAAACCATAAAATAAAAGTAAAGAAATTCATAATAATTGTGGATTAATTATAACTCTTAATACCTATTAACTCCATTATTCTTTACTTTGTAAAATGTTATAATCAGAATTGCTAAACCAGGTAGAAAGAAAAGAGGACAATACAAAAACCCGCAAAATCTTAATCGATTTTACGAGTTATTTGCTATTTTTACCCCCCCACTAAACTTTGGGGCGCCAAAAATAAATAATTAGTCATAGTTTTTGGCCTCCTTTGTAAAAGAAAAGCCGACTGAAGTCGACTTGTTGTTGATTTATTCAAGCTTCAATTATCTTCCTCATAATCAGTTGGAAGAGTTATTGATGTTGTACCAACATTTGTAAAATTATATACACTAGATGTTCCATCAGAGGTAACTTGCATATATTCAATAGTTTTATTGGTAAATTTAACGATTAGACTGTTCCCAGCGAAACTAGCTTTATATGTATGGTCTGATTCGTTATATTTAAAATCATCAAAATCTACTGTTTTAATGACCGAATGAATTGAACCTAAAGTTGGATTGTAATAATCATTGAACAAATCAAGTTCCGCACCTTCGCCCACATGAACCCATTTAGACTCGAGTTCTCCGTATAATTCAATATCAATTTTTCCTTTATCATATGTGCTGACTTTTGGAACATATATTGCATGTAAGCCTTCAAATTCTTTTGATGCAGCGGTTTCGATTTTTCCATCCGCAAATTTTGTTTCAACGTTATTAATCGATGCTGTGAAGTTCGTTTCTAATAAATAAAGAGGATTTGCTATCTTTTCTATATAAGAATTATATTCTTCTTTGGTGATTTTATTGTCACTAGAATCAGTAGAACTTCCATTTGAGCCGCATGCAGAGAGCATCAAAACACCCGCTAATAAGGTAATTGGTAAAAATTTACTTCTTTTCATATTTAAGCCTCGTTCTCTTAATTAATTCTATTTTACCAAAAAAGCTCAATCAAGCGATTTGTTTAACTTATGATGAATTGATAATTTATTAATGTTGCTTAGAATGAAATAAAAATGATTAAAAAAAGCAACATTAATTAGCGAAAACGAAAAATTAAGAAGGGGGGCATTTATTTGGAAAAAACATCGGTATCGGAATGAATTCGACGGTTAAAAAAGAAATCGCAGCAAAACAATTTCTTGAATTAAATCCATCATATACTGTGCATGAAGTATCGAAAGCAATAGAGTTAAGCAAAGGTACATTATTTAACTATTTATATAACAAAGTTGAAGAACCTTGGTTCAAAGAAAAAGAGAATTACTCACTAAAGAAATTAAACAAATATTTGATGAATCGTATCCCTAAAAGATATCCACTCTAACATAAAATAACTGTTCATGATATCCTCC
>CAMPCW010000020.1 GCA_946647665.1 uncultured Caryophanales bacterium
ATAGCCCTTATAGGGTCGAGTCAGTACAACGTATTTTATGCGTTGGTACTATTTTTGACATAATTAATATTTGTTGCACATTTGTGACATCGTTAATGGTAATATAAAAAACTGAATAGAGCAGAATAAAATATTTAAAATAATTTTTAAATTATTAATGGAGGGGTTATGAAAATTAAAAACTTTATGATTGCGGTTATAGGCAGTTTGCTATTAACTTCCTGCGTAAATTTATCTAGTAGAGATAACACTACAATTTATAGTGTGAGTTTTTTTGATGATGAAACGCTTTTAAATAAAATTGATGTTAAAGAAGGCGATAAAGTAGCCAGACCAGCTGATCCAATAAAAGACTCATTTACTTTTGATAACTGGTATACGGATAAAGAATTTTCAACTTTATATGACTTTTCTTTGCCAGTAAAAAGTGATTTATCGATATATGCTTCATTTTTACCAGTAGATTATTTTGCTAAATTTAATAAATCCTATCTACCTGATTATTCAATGCTTCAATTTGATGGCACTATTTATAGTGATATGAAAGATGTCTCTTTTTCTTTTAGCCCGAAGCTTATCACTTTTAATAACAATATTAATACTAGTATGATTTATCCTTTTGGAGCTTTTTCTAATCTTATAGTTAGCTCTGTTAAAGTCGAAGATAATGTTTTAAAAGTTCAAACAAAAGGACAAATTGGTAGTGGTAAAGGCTATTTTGCTTTTGCTAAAGAAGTAAGTGACGCTGAGTTATATATCACATCAACTATAGATGTAATAGAAAGAAAGGCTTTTATTGATAATTCAACTTTCCGCTTAGTGGAAGAAAATAAAAAATTAGATTTCACTATCGCGATGACTAATACAGTTTTAAATAATAACGATAATTTAAGTAAAGAAGATTATATGGCTAAAGTTAATTCTCAAGAAATTAACTGTTTTAGTGTCACACCAAGCGAACGTTATTCTTTACAAATGATTGATATTTCTGATGATTTTTCTTCTTTTAGATTACGCTTATCTTTACCTGATGTTATTTCTAAAGATATTGCTACTGAATTATTAGAAACTACTATTATCCATATTGCTGGAGAATCTTTATCTAGTGGAACTGACTATGATTTCCATATTGATTTAATGAATTATTCAACTAAGAGTGATGTGAGATTATATCGCTACACTCATGATGAATTTAGAGGCAAATTCACTATCAAATTATTATCTTGCCTAGTAACTAATGCTTTTAGCGATAATTTAGATAAAGTTATTGCTGATCCAATAAATAAGAATTTAATTATCTCTATTAGTGGCGTTGAAGTAGTGGTTAATAGCCTTAGTGTTGCTGATATTACCACGCTTACTGGCTATTTCTCTATTGCCGCTAGTGAAATTAATGTAGAGCGAGTCACTATTTCTTTAGGAGAGATTAAGGTTTCTGAAGAATTATCTTTCCATGTTGCTAAAAATTGGTATGACGATACAGATATATCTACTAATATCGAAACTACTTCTTATCAATTTGATGATTCTTTTGTTGAAGGTGGTGGCACTGGTAGCGTTAATCAAACCGCCAGTCAATGCTATCGCAATGTTAAAACAGTAGTAGAACAAAGTACATTTGAAGATAGTGGTAGTGATGAAGAAAATGACGCTGATAAAGTGATCAATGCCGCTACTAATATCGGAATGATTGGTTATGGTTTATATTCTGGCGATTTCTCTACTGCTAGAGGAGGAGCAAGTAAACTTTTAGGAATTGAAGCAATTGCCGATCCAACCACAAAAGTTCTTAACATGTTAAATTCTATCTATGATAAACTTCTTGAAATTGAACGTAAAATTGATTCTATTATCGATCAACTTGATGTCATTCAAGGCGAATTAGAAGATTTAGGCCAACAAAGTTTATTATCTAATTATCTAGCCGCTCATTCTTCTTGGAAGGATTTTGTCACTGATTATTACACCCCATTACAAAATAATGTTGTTTCTTATTCTAATGACTATTTCCGTTATTACTATAATCTAGTTATTGATTCATATAATTTAAATGCTGGAGATGAACCAGTTGTGACTTTATGTTATGACAAGAATAATGAGCTTGCTTTCCCAAGTAGAAATTCTGCTATTTCCATTGATGGAAAAATGATTGATAAATCAAAAACACAAACAATTGTTATTCCTCAACTCAATTATAGTTTAATTGGAATATTAGAACATGATGGACATGTTTATCCTGGAATTGAAGAAAATCTTATTGCTGACTTATTCTCTTATGGCAAATATGAAGAAAATGTTGTTAAAGATATCATAAAAACAATTAGATATAACGCGATGAAAAGCCATTTTGCTGCTGGAGCGGATTTAGATGCTTTTACTTCTACTTTCACTAATTTCTGTACCGCTTTTACTTCTACAGAATTTGGAGCTTCTACTAATACAAGTATTACCCCATTAGATTCATATCGTATTATGTTAGAAACTGTTTATAATTTTGGTTTTGAAATTGAACCAGAATTTAATCTAGTTGTGAGCAAAATTGAATCCACATATTATTGCTCTAGATCAATCCTTAGATTTGTTCAATATATTAACGCGGGTGAAATTATTTCTACTCGTTATGATGATTTAAATGAATCTGTTAAAAAAGAATTTACTGACACCCGTTTCTATCATGATAATATCGATTCAAAAACAGTCTATTGTTATTCTACTGGCTGCTATTTAACTTATAGTCTAGAGGCTCTTGGTATCGCTATTGAAGTGACTGGTGATTATGATAGCGGTTACGATGAAGATGCTTATTTAAATCGAGGGGAAAATTATGATGTTTATAATCATAATGAACCTTCTGCTCTTACTAGTATTGATGAAGCCTCAGTCCGTTTAATGGCCTTAAAAGTGAAGCTCTATAATAATCTAAAAGGCTCTTCATTTAATTTCGGTGAATATCTTGCTCAAATTGGTATTATTCCTAAAGATAAATTAAGCCAAACTTTAGGCGTTATTTTGGAAATTGGCGGATTAGAAGATGATGATGACGATATTAAAGATATGAGTTTCCCTTCTAATTGGCAAATTGATTGTGATCGTTCTTATACTTATGCTTTTACAGGTAAATCTTATTCCTTTGTTGATGGAAACACCGTTAACGGGTTATGCGCGATAACATATAACGCTGTTTCTACTCCATTAGGTTCATATGTTGGCATTGGTGATGTCACTAATGTTGGTGTTTATGACAGCACTAGTGGTTATAATTACGGTGTCTGGGCATATTTTGTAAACTTTATAGCTGTTTCTCCAAATCCATAATTAAACTATAAAATTCATTTGAAAAGACCTCTTATAATGGATTGGGCAATCTAACTCTCTAACATTTAACATTTTCAAGCAAGAAGTCCCAACAGCAATTTATTAAATTGATGGATATCTCTATAAGCGGGGATGAATTCATTGATAAAAAATCACGATGTGCTTTATATTGTACCTTATACAATTTTTAGTGTGATTAGCCATAAGATATTTAAAAACGTATCTTTTTGTTTTATAATAAACAAAATATGAAAAAAGAAGAGATTAGATATCATAAAAAAGGTATATCTTTAAGGCTAGTCACTTGGATTATCTCAGCATTTGTTTTCTTGTTGTCATCTGCTTTAGTTGTGTCTTTATTGCTCATTACTAACGAGAATAATAAAATCGTGCAATCAAACACAAATTACATCACTATTAAACAAGCCTCTACTGATGTCCAATTAGCGTCTGACTATCTTACTGATCAAGTGAGATTATTTGTCGTTAATGGAGAAAAGAAATACATGGATTTATATTTCCATGAGGCTAATGTCACCAAAAGAAGAGAAAAGGCTTTGGAGACTATTCATCGACTTTCTGTAGGTACAGTTAAACATGAGGAGATTCATGAAAATATCACCAAAGCAGTTGAGAAATCTAAAGATTTAATGAACGCCGAATTTTTCGCAATGAAATTAATTTGCGATGATAAGGGTATTCCATATACATATGATGAAGTTAGGGATGCTGATACTTCTGAAGTTGCTCCAGAAGATAGACAAAATGTCGCCCTACATAAAGTGTTAGGAAATGAATATGTTGATAAAAAAGAGATAATCATTGCTCATGTCGACATTGCTTTTGAATTAATCGATGGTTTAATTCGTGAGAATAGTGAGAACTCCTATCGAAATTTAAGAACTTTGATTATTTATCAAACCGCGATTATTACTGCGAATATCATCTTTGTGGTTGCAGTGGTGCTTTCTCTTTTCTTCTTAGTTATTAAACCAATGAATATTGCTTTACATGCAATCGAAAGAAATGATGAAGTCCATTCCTATGGAAGTAGAGAATTTAATTATATTGTTAACGCTTATAATGATGTCCGTTCGCAAAACGAAAAAGTTAAAGAAAGACTAACTTATGAAGCTGAACACGATAAGTTAACTAACTTATATAATCGTACAGGATATGCCTTTTTATATCGAAGAATGAGATTATCTAATGTCATTTATGTTCTTGTTGATGCGGACGGTTTTAAAGAAATTAATGACCAATATGGTCATGACATTGGTGATAAAGTTTTGATTAGAATTGCCGAGACATTAGAAAGATATTTTAAAGAAGATTATGCATTTGTTTTCCGTATTGGTGGAGACGAATTTGCGGTTTTAGTTGAAAACGCTGATGAACGATTTGAAAAAACAGTTGTTAATAGATGCGAACAAATTAATAAAGAATTATCCAAGCCAAAAGGAAGAATCCCAGCTATTACTTTATCCTTTGGAATAGCGCACGGCAAAGATAATGATTCTACTGATACATTATTTAAGAAAGCCGACCAAGCTTTATATAAAGTAAAACAATCCGGAAAATCTGGAGTGAAATTTGATAAATAGTTATCTTATCCGAGATAGTTTATTTTAAAATCTAAACTACAGAGTTTATCCATATCTATTTTTGATATTTCAAAATCTAGTTTTGTGTTTTCAATAATATGAGGTAATGACTGCGCTTTTGGAATGGAGATTGTGTCTAATTGAAGCGTATATTTGATACATAATTGAGCGACACTAACATGATATTTCTCCGCCATTAGATTAATTTCTTTATTATCTAAAATTTTTGCATGTCCCATCGGGCTATATGATTCAAAAACGATATTATTCTTTTTACAGTAATTGATTAACTCTAGTGGGGTATGCCCTATATGACATAACACTTGATTAACCATCGGCTTAATTTGGCAGTGGTTAATAATGTTTTCTAAATCTTCAATTAAAAAGTTAGATACTCCAATAGCCTTAACCTTGCCTTCTAAATATGCTTCTTCTAAAGCTTTCCAGACTTCAATATTCTCTTTGAAATATCTATAAGAACTACCATATTCGTCCCATGGCTGTGGGCAGTGGATTAAAATCAAATCAACATAATCTAAATCTAATTTTTTAAGTGATTCTTCAATGGATTTTTTAGCTTCTAGATAAGATTTATATTCTGCTTCTACTTTAGTAGTGACATAAATATCTTTTCTAGATATACCAGATTCTTTTATTCCTTTACCAACTCCAACCTCATTTTTATAAGCTTGAGCAGTATCGATATGACGATAGCCTGCTTCAATGGCGTTTTTTACACATTTAGAAGCATCAGTGTTTTTAATAAGCCAAGTTCCATAGGCTAAGGTTGGAATTTTATTTCCATTTGATAAAGTTAGTTCTTTTTTCATGACTTTATTATGCTCTTATTTTGCTAATTATTATAACAATATAACTTTAAGATTGCACTTTATGAGACAAACATAAAAAATGTTTATGGAGGATTTATTATGTGCTTTTGGGTAAAGAAAATTTATTACCGCGTTAATCAAAAGGTATTAAAGTTTGCGATGCGCTTCATGGATTGGAGTGAGCCAACTTTATTAGAAGGAGCAAATGCTATTTTAAAACTCCCTACATTTATTAAATCCAAAGGAATTAATAATGTTTTAGTGGTTACTGATAAAGGATTGATGTCTATTCACCTACTTGATCCTTTATTTAAAGAATTAGAAAAAGAAGGACTCGCCTATAGCGTTTTTGATAAAGTTCAGCCTAATCCCACTATCCAAAATATCGAAGACTGTAAAGATCTTTATCTTAAAAATAAGTGCCAAGGAATTATTGCTTTTGGTGGAGGCTCACCAATGGATTGCGCTAAAGGAGCAGCAGCAAGAATTTCTAACCCTAAAAAATCTATCAAAGAGATGAGAGGCTATCTTAAAATTAAGAAAAAACTACCTCCTTTATTTGCAGTTCCAACAACTGCTGGTACAGGTTCTGAGACAACTTTAGCGGCAGTGGTTAGCGATCCAAATACACACGAAAAATACGCTATTGCGGATGGCAAACTTAGACCGAAATATGCTGTATTAGACCCTAATTTAACTATTGGACTGCCTCCTCAAATTACTTCGACCACTGGTATGGATGCTTTAACTCATGCAGTAGAAGCTTATATCGGGAAAAGTAATGTGAAGTCCACAGTTAAATATGCCGAAAAGGCTACTAAATTAATTTTTGAAAACTTAGAAACTGCTTATAGTAATGGCAAGGATATAAAAGCTCGAGAAAATATGCTATATGCCTCATTTTTGGCTGGTTCTGCTTTTACTAGAGCGTTTGTTGGCTATGTTCATGCGATTGCCCATAACTTAGGTGGGATGTATGGCACTCCACACGGACTTGCTAATGCAGTGATTCTCCCTTATGTACTGGAATGGTACGATAAGTCAATATATAAACCACTTTCCAAATTAGCGGACTTAATTGGAATTAGTAAGCCTAATATGAGTAATGAAACAAAAGCAAAATTATTCATTAAAGAAATTAGAAGAATGAACAAGGCTATGAATATTCCTGAGAAGTTTGATTTTATTAAAGAAGAAGACATTTCTACTATAGTAAGTCGTGCTCTTAAAGAAGGAAATCCTGGATATCCTGTTCCTAAAATTATGAATAAAAAAGATTGTGAAGCAGTCGTTCGCTCACTAATGGCTAGATAAAAACAAACTATATATAGAAATCTTTTAAGATTATTTGCCAGTTTTTAGTATTTCCTCTTTATATAAAATTTTTAATTTAATATAATGTTTCTACTATGAAAAAGAAAATCAATAGAGTGAGATTATTTGCCTTTATCACTATTTTAATTGAGACCTTAGGAATAGGAGCGTTTGTTATTTTCTATTTCTTAGATTTATTTGGCACTAAATCTTATGTGTTACCAGAATATGTTGTTATTGGTGCTGCTTCTTTAGTGGCTCTTAATATCATGTTTATGTGGGTCAGCGCTATTCGTATTTCCATGTATAGACATAGAACTGATTTAAAGGCTGCAGAAGTTATTGGTAGTGATGTTCAAGAAGCTTATAACTTTGCGATGATTGGGTTAGTTGTCACTGATGAAAATGATACAGTTATTTGGAATAACGACCTGTTTAAAGACCGACATATCGATATCATTGATAGCAATATTTTTGAGTGGAAAAACGAACTTAGACCCTTAAAAGAAAAACCTTCTCCAGATAACGTTATTAAAGTAGTGATTAATAATCGTAACTACGAAGTTAAATACTTATCTGATGCTGGATTATATATTTTTAAAGACACCACAGATTACGAAACTGTTTATTACTATAACAAACAACAAGCTCCTGTCGTTGGTGTTCTTTCCATGGATAACTATGATGAAGTTATTAAAGGTGATGATGACTATAATGACACCATTACTAAGGCTAAAGATGTTATCTTTGAATACGCTCAAAAATATGGAATTTTATTACGTAAATATAAAGATAGTGATTACTTAATGCTATTTAACTACGATACATATTGCAAAATTAAAGATGATCACTTCTCTATTATCGATAAAGTTAGAGCGGTCTCAATGGGTGAAGATATCCCATTAACTTTATCTATTGGTATTGCTAGAGACTTCCCGGATGTTGTTAAACTTAATGAATTGGCTATTGCTGCTTTAAGTATCGCTATGTCTCGTGGTGGTGACCAAGTTGTTGTCTCTCCATATGGCAAAGAAATGGAATTCTATGGTGGTAAAACCGAAGCTCAAGAAAAACGTAGTAGAGTTAAGATCAGAGTTCTTGCTGACTCTTTAATTAATTTAATTAATAATGCCTCTAACGTCTTAATTATGGGCCACACTAACATGGATATGGATGCTTTAGGTAGTTGTTTAGGTGTTAAAGCAATTTGTGAAAGATTAAAGAAACCAGCTAAATTAGTTGTCGATTTAAAAGCCACAGAAGCAAAAACTAGAACTGCAATCACTTCAAGTTTTGATAAAGGTGAATTAGAAGATTTAATCGTTTCTTCTAAAGATTCTTTGGATTTGATTGAGGCTGATACACTAGTGATTGTTTGTGACGTTCACATTCCAAATATGGTTATGGCTCCAGCGGTATTAGATAGAACTAATAAAGTTGTGGTTATTGACCATCATAGAAGAGCAGAAGAATATATTGAATCTCCTGTCTTTAACCATATTGATCCAAGCGCTAGTAGTGCTTCTGAATTAATTACCGAATTTATTAGATTCTCTTCTATCACTCCTAGAATTGAACTTAATCCAACTTATGCGACTATTATGTTATCTGGTATCTTCTTAGACTCCTCTTTTTATAAGAGTAAGAATACCGGTATTAGAACTTTTGAAGCTTCCACAATTTTAAAAGAGTATGGAGCAGATAACTCTGTAGCTGACGATCTTCTTAAAGATGACTTTGAAGAATATATGGAAACTTCTGCGATTGTTAGAAATGTTATTACCGCTAGCTATGGAGTGGTTTATGCAGTAGCAGATCCTAATAAGATTTATGATGCTGCTGCCATTGCTAAAGCTGCTAATACTTGTTTAAGTATGAAAGGTATACATGCTGCCTTTGTAATTGGTAAAACTAGTGCTAGAGAAACTAAATTATCTGCTAGAAGTGATGGATTAATTAATGTTTCCTTATTATGTGAAAAACTTGGTGGTGGTGGACACTTTACTAGTGCTGCTGCAACCTTCCTTAAGAGCGATTTAAAAGATGTTGAAAATATGCTTGTTAATGTAATTAACTTGCACTTAGCGGACGCTAGAGCCGATGCTAAAAAAAGAATTAGCCAGGAAGAATAATTATGGAAGTTATCTTATTAGCGGATGTCAAAAAAGTTGGCAAAAAGAATCAAACTGTTAATGTCAGTGATGGTTTTGCTGTGAATTTCTTAATTAAAAAGAAACTTGCGGTTCCAGTCACTAAAAAAAGCGTGGAGATTTTAGAAACCCAACAAGAAAACGCCCGTCAAGAAGAGATTAGAAAAAAAAGTGATGCTATTAAACTAGTGGAAACCCTTAAGGGTATTACCCTTGAATTTGATGCTAAGGTAGGCAAAGATTCCAAATTATTTGGCTCTATTTCTTTAAAGCAAGTTGAAGAAGAAATGAAAGCGAAACACAACATTGAAATTGATAAGAGAAAATTCTTAGATAAGGGACCACTTGATTCACTTGGTTATCACCGTTTAAGAATCGAATTATATAAAGGTGTGGTAGGCGTGATAAACGTTCATATCATAGAAAGGAAATAATATGGCTGCTAGCAGAAAAACTGTTGTAAAAAAAGTCTCTAGCGAACTTCCATATAACGAAGATGCTGAAAAAGTAGTTCTTGGTAGTGCCATGCTTACTAAAGACTATTGTCTTGAAGTGCTTTCCTTAGATGAAGAGGATTTTTTCCTTGGAAAACATCAAATTATTTTTAGAGCTATTCGTCAGCTTTCCGATAGAAATGCGACTGTTGATGTTTTAACTGTTGCTGAAGAATTAGATAATTTAAAAGAATTAGAAAATATTGGTGGTGCTAAGTATTTAGCAGAATGTACCAATAAAGTTGTTGCCGCTTCTACACTTACTTTCTATATCGGAATTATCCAAGATAACTCCGTACTAAGAAAAATGCTTACCACCATCAGAAATATTGATAATGAATACAAAACTCAAGAAATTGAAAACATTAATGACTTCATTCTTGAAAGCGAAAATAAATTTAAAGATAGCATCGCTAAAAGGCATATTTCTAACTTTGTTACTACTGATGTTATCGCTAAAGAAACAGAAGAGAATCTTGAAAAACTTCAAGATGCCGAAAATGATTCTGATGTTATTGGCGTGACTACAGGATATGAAAGACTTAATCAAATCACACAAGGCTTCAAACCCGGTGAATTAATTATTGTTGCCGCTCGTCCTGCTGTTGGTAAGACTGCCTTATGTTTAAACTTTGCACATAGAATTGCAACCCGTGCGAAAAAAGCAGTTGCCATTTTCTCACTTGAAATGTCTAAAGAGCAATTATTTAATCGTTTAGTGGCTATGGATTCTACAGTGGACTGTAGGAACATTAATAGAGGTCGTATTAATTCCGCTAACGACAAGATGAAAGTTCTTAATTCGATTAAGATTTTAGCAAATTCTAAAATCTATATTGATGACACGCCTTCTATTAAACTTAACGATATTATTACCAAATCAACTAAATTACAGGCTCATGAACCAGATTTAGGTGTCATCATTGTCGACTATTTAGGTTTAGTGCAAATTGCAACTAAAGGTAAAGGACCGGATTCACGTCAAGAAGAAGTGAGACGTATTTCTCTTGCTTTAAAAGCTTTAGCCAGAGACTTAAATGTTCCTGTTATCGCTGTTAGCCAACTCTCAAGAGCGGTTGAAAAACGTGATTCTCAAAGACCTGTGATGTCTGATTTAAGAGACTCTGGTAATATTGAGCAAGACGCTGATATCGTTATTCTTCTTTATAGAGAAGATTATTATGCTGATAAGAAAACAAATAAGGCAGCAAATAAAAAAGGTAGCCAACTAACTAACGCTGAAAAATACGAATTAGCCAAAGAACAAAAAGAAAAAGAATTAGGTAGTGAAATCCCTGGTAACGCTTCTTATACTGAAGTGATAGTAGCCAAAAACAGAAGTGGTCAAACTGGTACTGCTAGACTTTTCTTCTATAAAGACTATGTCAGATTTGACGCTCCAACCCCAGAATGGGAAGCAGCGATGAATGCGATCGCCGAAGAATAAATACAATGTTTTTTGATATCATCAATAGTGGTTCTAAAGGTAATGCAACGCTTGTTTTTACCAAAGAGGCCACTATTTTAATTGATATGGGAATACCGATTAAAGTAATCGAAGAAGAGCTTTTAAAATTTTATAAGAATATTAAAGATATTGATGGAGTATTAATTACCCATAATCACGCTGACCATTATCGTAACATTAAAACCTTTTCTCCTAAGAAGATGTATTCCTTGGAAGGCACAATTCCTGGCTCTTTAAGTAATGTAGTAGAAGTCTATAAGCCATTTAAAATTAAAGATGTCGAAATAATGGCCTTTCCTACTAGTCACGATGCTTCTAACCCTTGTGGGTTCCTTCTTAAAGAAGGTAATGAGTCATTAGTCTATATGACCGATACAGGAACTTATTTATCAAGTAATACACCTTATATTAAAAATCCTACTTATTTAGTAATTGAATCTAATCACGATATTCAAATGCTTTTACATACGAATAGACCAATGGATTTAATTCAAAGGATTATGTCTGATTATGGCCATTTATGTAATGAAGATAGCGCCTTTGCCGCTATTGAAATAATTGGTGAAGACACTAAAGAAATAGTCCTTGCTCATCTTTCAGAAGAAGCTAATACTCCAGAGCTCGCTTTAGCGGCATATCATAAAGTTTTTGAATATGCACATGTAAACTTAGATAAATATAAGTTAAGATGCGCCAATCAGCATATTCCTCTAATTGGAGGTAATTATGAAAATTAAAATATACGCGATCGGGAAAATCAAAGATTTCTATAAACTTGGTGTTGATGAATACGAAAAAAGACTTTCTTCTTACTGTAAGATTGAAATTATTGAGCTAAAAGATGAATCGGTGAATGAAAAACCAAGTGAAAATGAAATTAAAAAGGTAATTGAGTTAGAAGGTAAACGTGTGCTCTCTCAAGTTAAGGATAACGAATATCTCATTTCCTTAGATTTAAATAAAAAAGAATATACATCTATTGAATTTGCCTCTTTTATTAAAAAAGAATTAGAGGCTCATGGGGCAAATATTTCTTTTGTAATCGGGGGATCTTATGGGCTTAGCGATGAACTTAAGTCGAGGGTGAATAACTCAATATGTTTATCAAAAATGACCTTCCCTCATCAACTAGCAAGATTAATATTACTTGAACAAATTTATCGAGCATTTAAAATACTTAATAATGAAACTTATCACAAATGAAATACATAGAATTTAGTAACTACCAAATTAAAATAGAAAAAGAATATCCATTCTCTCCTCACGTTATCATTGATGAAGAATGCGACTTTTATTTTGAACCAGTCGTGTACACTCAACTTCAAGGATTTAAAGAAAGACATCCAGATAAATATCACCTCATCATCGAAGGGATGATTGAAAGAGTTAAAAAGAATAAACACGTAGTTTTTGTTGGGGACTATGAATCGTATTTTACCGAAGTTCCTAATTATATATATTTAGAAATAACTGATATCACTAATCCACTTCAAATCTTCGTAGAAGATAAAAGTCGTGGTAGTGATTATGGGGACTAAAAAAGCCGATTTGAATCGGCTTATTTTTTTTATTGAATCATTGGTCTTAATTGCTTCATAGAGAGCCACATCACTCTGAGTGATACAAGTAAGATGAATGCCATTTGTCCAATGGTGTTACCTGAGAAGATGAGGGACATAAGTGTTCCAAGAATTGCTGGAGAAGCAGCGGCCCACCAGGAAATCTTTTGACATTCCCAGATATTTAAGAACTTGTATGGGTTGTTCTTTCCTCTTGTGAGGATGAAGACAATTAATCCTAAGAAGACAATAACACCGGAATAGATTGCTAAATAGATACCTGTATTAGACCATTTGGTTTTGTTCTTTTGATTTAAGTATGTTTCAGCACAGATACCTTTAAAGACGTTTAAGACATCTCCTCTAAATTTGTTAACAAACTTATCTTCGTCTTCAGGAGCGATAACATTTGGAAATTCTTTATCTAATAAGCGTTCGACTAAACCGATATCGTTACGAGTATTAAGCCAATCAAGTCCTCCATAAGAGGTTCCCGCGGCAGTATTGGTATTGGCTTTATATAAGGCGACCGCCATTGTGGTTGGAGTAAAGATGACGATATTTGGTAAATAGACAATTGTGTCTTTCATTTCTGGAGTTGGAATGGTTTGACCATTACTTCCATTGTTGCCTTTAACTAAATATGTTTGTTTGGTAACTTCATTAACATTAGCGATTAAATTCTCATCGCTCCAGAAATAGAATTTGGCATCGAATTGATTGGTGACACTATTAACGATGGAGAATTCGCATTTTCTATCTGTGAAGTAGTTTTCAACTTTAGCAGGATTGATAAATTCTTTTTCTGTTCCGTTATGAGTTTCAAAGTTGAAGTTTTCATAGTAGTGGAGTTTTCCACTTTCAACTTTAAATTCATAACCATTGATTTTTTCTCTATAGGCGAATCTAGCTAATTGATCGTCTAAACCATAATTGAGTCCTGAGATAAATGTCGATCCATTCATTTTGCTTAATTGGGCAAATGTAGGAAGTAGTGGTAAAAATGAAGCAAAAAGAAAGAAAATAACAGCGACCCACCATGGTGAACCTCTTGAACCATCAATAACTGCTTGGTTAGATATTAATCCAGAGAATGAGTTAACTAAGGTAAACTTGACCTTAGGGTTCATTCCTTTTTTTGCTTTTTTAAGTTTTTTTGCCATCTTTAATACTTCCTTTTCGTTAACGAAACGCAAATAAAAGTTTATAGGTTATTTATAAATAAGTAAAGATAATCTGAAAATTATATGATTAATT
>CAMPCW010000021.1 GCA_946647665.1 uncultured Caryophanales bacterium
GCTGGTGTTTTACTTGGAAAAGGTTATTCTTTAGAAGACACACTTAAAGAAATTGGAATGGTGGTTGAAGGAGTTAACGCTTTAATTGCTGCTAAACAACTACAAATGAAATATAAGGTAGAATTACCAATTATTGATGCAGCCTATAATATCATTCAGGGAAAACTTGAAGTTGGTGATGTTCTTCCAGTGCTATTTGGTAGAAGACCTCAAAGTGAAACAAGATACAAAAAGCAAAAATAAAAAGGAGATATCTCCTTTTTTCTTATAAGCTTAATAGCCCTACCGCTTTCTTCACTCGATTTAGAGTTTTATTCGCGACTTCGTTTGCCTTTTTAGCGCCTTCAACTAAGACTTTTTCATAGGCTTTAGATTCTAAAATTTCTCTATATTTCTTTTGGAAAGCTTCTAATTCGTTAACGACAACATCAGCGACTGCTTTTTTAAAATCTCCATATCGATATCCGACAAATTCTTCTTCAGCTTCTTCAATGCTGATATCTTTAAGTGAAGCGTAGATTGTTAATAAGTTAGAGATACCTGGTTTATTTTCAACGTCATATTTGACTTCACTTCCAGAATCAGTCACTGCAGACATAATTTTCTTTCTTATGACTGCTAAATCGTCTTTTAGGAAGATGTCACCTTTAGGATCGCTTTTTGACATCTTTTTACTCGGGTCACTTAGCGACATAATTCTAGCACCAACTTTTCTCATTTCTGGTTTTGGCATTGTGAGAATATCGCCGTATCTATTATTAAATCTATTAACCAAGTCTCTAGTTAATTCAACGTGTTGTTTTTGGTCTTCTCCTACTGGAACAATCGAAGCATCATATAAAATGATGTCACTGGCCATTAATACAGGATAGGCAAATAAACCTAATCCGATAGCGGATTCTTTCATCTTAGCGGATTTATCTTTGAACTGAGTCATACGACTAAGTTCACCCATGTATAAGTAATTTTGCATGATAGCGTTCATTTCAGCGTGAGCAGAAACGGAACTTTGAAGGAATAAAGTAACTTTAGAAGTATCTAAGCCTGCAGCCATATAAAAGCAAGCAAGGTCAATAGAATTTTGTCTTAATACTTCTGGATCAATTGGTAAAGTTAAGGCATGTAAATCAGCAATGAAATAAAAACACTCGCCTCTATCTACCTCTTTAGGTAAATGTTTGAGTACGCCTATATAATTTCCTAATGTTAATTGCCCAGTTGGTTTAATACCGGTTAAGATTCTTTCTGCCATAAATTTTTCCTTCTTTAGCAAATAGTCTAAGTCAAATAAGTGAATTTTTCCATATTAAAATAAGGAAAGAGTGTAGTATTATATATCTCGGAAAAACTTATGATTAAAATTTATACCTCTCCAAGTTGTAGTTCATGTCGTAAAGCTAAGGATTTCTTTAAGAAAGAAGAAATCCCTTATCAGGAAAAAAATATTTTTGTCGCGACTCTTAACGATGACGAATTAAAAGATATGCTCACTAAAAGTGAAAATGGGACAGAGGATATCATTTCTACTAGAAGCAAAATCATTAAAGAGAAAAATGTTGATTTAGAAAGCATGACAATTAAAGAGCTTATCGCTTTCATAAGAGAAAACCCTTCAGTATTAAAAAGACCGATTATGGTTGATGATAGAAAAATACAAGTAGGTTATAACCCTGAAGAGATTAGAGTCTTCATTCCTCACGAAAAAAGAGTGGCGGAATGGTCTTGTAAGAAAAGCGAATGCCCTACTTATAATAACTGCGAAACAAAAAGAGCTTAAAGATTATATATCGCGCGTTTAGCCTTGTTTATATAATCTTTTTTTATGCTCAAACCGAATGGCTTAATTATTTCTTCTAACTGTGATTTCGCTAGCGATTTTGTGCTAGATTCGGCTTCTAAATTAAAATCAACTTTGTTTCTATAATAGTTTTTATCAATGACTAATAGACATGATTTGAGTCTAACTTCTAGTCGTTCTGTTTTTAAATTAGTAATATATCTAATAGAGCTAGGATCAATACCAGATTCTTTTAATTTATTTAAAATTGGTGGATAAGAAATTATAGATTTTTCCAGTAAATCATCTTTTTCTTTGTTGGTTAATTTATGATTGATTTCTATATCTCCATTTTCGCCCTTAATTTTAAGCGTTAATTCGTACTTAGAATTATTGATCTTTCTCATTCTTAATACTTTATGAGAAGTAGTTAATTTTAAGTCTTCTGTATCAAAGTAAAAATTTTCGTTAACAATTTCTTCTTTTGGACATTTAGAATCTAGATAATGCTTACGAATATTTAAATATTGCTCTTCATTAATCATGACACGAGCTTCATATTCCATATTGATATTGTCATTAACTTCCATAGTTAAATTATGCTACAATGAGTGTCACAAGTAAAAATCAAAATATGAAAATTGCTTTATGTTATAAAACTGAAAAAATAGATGACGAGCTAGTCTCTAATATTAAAGAGAAAGTTTTATCATATGGATTTGAATTAAATGATTCTTGTCCTGATGTAGTTTTATTTATTGGAGGAGATGGTACTTTCTTAAGAGCGGTCCATCAATATTATAACGAACTACATAAAGTGAAATTTATCGGATTATGTAAAGGACATTTAGGATTCTTTTATTCATATGATGAAAATCAAATTGATGCTTTACTTAGTGATTTAAAACGCGGAGAAGTTAAAAGCGAATCTCATCAATTAATTAAGGCTACAGTGGATAATGAAGAGATATATGCCTTAAATGAGATTCGTATAGAATCCCCATTCCACACTTTGATTAGCGATGTTTATATTAATGATGAACTATTAGAAACATTTAGAGGCAACGGATTAGTAGTCTCTACTTCATTAGGAAGTACAGCTTATAATAAATCCCTTGGAGGAGCGGTTATCTATCCTTCTATTTCATCGATGGAACTATCTGAAATTGCTCCTATTAATAATACAGTTTACCATTCACTTCATTCTTCTTTAATTATTGATAAAGATAGTGAAATTGTTTTAAAAACCAAAACCGATAATATCTTACTTGGCTATGATCATTTAAATAAAAATGTGAAGTTTGCTTCTTCTATCTCACTTAGATTATCAAATAAAGTAGTGGTCCTTTTAAGAAATAAAGACTACTCATACACTAAATTATTAAAATCAAAATTTGTAGGTGACAAATAATGTTTATACAATCAACATTCAAAGATGATGTTAATGCCTTTTTAAAATCTGGAGCGTTCTGGATTGCTTTAGGTATTGCGATTTTGATTGTGATAACAATTACAGTTTTATTATTGAAAAATCGTAAAAAAAAGAAGTAATTTTTACTTCTTAATTTGCTCAATTGCTTCTTTAATTTCTTTAACTGGAAAACCGATGACGTTATCGATGCTACCGATAACTTTTTTAATTATTGGGAATTTATCGTTATCTTGAACCCCATACGCTCCAGCTTTATCTAATGGCGATCCGCTTTTAACATATTTATCAATCAATTCATCGCTTAATTCATTAAATATAACTTCACTAGCAACATGATTAACTATTTCTTTATTTAAGTATTTAATGCGAAACCCAGTATATACATAATGTGATTTACCGGATAATTCTTTTAATATTTTTTTGGCGTCAATTTCATCTATTGGCTTACCAATAATCTTATTATCTAAAACCACAATTGTATCCGCGGATATTATTAAATCTTCTGGGTATAATTTATCAACCGTTTCTCCCTTTCTTTTTGCAATATCTTCTACTGCAAGAATTGGAGAGAGGGTATATGAAGATTCTTCATCGATATCTTCAGATGCAACAACAAAAACTGATGAAATTAATTTCATCAATTCTTGCCTTCTTGGAGATTTAGATGCTAAAACGTATTTCATTAATTTTTTGACATAATGATTGGGATAATCATTGGGTAACGTTTAGTTCTGGCATAGACAAACTTGCTAGCAACATCTTTAACAACTTGTTTTAATTCTGAGAAGTTTGTTTTTGTACCCAGCTTTTCTTTTATTGCGCTTGTGACAAGAGTTTGACACTCTAACAAGGCTTTTTCATTATGCTTTTGAACAACACCTCGATTATAAATAATTGGATTATCTAATAAGGTATTGCTTCTACTATCTATCGCTAAAGCGATAATTAACATTCCGTCTTCATGAAGAATTCTTCTATCCTCCATAACCGTTTCGGCTAGTCCGTTAATATCTTTACCATCAATATAAGAAACTCCATGTTCGACTTGATAACCTAGTTTAACTTTGTGCTTAGCAAGCACTAAAGTGTCTCCATTATCTAATACGAAACAATTTTCTTGAGGAATGCCTAATGTGTTAGCAAGTTCAGCGTGGAGTCGTAACATACGATATTCTCCATGCATTGGCATAAAATATTTTGGATTAAATAATTTTAAGACTAATCTCAGTTCTTGTCTTGATGGGTGGCCAGAAGAGTGAATGTCCGCTAAGATGGAATTAGTGATGCATTCAGCGCCACATCTTGTTAACAAGTTAACAATGTGAGCAATCATGATTCCATTTCCAGGGATGGCGCTACTAGAGAAGACAACTGTATCTCCAGGCATTATATGAATATCTTTATGGTCGCCCCCTGCAATTCTACTTAAAGCAGCGTTAGGTTCACCTTGACTTCCAGTACAAAGGATTAATAATTCACCAGCTTTATATTTTTTGATATCTGATGCAGGAATAATGCTACTATCTGGGATATGAATATAACCAAAGCTACGAGAAATATCGACAGCCTTTTCCATCGATTTTCCAACAATCGTGATATATCTTTTATGTTTTACGGCGGATTCGCATATTTGCTGAATTCTAGAGATGTTACTAGAGAATGTTGAGACTATAATTCTGCCCATCGCATTATTAAAGATTTCATTAATTGAATCATTAACATTCTTTTCGCTTGGTGTATATCCTTCTTGTTCGGCGTTAGTGGAGTCACTTAAAAGTAAATCAACGCCTTCTTTACCTAATTCTGCAATTTTTTGTAGTTCAATATCAGGTCCGATTGGAGTTAGATCGACTTTAAAGTCACCAGTAGAGACGATTCTTCCTTCTCTAGTATCGATAACGACTCCAAAGGAGTCAGGGATTGAGTGAGTTACTCTAAAGAAGGAAATATCAAAGTCTCCAATTTTTACTTTTGTGTCACTGTTATATTCCACGATTTTGACACGATCTGACATACGATATTCTTCTAATCTACTTTTAATTAATGCACAAGCAAGCTTTGGAGCGTAGATAACAGGAATATTAACATTTTGGATAAGAAAAGGAATGCCACCAATATGATCCTCGTGGCCGTGAGTAATAATTAACGCTCTAATTTTGTTTTTATTGTTTTTAAGGTGTGTAAAGTCTGGGACGATATAGTCAATTCCAGGGAATTCTACTCCAGGGAATTTAACGCCACAGTCTATAATGACGATTTGCTCCTCGTTTTCGAAACAATACATGTTTTTACCGACTTCTCCTAGCCCACCTAAAGCATAAATAGAAACCGGAAGAGAAATATTCTTATCCATTGAACCTCCAATACATTGCTTATGTAAAAATAGGTGCTTTTATTTTAGCACACTATTTATATAATAAATCAATTTATTTTTTTATTAGATTATTTGCTCGCCTGGGAGCTGCTTATCTGGAGCACTTGGATTGATGTGATCGTAGAAAAATACTCCATTTAAGTGGTCATATTCATGTTGAAGAACAATCGCATCATAACCAAAAGCGGTAATAACGATTTCTTCTCCTCTAATAGCTTCATAGGCCTTCATTTTAATTTTGTAGTAGCGGTGAACTAAACCAAAGTGGTCGTTATCTACACTTAAACAGCCTTCTCCAGCTTCTAAAGCGCACTGTTTGACCGAGGTTTCTAACATCACTGGATTAACTAATTGATATTCCACTGGACCGCTTTCTTTTTCATAGTAAATGACAAACATTCTTTTTAGTAAACCGATTTGAATAGCTGCCATTCCTACTCCAGGACGATAATTATGTTTTTTAGCGTATTCTTCATCTTGAGACTTCTTTAGATAATCAAGCATCATATCTAAAGTATCCTTATCTTCTTTAGATAAAGGCATCTCAACTGGAAGAGATTTTTTTCTCATGATAGGGTTAGAATCTTTAATAATTTTTAGTTTCATATCGCAAATATCTTATCTTATATCTTTTTGCAAAGCAAATAGGTATAATGTTTTTGCTATGAATGAAAGAATATTCGACCTTGCTAATAGATTAAATAACTCTTTATTAAATAACCCTAAAGTTAAAGAGTTAGCTAAGTTAGAAGAAGAGCTTAATAACTCTTATGAAGTTTATCAGTTAAGTCAAAAGAAAGATGAGGCTTTAGAGTTATACTCTAAACTTAAAGATATATATCCAGATGATCATCTAGAAGTTAAAGCTGCTTTGCTTCGTTTAAAAGAAGCTAAAGAAGCTCTTAATAATCATCCTTTAGTGAAATCTTATTTATCTATATATAATGAAGTTAAATATTTATATATGGAAGTTGATGATATTTTATTTTCTGAATTTAAGGGGAAAGCCTGCTAATGGGAATGAGAGTAATAGGTGGAGAATTTCGTCACCGTAAGCTAGTTTATCCTGAATCTAATCCAGACATTAGGCCAACTAAAGACAGGGTTAGAGAAGCTTTCTTTTCTATTGTAGGTAATATTGAAAATAAGATTTTTTTAGATTTATACGCTGGAAGTGGCTCTATGGGGATTGAAGCTATTTCTAGAGGAGTAAATAAATCTATTTTTGTCGATAAATCTAAAGAGGCCCTTAAATATATAAAAGAAAATATTTCGAGTTTAAAAATCGAATCTAAATGTGAGGTTTTTCCTTTAGAAGATTTATTAGCTCTGGAATTATTTAAAGAAAAAGGCTATCGATTCGATGTAATTTACCTAGACCCACCTTATGAAAAAGGAAAATACGAAGAAGTTTTATCTTATATATTTTCTAATAGATTAATAAATAAAAACGGGCTAGTCGCTGTAGAGATTAATAGAGAACTAAATATCGATCCTATTTGGAATAAAAAAATAAAAGAGTATCATTATGGTGATATACGTTTATATACTTTTATAGAGGAATAATTAATAATGAAAATTGCTGTTTATCCTGGAAGCTTTGATCCGATCACTAATGGACATTTAGATATTTTAGATAGAGCCTGCGCTTTATTTGATAAAGTCATTGTTTTAGTGGCTAATAACCCTAATAAAACATCTAACTTTTCTGTAAAGGAAAGAGTGGAGATGATTCTAGAAGCTTGTGACGGCAATAAAAAAATAGAAGTTACTAGCGATAGTGGTCTCACTGTTGAATTCGCTAAGAAGCATAATGCTACTCATTTAATTAGAGGTTTAAGAGCAGTGTCTGATTTTGAATATGAATTTCAACTTGCTAGCGCCAATGAATATATCGATCCAAGAATTGATACTGTCTTCTTGATGGCTAGAGGCGATAAAACATTTATTTCTAGTAGCTCCATTATCACTATGGCAAAGCAAGGAATTGACGTTTCTAAGTTAGTTCCTAATAGCGTTCTTAAAAGACTTAAATAGAGGATAGTTATAAACAAAAAAGACCCATCACATCGGGTCTTTTTAATAATTAATATAATTAATTAGGCTTCCATTTCTGGATCGAAGATACCTTGGTAATTCCATAAGTCTCTAACGACCATACCTTTAGTAGCTTCGTTAACGGTATCAGAGAAATCAAAGTCGACGTAATTATAGAATAATTGGGTAATACCATTACATCCATAATAGCCGATGTCATATTTTTCTAAGTCGACTAAGAAAGTTAAAGGTGTGTCTAATCCTTCATCAGATGTTGAAGCAGCATCTAATTTAGAAGACTTTGTCTTCATATTGTTAACGATAGAAGATTTACTCTTAGTTAAAAGGTTTCTATATAGTGGATAATCTGTATCATCACATTCACCATAGTATTCAACTAATTCTTCAAATAAACCAGTGTGTTTAGCATAGATTGGTTTTGCTAAGTATTCTTTACCGCTTTCATCCATTTTATCAACAAGAATGGTGTAGAACTTAAATCCTTGTGCGTAACCATTAGCAATGGCATTGCCATAGCCTTCAACTGCATCTTTACAGTTGGTGCAATCTTGTTTAACAAAGGAGAGCAAGAATTTATTACCAAATTCATCTTTAATTTTTTTGGAATTTTCAGCATTATAGGATTCTAAGTATCCTAATAATCTATCAGCTTGTCCGTCTTCTGTTAAAGTAAGAGCTTGAGCTTCATACCATGCATATTTTTCATCCGTGTCTTTATTAAATAAACCTTCAAAACCTCTTTTGATGTAAGGAATTGAGAAGATGATGGCGAAAATACCACCAACAATTAATAATGGTTGAACCCATGCAGTATTAGCAATCCAACGTCCGATTTTTGCAAAGAAATGTCCGATAGCTCTTAAAATTTTCATGATAATTAGCCTCCTATATTTACATATAGCGAATAAATGATATCACTTTAACCATTTATTTTCAATAAAATAATATAGTTTTTCTATAAACAAATTAATTTCGTAGAAATTAAAATATATTTTGTAACACTATTTTGTTTCTTATTGATATTTAAAATGTGAATGTATAAAATACATGTTAGATTATGAAAAAGATTAGTAGGTTGAAGCGCAAATTCAACAATTATATGTACGATCATATTGGACTACGCGAAGGGCTTAGTTTTTCTTTAGGTGCATTTGTTGCTACCTTTACTGCTCTTTTATATGCTTTTGGATTTTATTGTTTTGTTGCACCTGCAGTCGAGAATCATGCGACTATTTGGGGATCATCAATTACCACTGGAGGAGTTGGTGGTATCTCTCAAGTCATCTGGATGATTTCGACTTTATGCGGTGGAACAGTTAGTATTTCTACTTTACAATCTATTTTCTATTTCGCTTTGAATATTCCAATCCTACTATTTGCCTACTTTAAAATTGGTAAGAAGTTTGCAATTTTATCACTATTAAATGTCGGACTTTCTTCCTTATTTATTTGGGCTTTTTCTAACGTTGGATTTATGCACGATATTGCGTATACGCTAGATAACGCAGAGACGAGTTATCATAGTGCGAGAGTGCTATTCGCGGCCGTAAGTATCGGCCTTGCTAGTAGTATTGCTTTCCGTAATGAAATCTCTTGTGGTGGAATCGATGTAATTTCCTATTATTTCGCTCTTAGAAAATCCACTAGTGTAGGTAAATATGCAACGACTTTAAATTCTATTATTTTATTAACATATTTTGGTCTAACAATTATTCATAACCACGGACAACACGTGGATATTGCTTTTGTTAACTTATTGTTCTCTTTCTTATATTTATTCTCTGTGATGCTAGTTGTTGATTTTATCAATACCAGAAACAAGAAAGTACAAATCCAAATTATTACATCTATTAAGGACATATCCTCGGTTTTAATTGCAAATTTCCCACATTCCACAACTACAGTGGAAGGAAAAGGTGGTTATTCTCATGCCGATAAATATGTTGTTTACATGGTTGTTTCTTCTAGTGAAGTAAAACGAGTTGTTGATCTTGTTAGAAAAATTGATCAGCATTCATTTGTCACTGTCACTTCCTTGATTCAAGCGTACGGCAATTTCTTTATTAAACCTGTCGAATAATTTGTTAAATAAGTAGTATAAAAAAATCACTGGTCGATTCCAGTGATTTTTACTATTAGATTCGGTCTAGTTCTTCTTTGATTTTTTCTTGCTCTAAATTCTGTCCGATGAACACCAATTTGATGAGTTTGTCACCATATTTTTCATCCCAGTCGTGAGCGAAGTTTTTATCATTTTCAAGAAGCATTTGAAGTTGTTTTTTACTTAGCTGTTCACTATACCAAACTCCAGATTCATTTAGAGTTTGTTGATGACCAGCTTGTTCATATACATAAGCCTTTTTAATGTCTTCTTTAAAATAGAGAATTCCTTTTGATCTAATTAGGTGATGTTTATTCTCGTTTGCCCATTCAACGAACTTATTTTTTTCAAATGGTCTTCTACGATAATAAACCATAGTGTTGACATCATATTCATCAGCGGTGCCTTCATCATCATTTTCGTCAATACCGTGTTCGTGATGGTGGTGATGATGGTGATGGTGTTCATGTTCTTCGTGATGATGCTCATGTTCGTGTTCATGCTCATCTTCATCATCATCTTCATCGTCATGATGGTGATGTTCATGCTCTTCATCAGCGTCAACTTCATTATCCCAATCTTCAAATTCTCTAATCCATGCAGCTGAAGTTGAAGCTTCTTCAAAATTGAACAATTTTGTATCCACTAATTGGTCTATATCAACATCACAATAATCACTTTCAATGATTTTGGCTTTTGGTTGAATTGCCTTAATGACTTTTTTCACTCTATCTAATTCAACTTTTGAGATTTCACTTACTTTATTTAAAAGGATAATATCGCAGAATTCGATTTGTTGAATGACAAGATTTTCGAGATTTTCTTCTCCTCTTTCTGCTTCTTGTAGAACCTCTCCACAACCAAACTCATCTCTTAGTCTTAAAGCATCGGTAACTGATATAACAGCGTCCAATTCATAGAATTTAGGTAGTTTTCTTTTCTTAAATTCTTCTTCCATGAAGGAAATAGTTTGAGCAATTGGGACTGGTTCACAGATTCCACTAGCCTCTATAAGAATGTGATCAAATTTTTGAGATTGAACTAAATCTGCAAGTTGTTCGATTAAGTCTTTTTTAAGAGTACAGCAGATGCATCCATTTTGAAGAGATACTAGGTTATTGTCCTGAGAAGAGACGATGCCGTTTTTTTCAATGAGTTCAGCGTCAATATTCACTTCGCCTAAGTCATTAACGATAACCGCCATTTTGTGATTTTTTGCATTTCTTAAAATATGATTAATTAAAGTGGTTTTACCACTTCCTAAATATCCAGTAATTAATGTAATAGGAACAGTTTTAATGTTAGCCATGTTCACTTCCTCTTTTCCATTCATTATTATAATGAATATTATCTTTTTTTCAAATATAACATAAATTGTTATACAATTGATGTATCTATTCTTTTGAGGATATTTTTATGAGAAAGACCAAAATTATTTGTACGATTGGCCCTAGTAGTGATAAAGAAGAAACTTTGATTGCAATGGCTAAAGCCGGGATGAATGTTGCTAGAGCGAACTTCTCTCATGGTAATCATGAACAACATAAAGCGCGTTTTGACATGATAAAAAAAGTTAGAGAAGAATTAAATTTACCAATCGCTATCATGCTTGACACTAAAGGCCCAGAATACCGTATTGGTTTATTTGAACACGATGAAATAAATCTTAATAATGGAGATGAATTTATTTTCACCACCAAAGAAATAATGGGTAATGAAAAAGAAGTCTCTGTTTCTTATAAACATTTACCAGAAGAATTAGAAGTTGGTGATTGTATTTTAGTTAATAACGGACTCGTGAATTTTAAAGTCACTAAAATTAGTGAAGATAAAATTTATACCGAAGTCATTAATGGAGGTAAACTCTCTAACCGTAAATCCATGTCATTTCCAGGCAAGCATTTACAACAGACCTTCCTTTCAGAAGCTGATAAAAGTGACTTATTATTCGGCATTGAAAATGATGTCGACTTTGTCGCGGCTTCGTTTGTTTCTTGTAAACAAGATATGTTGGACATGCGTAAATTCTTAGATGACAATGGTGGAAGTGAAATTGAAATTATTGCCAAAATTGAGAATCGCTTTGGTGTTGATAACATCGATGAAATTTGTGAGATCGCTGATGGCATTATGGTCGCTAGAGGTGATCTAGGAGTAGAAGTTCCTTATATTGAAGTCCCTAGCATTCAAAAGCATTTAATTAAAAAGTGTCGTTTGATGGGAAAGGTTGTTATTACCGCTACTGAAATGCTAGAGTCTATGATTAATAATCCTCGTCCAACAAGAGCGGAAATTTCAGATGTTGCTAATGCAGTCTATGATGGTAGTAGTGCCATTATGCTTTCTGGAGAATCTGCTTCTGGTAAATATCCTGTTGAAGCCACTAAAGTAATGGCGGATATTGCCGAATTTACTGAAAAGAATATTAATTACACAAGATTATTTAAGGAAACAAATTTTGAAATTAGAAATTCTACTGACGCAGTTAGTCACGCAACTTGTGAAATGGCAATTGATGTTAGTGCGAAGGCTATAGTGGTTTCTTCTATTTCTGGGAAAACGGTAAGAATGGTAGCGAGATTTCGCTGTCCTATTGATATATTAGGAGTTACTACCAGTGAAAAAGTTTGGTATAAGTTAGCCTTATCTTGGGGTGTTACTCCGGCTATTACTGGAAGATTTGAACATACGACTCCAATGTTTAATAATGCCTTGAATTTAGCTAGGGTCGCCTTTAATTTAAAATCAGGTAATCATGTTGTTCTAACGGGTGGAACAGCAGGGGCAAAAGCCTCAGCTACTAATTTAATAAAATTAGAAACGATTATTTAAAGATATTAAACATTAAAAAGACTCTAAAATTTAGAGTCTTTTTTGGCAATAAGCGAAAGAATTGATACAAAATCGAATTTTGCCAAAAAATGGGACAGCAGGCACCAAAATGGGACAAGTTATTTCTTCTTTCTCACGCCTGTATTGTTTGAGCCTCTAACTTCTTCGTGATAAAAATAATCTACTATAACTG
>CAMPCW010000022.1 GCA_946647665.1 uncultured Caryophanales bacterium
CAAAAATGAAAAGCAAACGTGCTTTAATGAAAAGAATTAAAGTCACTGGCAGCGGAAAAGTCACAAGACATCACGCTTACACATCACATTTAGCCCCACACAAAACCACAAAACAAAAGAGACACTTAATGAAAGGTGCAGCCTTACACAAGACTGACTATAAGAGAGTTAAGTATCTCATTGTGAAGTAAGGAGGATTAGACCATGAGAGTTAAAGGTGGAACAGTCACACACGCCCGTCGTAAAAGAATGCTCAAAAGAGCAAAAGGTTACTTCGGTAGCAAGCACTTACTTTACAAAACTGCGAAAGAACAAGTCATGCACAGCTTACGCTATGCGTACATCTCTCGTAGAACTGTCAAAAGAGATTACAGAAAATTATGGATCAGACGTATCAACGCTGCTTGCCGTATGAATGATATCTCTTATAGCAAATTCATGTATGGATTAAAAGTCGCTAACATCCAAGTTAACAGAAAAATGTTATCCGAATTAGCAATCAACGATCCTCAAGCATTTGCCGATTTAGTTAAGACAGCTAAGAAAAACATTAAATAATTATTATAATTATTTATAAAGCCTGGTTTCCCAGGCTTTTTCTTATTCTATAATTTTTACTTCTATATTTGCTAACGCTTCATTAATTAAAGATTCATAATCAAATTTCTCTTCATACTCTTTAGCTTCATCTAATTTAGGAGCGGTCTTAGGAGCTTTAGGAGTAAAGATAGTACAGCAATCTTCATATGGTCTAATGGAGATATCATAGGTATCAATCTTTTTAGATAATTTAATGATTTCTAATTTATCCATAGTCGCACATGGTCTAATGACTGGAGTGGATGTTACTTCGTTAATTGTCGCCATCGATTGAAGAGTTTGACTCGCTACTTGACCTACTGATTCCCCAGTAGAAATAACTGGGCAATTTCTTCTTCTAGCAAGTTTACTTGCTAAGCGATACATCATCCTTCGCATAATGGTGATGCAATAGCTTTCAGGGGCATTATCATAAATTGCTTCTTGAATCTTAGTAAATGGAACAATATGAAGTCTAATACGAGGCTGATAACGGTTTAATTTAGCTAGTAAATCCATCAATTTATAAATTACCGCTTCTTGAGTATATGGAGGGGAGGCAAAATGAATACATTCAATAGTCACTCCTCTTTTCATCATTAAATAGGCCGCTACCGGAGAATCAATTCCTCCAGAAAGCATATGCATAGATTTACCTGCTACTCCAAGAGGATATCCTCCAGCTCCAGGAAAAGTTTTAACAAAGATATAAGTACCTTCGTCTCTTACTTCGATATTTAATAAAATATCGGGATTATGAACGTCTACTTTTAAATTGGTATTTTTTAAAATAACAGGAGCGACGATTCTTGTGATTTCTTCACTATGAAGAGGGAACTTTTTATTGCTTCTTTTGACTTTAACTTTAAAGGTTTTTCCTTCTTCTAATTTAATGAGTTCTAAAGATGATTCTTTAATCTTTTCGACATCATTATCGATTCGAGCCACTAAAGATAAGCCTTGAATACCGGATACATCTTGAAGTCGCTCAATAATTGGTTGATATTCATTACCATTTAAATAGACATAAATATGATCAAATCTAGATTCGATTTTTACATCATAATCTTTTAAAGCATGTTTAATATTTAAAAATAAGGTATGAATAAAATCCTTTTTATTCTTTCCTTTGGTGGATAATTCACCAAATCTCACCATAACGTAATCATAACTCACCATATTAACGAATATCCTTGATAATTTTATCTAAAGTAGACACAAAAGTGTCTATTTCTTCGATTGTGTTTAAATAAGATAAAGAAACTCGAACTGTGTTATTAAAGACATTTTCACTTTTCTTTAATGAGGCAACAACGTAGCTTCCTTTTTCTTTTGATGAATGACAGGCGCTAATTGAAGAAACCATAATGCCGGAATTACTAAGAGCCTCGACCACTACCGAACCTTTCTTTTTAATAGAAGAAAAGTTAATGATATATGGATTAATAGGATTAGAAACATTTAATTCATATAAAGATGGGTTATCTTTAAGATAATTAAGTAAACGATCCGCTAATTTATAAACATAGTCATATCTTTCTTTTTGATGAGCTAACGCCAACTCTAAAGTCTTTTTAAAAGCTAATGCACTAGCTAAATCGTTAGTCCCGCTTCTAAAGTTATATTCTTGTCCGCCTCCACTAGCTAAAGGGAACAATTCAATTTTCTTTCTTTTAATTAAAGCACCACTAGAAACTAGCCCATGCATTTTATGGGCAGAAATAGTTAATAAATCAATTTTATTAAAATTGATATTATTGTTAGATTTGCCAATTAATTGCGCAGCGTCACTATGGAAGATAACTTTTGGATAGGCTTTTAACATATCTGCGATTTCTTCAATTGGATTAACGCTACCAATCTCATTATTAACAGCCATAATAGAAACAAAGATCGTGTCTTTTTTAATGTTAGACTCCACTTCTTTAGCGGTAATAATCCCGTCACTATTAGGGTATAAATAAGTAACTTCAAATCCGAATTCTTTTTCTAATTGTTTAAAAGCCTCTAAAACAGATGGGTGTTCATAAATTGAAGTGATAATGTGATTGCCTCGAGATTTATATCTAAGGCAAACTCCTTTAATCGCTAAATTGTTTGATTCAGTTGCGCCACTAGTAAATATCACTTGATGATCATTACTTTTTAGCAAAGCTAAAATTTCATCTTTAGTTTTATTTAAAATATAGTTAGCTTCTTGCCCTAATTTATGAATGCTACTAGGATTAGCGCAATATTTATCTAAAGCACAAGTAAAAACTTCCTTAACTTTTGGGTCAAGTTTAGTTGTACTAGCGTTATCAAGATAAATAATATTAGGCATTAGGATTTGTGTGTCTATTCTTATAAATAGATGTTGCTTGAGAATTAACAGTAGAGAACTCGCCCTTTTCAAAACCAAGTTCTAAACCCATAACAGTTTGGTTAATATCTTGTTCATCTCTTTCTGGATTAAGAAGCATGATTGAATTTTCTGCAGCTTTTTGATTTCTAGAGATTGATTCCACTTCTTCAAACATCGCATTTGCGAGGTTTTTAAGATTTTCAATCTTATGTGAAACTTCATCAACATTAATTGGCTTTGATTGAATTTGATCATAGATATTATTTAAAACATCATAAACAGCGTCAATCTTCTCTTGATAATTAGCCTTGATTGAATCGTTGCCAATTTCATCTAATAAACTTTCAGTTAATTTGATACGGTGATAATAAACTGAAATTAAGTTATAAGCTTCTTCGGCAGTGCTCTTTAAAGAATCAACATAGATTTTAAAGTTTGTCACACCTTCATTTACCACTTTGTAGTTTTCATCAAGCTCATCTAACTTAGTTTTCAACAAAGAAAAAGGCTGACGGGTGCCACTATGCACGAAGCCATCCAAATATCGTTTCGCACTTCCAAGGCTATCAACGTCTTTTGATAATTCGTTGATACGGTCGTTTTCTAAATCAGAAACCATATAAAATTCTTTAATTTCTGGTAAGACCGCACAAATCCTTAAGAAAAGCTTCTCAACTTCATTAACTTGATTATAAATACGATTATAGTTTTCGTTGAAATATGCCCTAGCGGAGATTTCATCATCTAATAATTTGCTATATTCAGTAATCTCAGTAAATATGATGTCACATTGAGTTTTAACACCACCACATTGAAGGTTAATAATTTTCTTTGTTAATTCTGCTAACTTCTTTTTCCATTCATCAACATGAACTTTGAAAGATAAGTGATATAGAGGGACACCTTCTTTTTCTGTTTCTTTATATTTGTTTTGAAGTTCTACTAGCTTTTCAGGGATAACAGTTTTTACTGTTTTACAAAGTCCAGATAAATCAATTAGGACATGTCCTAAAGCAGTTAATACTTCATCCAAAGAATCAATTTCAGTTTGAATTTCTTCATACTCCGCTCCTTCAAGCATGTCATCAAATTTAGAAAATTTTGAATCAATCTTATCAAACATTTTAGTAAATGTTGGAGCGACAAGTTCTAAGTCATCAGATTCAGAATAATATGTTTGTTTGACGTGACGATACACTTCTCTTAAGTGATCAATGTTACGTCTACAATCTTCTTCTAGTTTAATCACTTCATATAAATCATGATCTAAGGATTTGACACTTTCGCTTAAAGTGTCAATGGCTTTTTTAGCTTCGCTAATAACGGATTTAATATTCTTATATTGTTTAGCTTTAATTAAGGCTGATAGTTGTTTTAAAATCGAATCAGCGTATTTATCTTCAATATCATAGATATTTCTAAATCTTTTTTGGAAATATTCATATTTATCCAAATAAAGGAGGTTGGTTCTAGAAATAATTTCTAATCTATGGATGTATTGGCTGTCTTGTCCGATAAGTAAAGAATCATAATATGAAAACTGTTTTTCAAGATTTCTAATTTGCTTACGATAGTTGAATCTAGAATAGACAAATAAATAAAATAAAACTCCTAAAGTAATGATGACGACTGAAGCCGACACTATTAATGCGACTAAAGTGCCAGTAGAAAGACCAACAACCATAGATATCCCTCCTTAATCATAGATTAATTATATATATTCTATAGTAAATCCACTAAAGAAGGAAAAAATAATTAAAATATTTTTTATTAAGAAAATTAATAGCCAAGGAAAAAATATAAACAAAAATATAATGTAGTAGGTTATATCTTAAAGTAAAATTATCCGCTAAAAAATCAGCTCAAAACGCTCAAAGTCATCACCGCTTTTTAAAAATTTAATTTTTATGTTGATTAGTTTAAGCAAATCCTATATATTATTCTCTGCATGTAATGCAGCACATTAATACTGCTTGACTGATGTTTGATATTCAAACAAAGTAACCAAAGCTATGCGGTGAAATGCCAGTTCAAACACCCGGAGCAAGGAATTAATGCCTCAATTTATTTGCAAATAATAAAGAAAGGAAGGAAGTCACATGAGATACACTGGATCAGACTGGAAACAAAGTCGTAGATTAGGATTCTCCACTCTTGAAACTGGTAAAGAACTCCAAAAAAGACCTTATGGTCCTGGACAACACGGTGCTTCAAGAAAGAAGAAACCATCTGAATACGGCAAACAATTAGTCGAAAAACAAAAGTTAAGACAGATGTATGGTGTTAATGAAAGACAATTCCGTAGATTATTCATGCTTGCACTCAAGAGCAAAGAAGTTACCGGTTTTGCCTTCATGAAACTCTTAGAATCTAGATTAGACAACCTCGTCTATCGTATGGGATTTGCTCGTACAAGAAGAGGCGCTAGACAACTCGTGAATCATGGTCACATCGAAGTCAACGGCAATAAAGTTGATATCCCAAGCTATTTATGTTCCTTAAACGACGTTATTTCTCTTAGAGAAAACGCCAAAGAAATGAAAGTAGTTAAAGAATCACTTGCTAGTATTGCTACTAAAGTCGGCTGGGTGGAAGTTGATGAAGAAAAGCTCTCTGGTAAATACATTCGTGAACCAGAAAGAAATGAATTAACTTCACAAATCACTGAATCACAAATCGTTGAATACTACAACCGTAAGCTCTAATCTAAAAAACTTACTTACAAAGACTCGTCGAAATGGCGAGTCTTTTTTTATACATATCCTAAAATATTATGTTATAATTCTACATAGTAGATTGGAGCATAATTATGGGCATATATGAAGAGTTACAAGCGCGTGGATTAATCGCACAAGTTACTGATGAACAAGAAATTAGAGAACTTCTTAATAAAGGAAAAGCAAAATTTTATATTGGCTTTGACCCAACTGCAGATTCTTTACACGTTGGGCACTTCATGGCCTTATGTTTAATGAAAAGACTCCAAGAAGCTGGTAACACTCCAATCGTATTAGTAGGTGGAGGAACTGGTCATGTCGGTGATCCTTCTGGAAGAAGCGATTTAAGACAAATGATGTCTAAAGAAACAATCGACCATAACGTTGAATGTTTTAAAAAACAAATGTCTAGATTCATTGACTTTAATAACGCTTTAGTAGTCAATAACGCTGACTGGTTACTTAAACTCAACTATGTTGAACTATTAAGAGATGTTGGTCCACACTTCTCAGTTAACAACATGTTAAGAGCGGAATGTTATAAACAAAGAATGGAAAGAGGACTATCTTTCTTAGAATTCAACTATATGATTATGCAGGCTTATGACTTCTACTACTTGCACGAAAAATATGGCTGCAATATGCAGTTTGGCGGAGATGACCAATGGTCTAATATGCTTGCGGGTACTGAATTAATTAGAAAGAAGACCGGAAAAGATGCTTATGCGATGACTATCACTCTTCTTCTTAATAGTGAAGGAAAGAAGATGGGTAAGACCGCATCAGGTGCTGTCTGGCTTGATCCAAATAAAACTACTCCATTTGAATTCTTCCAATATTGGAGAAATGTTGAAGACGCTGATGTGATGAAATGTTTCAAACTCTTAACATTTGTGCCATTAGACAAAATTAACGAAATGGAAGCTTGGGACTCTTCTCGTATTAACGAGAAAAAAGAAATTCTTGCCTATGAACTCACTAAATTAGTGCACGGGGAAGAAGAAGCTAATAAAGCACTTCAAGCAGCGAAAAACTTATTCGCGGGAGTTGGAGATGACTCCACTATGCCAAGCATTGAACTCGAATTAGAAGATGAAGTTAATCTACTCGACTTATTAGTAAAAGCAGAACTCGCTACTAGTAAAAGCGAAGCTCGTAGATTAGTAGAGCAAGGTGGCATCTCAATTGACGGAGAAAAGAAAACTAATCCAAATGAGATGATAAAAGTTTCTGAATCAATCAAAATCAAAAAAGGAAAGAAAATCTTCCTTAAAGTAATAAAAAAATAAGACCCTTGAGGGTCTTTATTTTTATGAAATTCTTTCAAAAGTTACTGTTTTAGTCTCTTTATAAGACAAGTCACCTTCAAGCTCATACCATTCTAAGAATGTTATAAGGCCTTGATTGTTAAAGCTAATCGCGCTATATCCTCCATAACCGTCTGCCTCAGCATAAGCAAACATTGAAATCAAATTATCATTAAAATAATAGTGATATTCTGTGTTATATTCTGAATCTAGTTCATTCTTTTCAATACGAGTAAAGCCATCAGATAAATCATAATTGTTTCTAAAGTGTTCGGATGTATCACTAATCGTGCTATAGCTGGTGTTGATACTTCCTTCAATATAATTAAATATTTGTCCAGGGTGGCCTCTATAATCTGCTTTGAAACGATATTGAACGTTAGGCTCAACACTGTTAACGGTTAAATGAGCAATATATTCAATAGATTCATCAACACTTGCTTTCCAAGTATTAGCTAAGTTAGTAGCAAATTCATATGATACTTCGTATTTTGCATCGAACGGATTAAGACTAGATGTGTTAGAACCCCCACAACTAGCAAGTGAAACACCCAAAAATGCTGTACTAAAAAATAATTTCCCCCATTTCATTTATTAATTCCCCCTTATTAATAATTTTAGTATATAGGATATTTAACCTTTTGTAACCTATTAGATGGATAATTAGCTCTGCCTTCTTTAGCTTGAGGCTTGCCGTCAAGCATCACAAGATCGCCGGTAAAGCCACATGTCATATTGTTTACAAAGTAGGTACCAACTCCATATAAATCAACTGGTACACCAAGAGCTTTCCACTCTTTAATTTTTTCTGGTCCAAAAGAAGAAGAAACAATGATTTTAACATAGTTAAATCCTTCTTTATCAAGTGCTTCTCTAAGAGCGAACACCAATTCTTTACAAACACCATGAGGATCAAATCCTGATGTATCTTTATCATCAAAATAATGATCAATTAATGATTTAGAAGTATCAATTCTTACTCCATTTAAATCTTCTTTTAATGCGCGCGCTAAAATTAAAGAATCTCTAACAACATTATTGTTGTAGTCAATTAACGCGGTTACTTTCTCATTTGGATAAGTCTTATGATAGATTTGCGCAGCTTTTACTACATCTCCATTACATACTTGAATTAAAGCATGTGGCATGGTACCCATACCTTTACCACCCCACCACGCTCCTTGAGCGTCAGTAGAGACTTTAGTAATCCCTGCTACATAAGTAGCATAGCCGTCTCCTACTTGGGTGTGATAATCATCTTGTCTATCTGCCATAGAAAATACAGGGGTATCTCCCGCAACTCTAAGCACTTCTCTAACATTAGTAGCGACACTACTTCTTCTGGCTAAAATGCCGTCGATCACACTTTCTAAAAAGCCAAAGTTTTCATATTTACCTGTCACTTTAAGAACTGGTTCCATATTGTTAATGATATCCCCATCATTAAGCGCCTCAATTTCTAACTCTTCTGGGTGAATAGCAAAAGTATGTAAAATAGCAATTACTTCATCAATGCCGCACAGCACAGAGTCGTCTCTTCTTTGAAACCACTGCATCGTGACTTTATGATTAGGAGCGTTTTCTTTAACAATCTTATTACTTTTTAAAAAGTAATTAGCCGCGTAGAATCCTTCACCTAATTCTTTTTCAAACTTAAATGTTTTATTTGTAAGTCTAGAGATTTTACCTTGCTTTTTTAATTCCACTTCTATCATTTATTTGACCTCCGAGAGAAAGAAATCAACGTTCTCTTTAATATTTTCATCGATTTCAAATAGCCTTTTATCATCTTCATCTTTTATATATAAATCATAATAGGAACAATATTGTCCTTTAGAGATTTGATAATCTCTCATAAATGTTCCTATTTCACAATACACCATCATTTTGTCTTTATTTAATCTAGTGATATAACCTGAACCATTTTTATAGGCTAAAGTTTCTAAATTATTTCTTTCTAAAATGATATTAATCACATCTATTAATGGATTAGCGGGTAGATAAATAATTCCGCTATATTTGATTTTTGCATACTTAATAAAGTTTTTAATCTTACAGCCAACTATTTTAT
>CAMPCW010000023.1 GCA_946647665.1 uncultured Caryophanales bacterium
TTGAACCATCGACCTCACCCTTATCAGGGGTGCGCTCTAACCAACTGAGCTAAAGGCCCAAATACGCGCCTTAATAATATACAATAGTAGATTTTATAAATCAACAAAAAGAAAAAGGAAGTTTTTTGAGGACTTCCTATAATCTTTTCTCTTAGTTTTGATATCAAAGATATCAGTTTGAGATTAACGCTTAGAGAATTGTGGTGCTCTTCTAGCAGCTTTAAGACCGTATTTCTTTCTCTCTTTCTTACGAGAGTCTCTAGTAACTAAACCAGCAGCCTTTAAAGTTTTGCGATCGCATCCAGCTTCTAACAAAGCGCGAGTAATGCCTAATCTAATTGCACCGGCTTGACCAGTGAAACCACCGCCTTTAACATCACAGACGACATCATATTTGCCTTCGGTTTCAGTTAACACTAATGGTTGTTTGAGGTCCATCACTAAGGTAGCGTATGGCATGTATTCATTGACATCCCTTCCGTTAACAGTGATTTTGCCATTCCCAGAGACGACATATACTCTAGCGATTGAAGATTTTCTACGTCCAGTTCCGTAGAATTGGACACTTTCTTTCTTAGTTGCCATTTTCTATATCCTCCTAGAATTTGAGCTCAAGAACTTCTGGTTTTTGAGCTTCGTGCTTGTGGTCTGGTCCAGCATAGACAAATAATTTCTTTTCAATTTGTCTACCTAAGCGTCCTTTAGGCACCATCCCGTGGACACTTCTTTCAATCATTTCACATGGAAATTCTTTGAGCATGACTCCAGCGGTTCTTGTTCTAAGACCACCGTCATATCCAGACACGTTATAATATTTTTTATTGTGGATTTTATCTCCAGATAAGCTCACTTTTTCAGCGTTGATAATGATCACATAATCACCACAGTCAACGTTAGGTGTCCAAGTTGGTTTCACCTTACCTGTTAAAATTTGAGCGACTTGGGAGACTAATCTACCTAATGGTTTGTCAGTGGCATCAACGACATACCATTTTCTTTGGATTTCACTTGCTTTTGCAATAGTAGTTTGACGTTGCATATAGTTAATCCTCCTTTACCAAACTAACTTATTCCTTACCGGGGACTTCATTATTTTTGGCTAGTGCCGAGTTAAATTATATTCTTAAATATATTTTCGAATCAATAAAAATATTGATTATTTGTATATCGATATCCTACAGATATAAAAAGAATCCTTGCAGGATTCTTCTTACTACTACTTTCACACGTTTAGACATCTAATTCTTTTCTTAACTCATCCAGAGTGTATGTTTTACTTTTCTTTTTGCCTGACATTATGTCTTCTGCTTCCTTAAACGCTTTTAAGGTTTTCTTGTTAGGCACTTCGATTTCAAAAGGAATACATTTTGTTCTAATAACGTACCCTAAGAAATACTCTATAGCTTCTTCGACACTGATATCATATTTTTTAGAAAACACTTTTTCAGATTTTTTTACTAAATTAGCGTCCAACAAAACTGAACTATTATCCATCTCTACTTTCTCCTTCCTATTTTGACTCTAACAGAAACTGGCCTTAGACACAACAAAAAAAGAACCCTTTAAGGATTCTTTTTTTAGCAACTTTAACATTTTTACTATTTTGGCTGCCCGTATTCTCTATTCATGGCCTGAATAGAAACAACCCATTGCTTGCCATATTTACAAACATCAATGCCATTTTTTAGTTTGCCATAAGCAATAGCTTTTCGTAATGTGGATTCATTTAATCCCCATATAGTTGTGGCATCATTCATAGACATAAGACCATCAAATGGAGTTTCAATAGTCACCCCATTTTCCCAAATCTCATCACAGGATAAGTCTACATAATCGTTCCACACGATGCCATTTCCACCAACATCAACATAGACACCATAAAAGAGTTCGTTTTCTTTTAGTGTCTTAAACACATCTTTCCACCTAAAAAGTGGTTTGACATCATAAATCTTTGTAACGCCAACAGAAAATTGAACTAAAAGTTTATAATCTTGTAATGGAAATACATTTTTAATCTTGTGGAACATAATAGTTTTATCTTAATGGTTCGATCTCAGCGATGTCTTGTGTATTCCACATATTCAATAATTCTTGTTTGTGTAGCGAAATCCATTCTTTAACCATTGATAGCACTCGTGATGTTGGATTTAACTCGCCATCAATAATTTCCATATCAATTAAAGAGATGGAAAATGTTTCTTCGCCGTAAATTACATGAATATGCGGAGGATTGTGTTCTCTTGGAAGAAAATACATCCTGATGATAATGCCATAGAATCTTGCGATCGTAGGCATTCATTTAAGCCTCCTTTCTGATATTATTTTATCACTATATCGTGATATATTCAACATCGTATTCATTTTTTTAAATAAAGAAAAAAACACCTTTCGGTGTTCTTTTAATAATTTATTAATAAATTATAATTTAACATTATGGTATACGTTTTGAACATCTTGAAGTTCATCTAACATATCACATAATTCTTCAAATTTTCTTTTATCTTCTGGATCAGTGATTTCTACATATTCATTTGGTAAGAAAGTCACTTCAGCGGTATCAAATTCTGTAATACCTAATTCTCCTAAAACTTCTCTAGCTTTAGCAAATGCTTCAGGAGCGGTCACCACTTCGATTTCTCCGTCTTCTTCAGTAACTTCTTGGACATCAACGTCACCTAAGATAAGAGCTTCTTCTACTTCGTCTCTATTATTTCCTTTAAAAGCAAATAATCCAGCTTGATAGAAATTAAAGATAACAGAACCTAAGTGACCACCTTTTTTAGTGACAGCGGTTCTAACTTCCACTAAAGCACGATTAGTGTTATCAGTTAAGGTATCAATAATAAATAAGCTTCCACCTGGACCAAAGGCTTCATATCTTCCTTCATCGTAAGATTCAGCAGTACCACCTTTAGCTTTTTGAATCGCTCTTTCAATAACGTCTTTAGTAACGTGTTGCGCTTTCCATTTTTCAATTGCAGAACGTAAGGCTAAGTTACTATCTGGGTCAGGAACACCTCTACTAGCAGCCATATAGATTTCTTTACTGGCTCTCATAAATAACGCACTACGTGCGGCGGCAGTTGCAGCCATAGCTTTGGCTCTAACTTCATGTGCTCTTCCCATAATAACTCTCCTGTTTTTTCCGATATGTATTATATCACTATGTGATGATTAATAAATAGTTTATTGTTATTTACTAAATTGCATATTTTTGAGGATTTTTATGCAATTTTAATTGCTGAATTGCATATTTTGACCCCTAAAGTATGCAATTCCCATATTAAAGAATTCTAAACGACAAAAGCACAAAATAAAGTTTGTAATAAAAAGCCGCTTAATCAGGCGACTTAATATTCTACTGCTACTAATAATAAACCTTTACTAGGAGCTTTGCTAGCGGTTATATGTCTTTCACTATCTTCACTAAGTAATTCATCAATTGATTCGATATCGTATTTTCCATATGCGACATCCATCGCATACCCGATAATAAATCTAATCATATATCGCATAAATCCTGTCCCTCTAAAGGTAATAGATAAGAATTCTTCTTCTCCTACTACGTCAATTGAGTAGATTTCTCTAACAAAGTTATCTTTATCTTCTTCTTTAGAGGTGAAGTTTTTGAAGTTATGTTTACCCACAAAATGTTGTAGAGCCTCTTTAAAAGTAGGAACATCAAATTTCTTAGGACATAAGTAACACGTGTCATAGAAAAATGGAGATTTAGACTCAAAAGATATTAAGTAATTATAGATTTTACTTTTTGCAGATAATCTCGCGTGAAAGTCTGGCTCCACTTCTTCCATATCTTCAATAGATATATCTTCTGGAAGCATTTTATTAAGTGAGTATATAAGTCTATCTAAATCAAGTTCATCGACATCAACATCAAAGTGAAATCTTTGTCCTAATGCATGTACGCCTGCGTCAGTACGTCCCGCTCCATAGATAGTGATTTCTCGATTAAAATATTTAGATAATTGCTCTTCTATTACTTGTTGAATGCTTAAAGCGTTAGGTTGTCTTTGCCAACCCGCATAATTAGTTCCTTTATATTTAGTTAGGGCTAAAATTCTCATAAAATTGGTCGCACTCCACTAATCCAGTAAATAATATCGACTTGTACAAAATGGTTATTGTAAATAACTAAGGTTAATATAGCACCAAATACTAATATAGCAACAATTAAGGCAAGTAAATCACATAGGTGAAATTGTAGTTTTCTATATCTACTTCTTTTTGCGTATGGATCATATCCTCTAGCCTCCATAGCATCAGATAATTCCTCACTTCTAGTGATAGCAGAAACAAATAAAGGAATAATTAACGCAAATATCGCTCTAAAGCGTTTAAAGATACCACCATGATTAAAATCTACACCTCTAGATGACTGTGCCTTAATAATTCTATTTGTCTCATCAATTAAGGTAGGAATAAATCTTAAGGCAATGCTTAAAGTCATCGCGACAATGTGAGAAGGGAACTTCACTATTTTAAGTGGAGTAAGATACCACTCTAAGCCATAAGTTAAATCCATAGGTTTTGTGGTACTAGTTAAAATCATGGTAACCATAAGCATCATAACTAATCTAATAACGATATATCCCCACTGAATAAAAGCGTCATAATAGACTGGATAATTGTTAATCGTAAAAGCAACATGAGTCTTGTCGTAAGCAGGATTAGGAACAAACATGTAGATTATTAATAAGAACAAGAATAAAAGCCACATTGCCCCCAAACTTTTTAATAGAGATAAAACACTTACTTTAGAAATAAGCATGATACAAATCATAAATAGGAACAAAGTTCCTGCCATTATTAAAGTTGAAGACCAAACAGTAACCTTTAAAAAGACACAAACAAATAAAACAATCATCAAGAAGATCTTATTTCTAGGGTCTAACTTATGTATAAAGGTATTAAACGGAGAATATCGACCAAACGTTAAGTTATTCATCTTTTCTCCTTAAGTTGATTAATTAGATCATCTAAAGTCCTAATTTTAGATATATCTAATTTCATCCCTTTTGATTCTAAAATTTTGACGAATTTAAATAATTCAGGAACGTCAATTGAATATTTAGAAATATCTCCATTAAATAAAGTGCTTGGAGTTCCTTCAAAAGCCACTTTTCCATCATTCATCACTACAACATGATCACTGTAATTAAGGACAATATTCATGTCATGAGTGACAATAATGATGGTTTTGCCTTCTTTATTAAACTTTTCAACTAAACTTAAAATTATTTTGCTTCCTAAAGGATCTAAACCCGCAGTAGGCTCATCTAAGACTAAAATATCTGGATTAAGAGCAATAATCCCAGCAATAGCCACTCTACGTTTTTCTCCACCTGATAATTCAAATGGGCTGCGTTTATAAAATGACTTATCGATACCCACTTCATTTAAAGCTTTATGGGCAAGTTTAATTGCTTCAGGCTCCTTTACACCATAATTCTTTAATCCAAAGGCCACATCTTTTTCGACAGTCTCCTCAAATAATTGATATTCAGGGAATTGAAAAACGATTGCCAAAGATTTTCTTAAGTCTTTAATCTTTTTGTTTTTCTTCTTTTTATTTGTAACTACATATTCACCAACATGAACTTCTCCACTAGTAGGAATAAGTAATCCATTTAATGTTTGAATTAATGTGGATTTCCCGCTTCCAGTATGACCAATAATTGAGGTAATTTTGCCTTCAGGAATTTCTAAATTTACATCATGAAGAGCTTCAACTTCATTAGGTGTTTTAGCTAAATATGTATAGGAGAGATTATTAATTTTTATTTGCATAATTTCTCTCCAATATCTTCTAAAGAATCAGACTCTTGAACATCAATTCCTAAGTCTTTAATTTTTGTTTTTAATTCAATAATAAACGGCAAATCTAGGTTATATTTTGAAATAATGTCATTTTTTTCGAATAATTCACTAGGCTTGCAATTAAGAACACTGACGCCTTCATGCATTAAAATTATACGGTCAGAATCATAGGCCTCGTTGATGTCATGAGTAATCGAAATAATAGTGAGATTAGGGTTCTCACTTCTCATCTTTTTGACCAAATCTAAAATATCTTGCTTGCCTGCTGGGTCAAGCATGCTAGTAGCTTCATCAAGAATTAATATTTCTGGGTTTCTAATTAAAGCATCCGCTATTGCAACTCTTTGCTTTTGACCTCCAGATAAATAGCCAGGCTCTTTAGTGAGGAATTGCTCCATTCCGACTTTTTTAGCATATTCCGGCACTAAAGATAGCATTTCCTCTCTAGGAACATTCATGTTTTCTAAAGAGAACGCTATATCATCTTCCACTGTTGCACCGATGAATTGGTTATCGGGATTTTGAAAGACAATAGCTACTTTTTTACGTATCTCATTAATGTTTTTGTTATTTAACTCTAATCCACATATCTCAATAGAACCTTGGTTAGCAAATAATAAACCCACTAATAGTTTTGCAAGAGTGGATTTTCCACATCCGTTATGTCCTACTAAAGAAACGTATTCGCCTTGATTAATATCTAACGATAAATCTTTAATCACTGGTCTATCTTTGATATATGCATAAGATAAGTTTTTAATGGATACGCATTTCATGACGATTATTATAACAAGTTATTTTGTTTCATTCTATTGATTGAACAAAATATTTGCTAATTTACGTCTGATGTTATCAATTCGATATCTTTCTTTGCTGTAAGTTGAGTTAATTAAAGCAGCAATATCATTAATGGAATAGCCCGCCATATATAGACGAAATACATCCACGTCTGTCTTAGAAAACTTATTTTTTGGATTAGACAATACATTTTCTAAATCTATCGAAGATAAATAATCTTCATCGGTATTTTGTGTTTTTTCTTTTAGATATCCACTTAAACAAATACCCTGCTCATAATTTAGATAATCATCAATCCTGCTTTTATGAATGTTAGTAAATTTACTAACGTAGGATGTTGCCTCATTTATAGCAGCAGTCTTCCAATAAGAATAGAAGTTAATTGATTCATCATCAAAACTCCTAATAGCATTAAATAATGAACTTAAACAAATACAATATAGGTCATCATATTCTACCTGATATAGAAAGTTGAACTTGTTATATTGTTCTCTAGCTAATTTTTTAGCGTGTCTTTGATAACGAGCTATTATTTCGAATTCAACATCATCATTTCTTGAATTTTTGTATAACAAAACTAGTTCGTTATCAGATTTGTCCTTAAATTTTTCAGACATAAAAAATTTCTCCTATCTGGAGAAATCTCAGTTATAAATAACAAAGCACTAGCTTCTTATTCTTGATAAGAGAATGCCAGCAGCAACAGAGGCATTTAAAGAATTAACGTGACCGTATTGAGGGATTTTCACCACATAATCGGAATTTTTAATAATTAGAGAAGAAACTCCTTTTCCTTCTGAACCAATTACTAGAGCAACTGGAAAATCATATTTAATTTGAGCGTAATCAATTTTCGCACTGCCATCAGTAGAAACAACCCAGAATCCATTATCTTTTAACTTCTGGATAGTTTGATTTAGGCTAGAGACTTGACTAACTGGTACAAAATTAATCGCACCAGCACTACTTTTGGCCACAGTTGCATTAAGAGGAACTTGATTATGTTTAGGAATGATGACGCCAGTCACATTAAAAACATCGCAAGATCTTAAGATTGCTCCAAGATTATGTGTATCATTAATCCCATCAAGGATAACCACAATCGGAACTTCTACTTTTCTGCTTCTTCTAATAATCTCATCTAAATCAAGATATTCATATGGTTTAATTTCCGCCATAATTCCTTGATGAACGCCATTGGCTTTAGAATCCAATTCAGCATTACTAACAACCTTAATATAAGGTTTCTTTTGTTGTAAAAGTAAGTTAATTTCTTTGTCGTTAAAATTGTTAACAATAAAGACCTTAAGCACTCGATTTGCTCTTAAAGCTTCCTTAACTGGATTCCTCCCAAAAATGAGATTATTACTTTCTTTATTCATAGATTATTTGTGATTACATTATACCCTTTTCAATGAGCTCTTGACGGAGTTTATCAGAAAGGTCAAAATCTTTATTTTCTTTACTTTTTAGGTAGTTTTGATAGAGTTTTTTATCATTATCGTCCATTTTTACATATGGAATATCGAGTCCTAAAACATAGAACATGTCGTTAATTGATTTGAATAGATCAAGTAGCTTATTATAGTCAATTTCTCTATTTCTAATTTCTTGATTTGCTAACTTAATCACATCATATAAATGAGTTAAAGCATTTGCGGTATTTAAGTCATCAGAAAGAGCGTTTAAGAATTCATTTATGTAGGTTGGTTGACCTTTTGCTAAATCTATATCAGCTGCTTGAAGTTTTAAGGCCATTTGCTTATTGACCATTTTCATTTTTTGAATTTCAGATACCGCTGCGTTAACTGTATCTTCAGTAAAATTTACTGGTTGACGGTAATGGGTAGAAAGAATAACAAGTCTAGTAACCGCTCCACCAACTTTAGCAATTAAGTCTTTTGCATAAACCACATTGCCTAAGCTCTTAGACATTTTTTCATTTCCAAAATTAATGAAAGCGTTATGCATCCAAGTTTTTGCGATTTTATTACCGTGTGTGGCTTCGCTTTGAGCGATTTCATTTTCGTGATGAGGGAATTTTAAATCATATCCACCACCATGGATATCAATATAGTGGGACGGAAATATTTTATCGATCATCACTGTACATTCAGTGTGCCATCCAGGCCTACCATTTCCCCAAGGAGAAGGCCAATTAATTCCTTTATCAGTCTTTTTCCATAAAGCAAAATCTAAAGGAGATTCCTTTTGTGAATTCTCTTCTATACGCGCTCCAACAACTAAGTCTTCAACATTAATGCC
>CAMPCW010000024.1 GCA_946647665.1 uncultured Caryophanales bacterium
AGATTTGAACGTTATTCTTCTAATAAAGAAGAATTACATCCAGGTAAATCTGCTAAAATTATTTTCCAAAACGCTCCAATTGGAGTTTTAGGTGAACTTCATCCAGTAGCATTAAAAGCGTTAGGCTTCAAAACTAATGTTGTGGTTTTAGAAATGAATCTTGAACCATTACTTAACGCGAAAGTATCTTTAAGCAAAATGACTCCTATTTCTAAATTCCCTACTGTAAGCAGAGACCTTGCGATGTTAGTGGATAAAAAAGTATCCGCTTCTGAAATTATCAAAGTGATCAAAACTAGCGGCAAAGGTTTAGTTAAAGAAGCAAGAATCTTTGATATTTATGAAGGTAGTAACATTGATGAAGACCTTAAGAGTGTCGCAGTAAATATTGTTTTTGGCAAAGAAGAAACTTTAACCGATAAAGAAATTAACGATACTTTAGATAAGATCAAATACGAATTAGCAAAAACTCTAAATGTGAGTTTAAGAATGTAATATGCAGATTAGTCGATTTAATTTTCAAAATAATCTATTAGAGCTTGAAGATGATATCGACTTTTCTAGTGCCGAACTTGATCAAAATCATCTTCGTAAAATTGAAAATACCCATGTGAAAATCACTGCTCATGAATATGATGATTTAATCACTATGGATATTAGTGTAGAGTGTGACATTATTGGAGTATGTTCATATACTTTAGAAGATGTTCCTTTGCACTTAAAATTCAATGATTCATTAGAGTTTTCTAATGAAATAGAAGATGACGAAGATATCTTTTTTGAGCCAAAACCGATCTTTGATATTGATCTATATATCTTAGGATTAATCATTGCTAGTACCCCAACTAAAATAGTGAAAAAGGGTGCAAAACTTCCTAATAGTGGAGTAGGCTATCGAGTACTTAGCGAAGAAGATTATCAAAAAGAAAAAGCGGAGAAAGTAGATCCGCGCTGGGCAAAATTAGACGATATCGAATTATAATGAGGCGTTGTCCTCATTTTTTTATTTTATAAATTTTTAAATTCTTTATTGTCATCTTTTTGTTATGACTATATAATGTAGTCAAGTGGTAGAAAGTGGTAGAAAGTGGTAAACATGTTTTTTGGACACTATGAACATTCTCTAGACGATAAAGGTAGACTCTTGTTACCTCGTAAAATCAAAGAAGGATTAAAAGAAAATTCTCCTTTATATGTTTTAAAAGGTTTTGAGGGTTGTTTATCAGTATATAGAGAAGCTGAATTTCTAAAATTAACCGCTGAATGTGAAAAGATTTCTTTTAATAAAAAGAATGCTCGAGATTATTTAAGAACAGTCTTAAGCAGTGTGATTGAACTTCCAATTGATAAAGTTAATCGTATTCAGCTTCCAAAAGACACATTATCTAGATTCCACATTGCTAAAAACGTCACCATCATTGGAGTTGGCGATCACTTCGAAATCTGGGACAGCGAAGCTTATAACAAATATGAAATAGAAGTCTCCTCTAGATTTGAAAGTATTGCTGAATCATTAGGAAAAGATGATGAGTGAAGCTAGTCATATCCCAGTTTTATTAAATGAAACTATCGAGGGATTAAATATTAAAGCTAATGGCACTTATATTGACCTAACTCTAGGAAGAGCTGGTCATAGTAGTGAAATCCTTAAAAGACTAAATAAAGATGGACTCTTAATTGGTGTAGATCAAGATAAAGAGGCTATTGAAGAATCTGATAAGAGATTAAGTAAAATTGCTTCCAATTACAAATTAGTGAAATCTAATTTCGTAAATTTCGAAGATATATTAACGTCATTAAATATCGACAAAGTCGATGGAGTGTTAATGGACTTAGGAGTAAGCTCCCCTCAATTTGATGAAAGTAGTAGAGGCTTCTCATATCGATATGACGCTCCACTTGACATGAGAATGGATGTCGAGCAAAAGCTCACCGCTAAAGAAGTGGTAAATACTTATCCTGAAGCAGAACTTAGAAAAATATTCTATGAATATGGAGAAGATAAATATTCTGCTTCCATTGCTCATAACATCGTTAAAGAAAGAGCAGTTAAACCAATATCTACAACATTTGAATTAGTGGACATCATCAAAAGAAGTAAGCCTGCTAAAGAATTAAAGAAAGTTGGTCATCCTGCTAAACAAATCTTCCAAGCATTAAGAATTGAAGTTAATAACGAACTTAATGTTCTTAAAGAAACATTAGTCCAAGTCGTAAAACATCTTAATAGCGGTGGACGACTTGCAGTCATTACCTTCCATAGTTTAGAAGATAAGATCGTTAAAAAACTCTTTAAAGAGTTAACAGTAGTGGAAGGAAATAGAACAAACTTCCCATTAGTGACAGAAGAAAAAGATTATATTCTCATCACTAGAAAAGGAATTAGACCGAGCGAAAGCGAACTAGAAAATAATCATAGATCCGCAAGTAGCACCTTAAGAATCATCGAAAAGAAATAGGAAAGGAGAAAGGTTATGGTTAGAAAAAACAAGCTTTACAAACACCACAAGTCTAAAGCCTTTTTCTACATCCGTAATTTTTCTGCTATATTTGTTGGCTTAGTAGGGGTTGGAGTTGCGGTAACTGTTCCAACCTACATTGCTTCAATTAAAACTGAACAAATCACAATCGAAGCACAGTTTGATGATCCTGAAAAAGAAGAAAGTGAAGAGACAACTGAAGAAAATAATGATTCAGAAGAACTCTTAAATTACAAAAAAAATTCAACATTTCAAATTAACAAAATATTGTTAATGTGAATTAACTAATGTAGAATATAGGGCATGAAAGATTCAATTTGTGCCTTAGAAATATCTCATAAATATATCAAAATTGTTTTTGGCTATGCTCAAGATAACCAAGTGCTAGTGACTTTTGTAAAGAAAATTCCCTTAAATCATGCGGTGGAATCTGGTGCGATTAAAGATCACGCTGCTATTGTCAAAGAACTTAGCAAGAATAATCCTGTTATGGATGAAGCTTTACATTTCTCACATCTTATAGATGATGCAGTTTTAGTCTTACCTCCATATGGTTTAGAAATTTATGAGACTACTCAATATACTTCTGTGATTTCTCCAGAAAAAGTTGTTGGTGAATTAGATATCAAAAATATCTATAACATCATTAGAAATAAGAAATTACCAATTGATAATGAACTAATTGATATCATCCCTGATTCCTTTATGCTTGATAATGGTAATCGATACGCTCTTCCTCCAATTGGTAAAGAAAGTAGTGCGATTACAGTGCACTCTAAAGTGCATACATTACCAAAAAGGATTAATGAAGAACATACCTCTTGCTTAGTTGATAGTAATATCAAAGTTCTTAGAAGAGTCGTTTCTCCATTTGCTATCAGTGAATTGTTATCAACTTATAATGATATACCTGCTACTTATTTCTTAGTGGATATGGGAGCAAGTTCTACAACTATTTCTTTAATTGATAATCATCAAATATTCGCGACCAGAAGTTTCTCTTGGGGTGGTGACAATATCACCAACAGCATTGTCACAAGCTTTAATATTTCTGAAAGCGAAGCTGAAAAAATTAAAATCTTATATGGCTTAGATAAAAGAGAAATGAGATTTGATTACCCAGTTGCAAAAGTGGTGACTCCTTTAGGAGAAGAAGCTTGTACAGTTAAAGCACTTAATCAAATTATCGAAAAAGAATTATCAGGTTTTATCAATATGTTTAATGTCGGAAAAGAACAACTAGTTAATGCCTATAACATTGATGATCCTGACAATATGCCTGTCATCTTTATCGGTGGAGCCAGTCAATTAAGAGGTTTAAAAGGCTATTTAGATCTTAATTTAAAAAACAAGAATTTTAAATTCTTAAAGAATAAATCTATCGGGGCTAGAGATCCTTCTCTTACTAGTTTGCTAGGGGCAATTTTAGTAAATAAAAAATACCCAGTTAGAAAAAATGAAAGCGCATCTCAAGTTAAAGTCACTCGAGATGAATAAGGAGGACAACATATGCAAAATTATGATTTAGACAATTTCGAACCTGCAGCTAGAATTGTAGTTATTGGTGTTGGTGGAGCAGGAAATAACGCTGTCAATCGTATGATTGATGAAGAGATTTCTAATGTCGAATTCTATGTTGCTAATACTGATAAACAAGCCTTGGCAAGTTCTAAAGCAAATAACCGCATTATCTTAGGCGAAGCCTTAACGGGTGGATTAGGTGCGGGCGGAGAACCAGAAATGGGAGAACAAGCCGCTGAAGCTAGTGCTGATGATATTAGAGAAATTGTTAAAGATGCCAATATGGTCTTCGTAGCAGCTGGTATGGGTGGAGGTACCGGTACTGGTGCTGCTCCAGTCGTGGCCCGTATTGCTAAAGAAGCAGGCGCCTTAGTGATTGCTATTGTTACTCGTCCATTTACTTTTGAAGGCAAAAAGAAAACCGTCTATTCGATTGACGGCTTAAATAAACTTAAGAGCTGTGTTGACTCTCTTATTGTCGTTTCTAACGACAAATTATTAATTACTAACGGCAATACTCCTATTGGAGAAGCCTTTAACGCTAGTGATAAAGTGTTAGCCCAATCCGTGAAAACGGTTGTGAATTTAATTTTACTTCCAGCGGTTATTAATCTCGACTTTGCTGATGTGAGAAACACGCTTAAAGATAGTGGAGTTGGTTTAATTGGATTTGGTATGGGTAGTGGCCCAAATAGAGCTAAAGATGCCGCTACTAGCGCCATTACTTCTCCTTTGCTTGAAGCGGGTATTGCAGGAGCTAGAAGAGCAATTGTTGCTATTACTTGTGGCACCCAAGTTAGCCTATTTGAAGCGCAAGAATGTGTTAACCTATTAATTGAAGCAGCAGGTGGTAATATTGATATCAAATTTGGTATTACAATTAACGACCAATTAACTGATGAAATTTTAGTTAGTGTCATCGCTAGCGACTTCGAAAATGATGTCGACTTCACTGCTCAAAGTGTGATTGAACCAGTTAAGCCAGTTGAAACCGAAGAAAAACTCGATCAACTTGAAGATACCGCTGAAAGAGAAAAAGAAAGATATCTTGAAGAAGACAGCATTATCCCTAACTTTTTGAAGAGTTAATTATAATTAAATATTACTTAAAAAGAGCATTTTGCTCTTTTTTTATGCCTGTGCATATGTAATAATTGTTTTAGGTACGGGTTTATGAATAAAAGAAAAGTAAAGATTACTCTTACATCATTAATCACTTGCGTCATTTTTTCTATGGCCGGTTGTGGGGAAGCTCCTCACGTTCATACTTTTTCTAGTGAATGGAGTAGTGATGAAGCCTATCATTGGCACGCAGCCACTTGTGAACATAAAGATTTAAAAAGTGATTATGAATTACATACCTGGGATAATTGGGTTATTGATCATGAATCAAGTCCTACTGAAAAAGGATTGAAACATCACAAATGTACAACTTGTAAGTATATTCAATATGAAGAATTTGATTATTTAACTCCTGCTAATAGAGTATATCTTCCTACTGATTTAAAAAAATGTGCCATTGCTGTTGGAGGCACTAGAACATTATCTCCTGTTGTATTTCCTGCAGAAGCCTATAAAAACATTAAATATATTGTTGATGATGAAGATGTCTTAGACATTGATGAAGATACTGGAATCTTAACCGGTATTGGTGTTGGTACCACCGTTATTACTGCTTATAACGATAATAATAATGATGGTGAATTAAACGAAAACGAGCCAAGAAACTTTGCGTGTTTTGATGTTCAAGCTAAAAAAGAAGAATATTCGGTTACTTTACCAACTTATAAATTAACCATTAAAGTTGATGAAGTTATTGAATTATCTCCTGAAGCGCATGGCTTTACTCCAGACCCACTTAAATGGAATACATTTGTTTATAATGATGAGGTCGCTAGTTCTTACCAAAAAAAATTAAAAGGTCTTAAACCTGGTATTACCGAAGTATCAATTTATCAAACTCCAGAAAACGAAGAATTTGCAGTTGAGGCTAGATTAGCTTTGACCGTTATTGAAAATACTGATGCCTCTGGCTTAAGAGCCTATGCTGTTGAATTTATAGAAGAAACTAAAAATGTATTTTTAGGTGATGAATTTGATGTGTCATATGTTGTCTATCCGCAAGATTCAGTTGATGAAAATGTCTCATTTACTGTTAAAGGTAACGCTATTAGCTATGACGGAAATAAATTCCACGCTAATAAGGCTGGCTCTTCCGTTATTGAAGTGAAAACTCCTAACGGCAAAGTCGACCATATGAAAGTCGTGGTTAGTGAAGAACAAGAATATGCATCTAACTATAATAACTATTACGGCAATCTAACTTGGACAAACGGAGAAGATTTAAAAGCTAAACTTCACGATATCATTTCTAATAATAAAAGAAAATTGACGTACACCAATTCCAACTGGGATAGTAATAAAGATGCCGATTCCTTAATTGAAGATCCAACTAAAGTTAATGTTTTATATTCTGATAAGCCAATTGATAAAAACGCTACTCAATCAGGATGGCAAAGAGAACATTGTTTCGCTGCTTCTTTAATGACCGGCATAGGCACTGGTGAAGCGACAAAGAGTTTAGGTAGAGCTACTGATTTCCATAATCTATTTGCCTCTTACGCTAGCGGCAATCAATCCCGTGGAAATAAAAACTTCGGATATGCTAATAAAGATTCTTTAAGATATACAGTTCCTGACAATGATGGAAACTATTGTTATGATTTAACTTGGTTTGAACCAAGCGATGTCGATAAAGGTAAACTCGCTAGATCAATTTTCTATATGGGTGTTATGTATAACGAAGAAGAACAATTTGTTTATGATGGGGTGACTTATAAAGCCCAACCAATTGAAATTATCGAAGATAATGTTGATTATAACGATGTGAAATTCGCTGATCTTACTGGTTCATTAAATCAGGAAAAAGTGTTATTAAAGCAATACATGGAAATCGTCAAAAAAGAATATCCAACGATTACTAGTGAAGTAATTCTTAATAAAATTGCCTATCGCTACTATAAAGACACTAATAGTCCTTGTGCGATTGGAAACTTATCAGGGTTATTAATGTGGAATTCCTTCCCCGTTGATAATCAAGAAATGCAACATAATAACTCAGTCTATAGTTATAATTCACCAGCTGGAGGAGCAATCCAAGCCAATCGCAATCCTTTTGTTGATTATCCTCAACTTGCAGAATATGTTTATGGTTCTTTAAAAGATCAACCAGGAAATATTAAAGATTTAAAACCAGCAATTTTAGATTTAGATGTTACAGTTCCTGAAGCTCCAACTCAAGATCCAGAGCAAAAGGATACGCGCTACAACACTCCGATGGGTGAATGTAATTGGAATTATATCCCATTAGCTGGAAATGTTGGTGATTATAACTCTATTGATTCCGAAGGACTTAAATATGATGTTTTATTTAACGACAAAGTTTTTGAATTAACATTCGGACAAAGTACAAATTCCTTTAAAAACAAAAATACCTCTAATTCTTGTGGAGTAACTATTGGTACTAGTACAAGTCCAATTAGTACATTTGTTTTTGAAAGTTTAGATGATTATGTTGATGTTGATGAAGTATATTTCTTCGCTTGTGGTGCTTCTAAATCAAATTATCCATTTACTATAACCGTAAATGATGTAGAAGTCGTAAGCGGAACAATTACTGGATCAACCCCGACGTGTTATGGTGGAAATTTTACTAAAACCTCTGGCAAAGTCAAAATTAGCGTTTCTGGAATTAACGCTGCTCTTGTTTTTGCAGGAATAGGTATTAACTCTTTATTAGATTAATGACATAGAAAGGACGTAATTATGGATTATAAAAATACGTTACTAATGAATAAATCCAACTTTGAAATGAGAGGGAATCTTAATCAAAAAGAACCTGTCTTAGTTGAAGAGTGGAAAAAAGAAAATATTTATGAACAAATGAACTTAAACCGCAAAGAGGCGAAAGAATTTGTTCTTCATGATGGGCCGCCATATGCTAATGGAAACATGCACTGTGGCCATATGCTTAATAGAATTCTTAAGGACTTTGTGATTCGTTATAAGAATATGTGCGGATTTAAAACCCCATTTGTTTTTGGCTGGGATACGCATGGACTTCCTATTGAAAACCAAGTCACTAAAAGTGGAGTGAATAGAAAAACTACTCCAATCGTGGAATTTAGAAAGAAATGCGAAGAATATGCTTTAAAGCAAGTTGCTAATCAAAAAGAACAAATTAGAAGACTTGGCTTAGTTGGTGATTTTGATAATCCTTATCTAACTCTTAAAAAAGAATATGAAGCTAAACAAATTGAAGCCTTTGCCAAGATGGCGCTTTCTGGACTTATCTATAAAGGACTTAAACCAGTTTATTGGTCACCAAGTAGTGAATCCGCTTTAGCGGAAGCAGAAATTGAATATGCAGATGTCTTATCTCATTCCATTTATGTTGCTTTTAAAGTTAAAGACGGTAAAGGTTTATTAGACACTGATACTTCTTTAATTATTTGGACTACAACTCCTTGGACATTACCTGCTAATTTAGCGATATCCGCTCATCCTGATTTTATATACGGCTTATTTAGCACTAATAAAGGTAAATTTGTTTTCTTAAAAGAATTTGAAAAGTCATTAAGCGAAGAATTAGGTTTCGAAGATGTCAAACTCTT
>CAMPCW010000025.1 GCA_946647665.1 uncultured Caryophanales bacterium
CATCGGGAACTTGCCGAACTGCGTGAAATCATTTTCAGACAGACTGCCGACGAAACGGGCGAAGAAAAAGTCAATGAAGGCATCTTCCCGTATGAGGACCAGAAGGATATTATCGTATTCGGCGGTCATGATACATGGTTAAAGACATTCCGGCAGCTGCTGTCCGGCAAAATCAAGTATGTCGGGAGAGAGCAGAATTTCGATGTCTCAATGATTCGATTCGCTGATACGGTCTGGATTCAGCCGAATGCGATCTCCCACGCACAGTATTATAAAATCATGGATGCGGTGCGAAAGTACAATAAGCCGATTCACTATTTTCAATTTGCCAGCGCCGCAAAGTGCGCCGAGCAGATTTACCTGGATGAAATTCTTCTTTATTAGAAGAATAACGTTCGAATCTATATCTACTAGCTTCAATTCCTAAAATCGCAAATAAGCCTTCCACTAATCCTTTCATATGGTAGAAATCAAATGGAATCTTATTCATTAAATCTCTAGTATAATCAAACCCCACTAAAGCGATAGCGAGGTGTTCACTTCTACTAGAAGTTGACATCATATTTGAGGTTTCAAATAATTTTAAGTCTTTATTTTGTCGATTAACGTTATATAACGCTGATTCAAGTAAAGAATATAAAATATGGGTTCTAAAATATTCTCTTTCATCAGTAAGAGGATTAAGAAGTTTATAATGCTCTTCTTCATGTAAGAGATTGAATTTTTCACTATTTTCTTTAGAAACTAAAGAATAAGTTAAACATTCATCTAATCCGTTAAAAGAAAGATATTCTCTAATTTTTCTAAGTCGAGACTGTCCTAAAGATAACCCACCGACTTTCGCGTCAAGTAAAGGAAGTTCACTTTTCACATTTTCAAAACCAAGTACTCTAATCACTTCTTCAGAGATATCAGCTTCGCAAGTCACATCAAGTCTAAAAGAAGGAATAGAGACTTCAAATTCATCTCCACTTTCTTTACTAACATTAAAGTAGAGTCTATTTAAGACATTTTTAATCTCTTCTTTAGAGAAGTTTGTTCCAAGTCGATTATTAATATAAGAATAATGACATTTTAAGCTAGAAACAGGTTTTTCTTCTTTTTGATATTTAACAATATCAGAGAATTCTTCTCCTTCCGCATATTCTTTAATTAAATATGAGGCAAAGTTAATCACACTTTCAGATTGATAGTGATTAGTACCTTTAACAAATCTTTGACTAGATTCACTAGATAAACCAAGTCGATTTGAAGTATGACGGATACTGGCTCCATCAAAGCTTGCGGCTTCAATATAAATATGAGTACTCTTTTCATCTACCGCGCAGGCTAAAGAGCCCATCACTCCGCCTAAACACATCGCTTTTTTATTAGAAGTAATAACAATATCATCTTTTTCAACTTTATAAGTCTGTTCGTCTAAAGCAACAAAATCACAGCTTAAATCATCTCTAGCGATTAATTCTGCTTTATCTAATTTATCGGCGTCATACATATGAAGTGGTTGTCCAGTAAGTAACATCACATAATTACCAATATCAACGATATTATTGATGCTTCTAACACCCATCGCTAAAAGCGATTCTTTCATAAATTTTGGTGATTCTTTAATCTTGATACCTTTAATTTCTCGACCAGAGAATTGTGAACATCGCCAAGATTCACTACCAACTTTTAAGTTAGTTTTAAATGTCTCTTTTACTTCAAAAGTAGGAATCTTCACTTCTTTAGAGAAGATGGCTCCTATTTCTCTTGCGACATTATATAAGGATAATAAGTCAGGTCGATTAGCGAGAACTTTTAAGTTCAAGACTTCATCATCTAATCCTAAATAGCCTAAAACATCTTCATTACCAACTTCGGCATCATTAGGTAGTTCTTCAATACCTTCCGTTTGTTCTTTTCTTAAATTTTTAGCGTCCACTCCTAGTTCAAGCAAGGAACAACACATGCCATTAGATTCCACTCCACGGATGACACCTTTTTTAATTTCTCCTCCAGGGAGTTTAGCACCAACTCGAGCAACAATAACTTTTAAACCAACTCTTGCATTAGGAGCGCCACACACAATTTGTTCAATCCCAAATTTAGGACCTAAGTTTACTCTTAAAATGTGGAGGTGATCGCTATCAGGATGTTTTTCACATTCAAGAATGTGACCAATAACTAAATTGGTGCCGCTAGCAAGTCTAGAAACTTCTTCGACTTCAATACCGGCAAAAGTTAAGCCATTAGCAACTTCTTCAGCGGAGAGGTTACCTAAATCAACATATTTTTTTACACTTTTTAAACTGACTAACATGGTTAACTCCTCCTATTACGCTTTCTTTTTATATTGATGGAGGAATCTCACATCATTTTGATAAAACTTACGAATATCATCGATTCCGTATCTTAATATAGCAACACGTTCAATGCCAATGCCAAAGGCAAAGCCACTATAAACATCAGGGTCATAACCGTTCATCTTTAAAACGTTTGGATGGACCATACCACCACCAAGGATTTCAATATAACCTGTGCCTTTACACATTGAGCAACCTTTACCGTTACAGTTCGCGCAAGTAATATCGACTTCTACACTTGGTTCAGTAAATGGGAAATAAGATGGTCTAAGTCTAATTTCTCGCTTTTCACCAAACATCTTTTTAACAAAGAGTTCAAGAGTGGCTTTTAAATGGCCGATATTGATATTTTTATCAATAACAAGTCCTTCAATCTGAGCGAATTGATGACTATGAGTCGCGTCATCATCGTCTCTTCTATAGGTCTTGCCAGGGCAAATAATTCTAATTGGTTTGCCTTCAGCAGCTTGCATTGTATGCGCTTGAACTGGAGAGGTATGAGTTCTTAATAAAACATTTTCGGAAATATAGAAAGTATCTTGCATGTCTCTAGCAGGATGGTCTTTAGGAATATTTAAAAGTTCAAAGTTAAATAAGTCGGTTTCCACTTCTGGTCCATCAGCGACTTCAAAACCCATATTTAAGAAAATATCGGTGATTTCATCCTTGACGACATAGAAAGGATTAACTCCTCCAACATCAACATTTCTACTAGGAAGAGTGATATCAATTTCTTCTTTCTTAAGCTTCTTTTCGAGTTCTTCTTTACGAAGTTCACTTTCTTTTTGCTCAATTAATTTTGCGATGTTATTACGAGTTTGATTGAGCTCTTGACCAGCTTCTTTTCTTTCTTCTGGTGGAAGGGCTCCTAGTCCAGATAAAAGAGTCATAATAATACTTTTTTTAGCGAGGTATTTTACTTTGAGTTCTTGAAGTTTATCTAAGCCGAAAACGCTTTTGATATCATTCATCGCTTCAGAATATACTTCACTAATTTTAATTTTTTCTTTCTTTTCTTCCATAGTTAATATTTCCTACTTTTCAAATCGCAATAAAGTATAACACAAAAAGGGGTGTTTGAAATTATATTTCATCTTTTCTTTTATTTTATACTAAAAAAGACCACTAAAGTGGTCTATATTAATGAATTTTATTCATTAAGATTCCACCAGCTACCGCTACATTAAGAGAATCGATATTTTTAATAGGAATGATGATTTCAGTAGTTGCTAGTTTAGTGATTTCTTTACTAACTCCATGAGATTCATTTCCTAAGACAAGAACAAATTTTTCTGGGATTTCGATAGAGTTAAAATCCACGGCTTTTTTGGATAAATTAGTGACTAAGATTTGATGAGTTCCGACATATTCTTTTAATTGACCGGAGATAACAGGAATTTGAAATATCGCTCCTTTAGAGGAGTTGATGACTTTTTCATTATAAATAGAAACACAGTTTTCACTAGTGACCACTAAATCATAACTAAAGGCTAGAGCAGTTCTAATTAATGTTCCCATATTTCCAGGATCAGAGATATTGTCTAGATATAAAATTTTAGAAGGATTACTAACCTCATATTGCTTCATCTTTGCGATGAAAACAACGCCTTCAGGATTAACATTACTGGAGAGCTTTTTTAAGACTTCTTCACTCACTATATTTTGAGCAATCTCACTAGGAGCGTCGACATATTCAGTGGCAAATATTTCTACGACCATATTATTCGCTAAAGCCATTTGTAAAGACTTAAAAGTCTCCGCTAAAAACATTTGATGTATTTTGCGGTTTTTATTTTCTTTTAAAGAGTAGGCAAATTTGACTCTTTCATTGTTTTTTGAAGTGATAACTTTAATCATGATAAATTCCTTTAATTAGCATTTTACGATATTCGTCATAATCTGGACAATATTTATATACTACATCATAGAACTTTTTAGAGTGATCATAGACTAAGATATGAGCTAGTTCATGAACTACGACAGAATCAATTATGGGCATTGAATAATGAATTAAAGTGAAGGCAAAACTAAGATGTTTCGTATATCTAGAATTACTCCCATATCGAGATTTCATATCTCTCACTCCGACTTTATAAGATGGTAGATTCATAATTGATTCATAGTATCTTACTCTACTAGTAATGATTTCAGTAAAAATTGGCTTTAATTTCTTTTTAAGTTCCTCTAAAGAATGATAAATGATTTCTGGATAATTAGAGATTGTGATTTTACCAGGATATGATAAGTCATATTTATTCCCGAATAGATAGAAATATTCTTCACTAGTAGGAGACTCTTTCACACTAGATTTAATGAGTTTAGTCGCGTATTTATCTAATCCTTTAATAATAAAATGTTTAGTGGTCCACCTATTGCAAGAGACCACAAACTTATTATCTTTAAATCGATAATGGACATTTTTAATCCTTTTATAGATGACTTCTACTTCATAATCGACATCATTTACTTTGTAAAAGAAATTATTCATGGGCTAATTATACCTTGTAAGTAATTTATAAGAAATATAAAATAATAAACGATATGGAAAAAATCTTGATTAGTGCTTGTTTAGTTGGTGATAAAACTCGATATGACGGCAAAAGCAACTATCACCCTTTAATTAAAGAATTACTTCAAAAATATGAACTAGTTCCCTTTTGTAGTGAGGTTGAAGGAGGACTTAAAACTCCTCGTAAACCAAGTGAAATTATCAAAGATAAAGTTATCAATTCTGATGGAGTTGATGTCACAAAAAACTATAAAACAGGCGCCGAACTTGCTTTAAATATTTGTAAATACTGCAATATCAAAATCGCAATTTTAAAAGATGGCTCTCCTGCGTGTGGAGTGCATCAAATCCATGATGGCCACTTCAACGGCAGAAAAATAAAAGGAATGGGTATCACCGCATCCCTATTAGCTCAAAGCGGAATCAAAGTCATTTCTGAAGACGAAATTGAGACTCTACTTTAATAATTTGTTTCCTGACGGTGATGATTCTCTTCTAATTTAAGAAAGTAGGCATCATAAGCATCAGCCCAATCATATCCTAGCGTTGCTAGGATTTTTAAATAGCTTTCAAACATTTTTACATATTTAACAAAGCTGCGTTCATTATAAAATTCGTTGATATAGTGATAGCTATTTAAAATCGCGCTTGTTAAATCGACTTCGCTGCTCTCCACTTCAATAGAGTCAACTTCAAAGTGATAGGCTAAACCTAAAGAAAGAAGAAAATGTAGGCCATCTGCAAATTCATCAAGGACTCTCTCTTTTGATTCACTTGGTTTAAATGACCAGAATTTAAAAGTTCTTGTCGCATTAGCGAATTCTCCAAGTTCCACTAGTAAGGCTAAAAGTCTTTTGTCTTTAGTTTCTTCATAAGATATATGGTGGTTTTTAGCAATTTCCGTATCTAACTCTAATTGTTTTAGATACATACTTTTAAGTACACAAATCATATTTAACTCCAATATTATTCTAAATATAGCGCACGTAATTTATTAACATCAACTTTTAATACTTCAACTAAGTAACTTTCAATTGAGCCATATATCGCTTTAACTGTTTCTAAGGCGTGATCAAGATATTCTTCTTTAGCAGAAAATACTTCCTCTAAAGCTTTTTCATATGTTTCATTATAGAAAGGCTCATTTTTTAACATATATTTAAGATTTTTAATCTTAATTTCCATTGCTTCATTCGTTAATAAATAATCTTCTCTCGCGTCAGTTTCTGACACTCCTAAAGCAATTTCTAATAAATAAGAGGCTAAGCCTGCTCGATCTTTTCCTTGAGAACAATGATAATAAAAGACACCATCACTTTTAGAGACTAAAAGTTCAAAGAACTTCTTTAACGCATTAATTCCAATATCTTGAGTGAGTAACTGAGGATATAAATTATACATATGAGCAAAGCCATCTGTATTATCTCCTAAAAACCAAAGTAAATTACTGTCTTCAGTTTTGCTGTCCTCTTTTTTGACATCCGCTTTCATGGCTGGGATATTGTGATATGTCACTCCTTCAAAACGGTAATCAGGGCGAGAAACAAATTCATCTTCCCCACGGAAATCGATAATATCAGTAAGATGAAGTGAATTAATAGTCTTGATATCTTTTTGACTGACTTTTCCTAAAAAACCACCTCGATAGATGCGTCCTTCTTTAACCTTCTTTCCATTAAATCCAACTAGTCCGCCAAGGTCTCTAACGTTCTTTTGATATGATAAGTCAATTTTTCTCATATTTATAATCATAGCAGTTTTTGTTTTATCTTTTTATTCTTTTATTTTCAATTATATTGAAGATATGAGATAATAGTAGCGAAATTTAAAGGAGTCAATTTATGGCAAAAGTATTAACCATTAATTCTGGTAGTTCAAGTTTGAAATTCAAACTTTATGAAATGCCAGAAGAAATAGAGCTTTGCTCTGGAAACTGTGAAAAAATCGGTTTGAGCGAAGGCATTTTTAGAATTAAATATAACGGCAAAAAGGATGAAAGCTATCCAGTATTCCCTAACCACTCTGCAGCCGCAAAAATGGTTGTGGACGCTTTATTAGAAAAAGGAATTATTTCTTCTTATGATGAAATATCCGCAGCGGGACACCGTATCGTTCAAGGAGGAAAATATTTCTCTAAATCTGCAATGTTTGATAAGGACACTGAAGAAAAAATCGAATCTCTTATTCCTCTTGCCCCACTTCATAACGCAGCTCACTTAACTTGCTTTAGAGCGTTTAAAGAAGTCTTACCAAATTGTCCAATGATCGCAGTTTTTGATACTGCTTTCCATCAATCCATGGAGCCTCAAGACTATGTCTTCCCTATTCCATATGAGTTAACAGAAAAATACGATATTAGACGCTATGGAGCGCATGGCACCTCCCATAACTATCTCGCTATTGAAGGTGAAAAATATTTAAAAGACACCAAGGGGAAAAGAATTATTTCTTGTCACATTGGTTCAGGTGCTTCTATTACCGCGATTAAAGACGGTAAATGTGTCGCTACTTCAATGGGTTTAACACCATTAGGCGGTATCATGATGGGTACACGTACTGGTGATATGGATCCAAGTGTTTTCAATTATGTTTGTAAAGTG
>CAMPCW010000026.1 GCA_946647665.1 uncultured Caryophanales bacterium
AAAGAAACTTATCCGCGTCCTCCACTTAGGCCATCGTGGACGAGACTTGGAATTTAAGGGTGCATTTCTACTTCCCTCATATATATAAAGACGGTCAAAATCGCTAAACTTGTGAAAATAAAAATTTTAATCAGATATATGAATGCACTTATTAACAATGTTAATAAAAAAATAGCAAATAAAAGTAAAGAATTATTTGATAGTTGAATAAATTCAAATTTTTTAAGTTGAGATGGAAAAGAAAAAAATTATCATAGATAATATTATGTATGAGAACTAGATTTTTAAATTTTTTGATTCTCCCATTAGTGGCATTTATGACAGCGTGTACTGTCTCTCCTACTAGTGAAAGTGATAATTCAGAAGACAATCCGGATGATGAAGAAGTTACTCCAATTGTTCCAAGCGTTATTGATGTTACTGGTGTTACATTAAACGTTAATACTTTAACTTTATATGAGGGAGATACATATCAATTAACAGTAAATATTCTTCCGAGTAACGCAACAAATAAATCTTTTGTAACTTTAAGTAAGAATTCTACAGTAGCTTCTATCTCTAGTAGTGGATTAATCACCGCAAAAAAAGCAGGTAATGCAGTCATAGTAATAACCACTAACGAAGGCTACTTTAAAGCCGAATGTGATGTGACAGTCCGTGCTAGACAAATAGAGCCCGAAGTTATTAAAGTTTCTAAAGTAGAATTAACTCCTGCTAGTCTATCTCTTAAAGAAGGAGAAAAGGCTAATCTTTCTTATACGATTTACCCAGAAAACGCGAATGATAAAGCAGTTAGCTGGACAATTAGTGACCCTAATGTCGCTAGTGTTGAATCTGGACTAGTAGTTGCTAAAAAAGAAGGTAGTGCGAATATTAATGTTATTACAAGAGACGGTAATTATTCCGCGACTTGTAAATTAACAGTCCTAAAACAAGAACAACCAGAAGAAGAACTTCCAGAAATTAACTATGTGAAAGTCTTTGCCGATAAAAGTGATTATAAAAACGTTTATGCCTGGATTACTGACAGTAACAAAATTACTAAAGAGTGGCCAGGAGACGAGATGAGTGAATCTACTTACTCTTGGGCAGATACAAACTGGCTAACTTACGATTTTGATTCTCAATATACATCCTTTAGCATTATTTTTAATGGCAGCAGCGGACAAACTGAAGATTTATATATTCCTAGAGTAGGCTACTATTGGTGTTATAAAGGCACTCTATATACTAAAGCCCCTACTGGAGAAGAAGAACAAACTGATTTACCAGTTGGTAGTTTTGAAGTAGTGAAATCCGCGAAAGACTATACAGAACTTCCGGCAGTTAAAAACTATAACAAAGGTTTAGTGGTTAATCCTTATACTGGCCAAAGAGCGGACTTTAGACAAGAATCAATTTATTTTATGATGACTACTAGATTTTATGATGGTGATAGTTCTAATAATAGATTTTGTTGGGATAATCAAAATAAACAAGATCCTGAATGGAGAGGCGACTTTAAAGGCTTAATTGAAAAGATGGATTATATTAAAGCCCTAGGCTTTACCGCGATTTGGATTACTCCAGTAGTGAAAAACGCATCTGGATATGATTACCATGGCTATCACGCGATTAATTTCGGTGAAGTTGATCCAAGATATGAAAGCGAAGATGTGAAGTTTGCTGATGTAATTAAAGAAGCCCATAAACGAGATATGAAAATCGTTCTTGATGTGGTCTTTAATCATACTTCAAATAACGGAGAAGAAAATCTCTTCCCAATGTTTAAATATGACTCTATGAACGCTACTCAAGCTGGATTAAAACCAGATTTATATTATTCCTTACTCCCTCAAAACTATGATTCTTTAGATGGTGAAAGAAAATTCAAAGCTCGAATTCAAGCGATGAAAACATCTAAGGATGGCTATAACATTTATCACCATGAAATGAATATGGGCTATGAACAATATATCGAACAAACCGGTTCTTTAGCAGGAGATTGTATTGACTTAAATACAGAAAACCCAACTGTTGCTAATTATTTAGTTGATAAATTCGGTGACTTTATCCGTATGGGTGTCGATGCCTTTAGGGTAGACACTGTTAAACATATTTCTCGATTAACACTTAATAAATATATTCTTCCAGGTTTATATGCTATTGCGGAGAAATGCGGTAATAACAACTTCTTTATGTTTGGAGAAGTATGTAATAGAGACCGTGGAGTATGGAATCATAATGTCGCCGCTGATAGTGCATGTTTCTACACTTGGAAAGAATCTAAAGAATATCCTTGGGGAGACCGTAAAATTAATGAAAAATCTACTTTAGATAACTGGAACGATAATGTTTCTCCAGATGGACAGCCAACTAGCGATAATGTTTATTTACGTAGTAATTACACATATCACGAACCAGACCACTCCAGAAATAGTGGATTAGGTGTTATTGATTTTGGAATGCACTGGAACTTTAGATACGCAAGTGATGCTTATAATGTTGCTAAAAATAACGACCAAGTCTATAACGATGCCTCATATAACGTTGTTTACGTTGATTCTCATGATTATGGTCCTGACGGCATCGAATCAGTAAGATATAATGAAGGCACAACCGCTTGGAAAGAAAATATGTCCTTAATGTTTACCTTTAGAGGCGTTCCATGTATTTATTACGGCTCAGAAGTTGAATTTATGAAGGGTATGAAAATTGATCAATATCAAAACCTCTCTAATTCTGGTAGAGCCTACTATGGCGAATACTTAACTGGTACAGTTACCGCCACTGGATTTGGTCAATATATCGCTAGTGGAACAGTTAAAGACACTTTAAATTCCACATTATCTAAGCACTTAATAATGCTTAATAAAATTAGACAAAAAGTCCCAGCCTTATCAATGGGACAATATAGCGCTCAAGACAATATGGCGTTTGTTAGAAGATACACGAAAGGAAATATTGATTCTTTAGCAGTTGTGGCGATTTCTAGTGGTTCAACTTTTACTGGTTTACCACAAGGAACTTATGTTGATTTAGTTACTGGAGACCGTAAGACCATCACTAATGGAACATTAAATGTTTCTGTTTCTGGTAAAGGAAATCTCGCGGTCTATGTTTTAGAAAATAGTTATACTGGAAGATTGGATAAAATTAGTTAATATATGCCTAAATGTAAAAATTGTGGAAATCGTATAGATAGATTTAATAAAGATCGTTGCCCAATTTGTGGCACAACTTTTCCTTTTGAAGGAATGAATAGTGAGACAGTGGAAATCACCACTAATATTGATGTTGATGGAGTGGAAACTGATTACCGTCCTTGTAGAAAAAAAGAATTATTTTTATTCTTTGCTTTATTAGGGATATTTGGTGCACCTTTCTTTTATCTAAAAAAGAAAAAAGAAGGTATTATTCAACTTATTTCCAATATGGTTGTTATTGGTTTAATGTCATTTTTATTAGCCTATTTCACTTCATTAGATGTTTTATATTCCGTTCTTATTTCAATTGGCTCAATGTATTTATTAAATATCATCTTTGGTTTAGTTGTTATTGCTCAACCAAATTTAAAAGATGGTAATAACCAATTTGTTGTTTAATATGCAAAGATATTTCGCCGACATTATTAATAATGAAGTCATCTTATTTCAAGACGATGTTTTTCATCTCACTAAAGTCATGAGAGCTAAAAATGGTGACTATATTGAAGTGGTGGATAAAGCCACTCATAAAGCCTATTTAGCGTTTATTGAATCAATTAATCCAGTTAAAATTCATATTCAAGAACCGATCTTAAAAGATAATGAACTTCTTAAAGATGTTACTATCTTTTTTGCTTTAGCAAAATCAGATAAAAATGAGTTTGTGATTCAAAAAGCTACTGAACTAGGTGCTAAAAAAGTAGTCTTATTTCAAGGCAAAAGAAGCGTTGTTAAGTTCTCTAATGATGATTTTAAAAGAAAAGAAGCTAGATATTTTGCAATCGCTAAAGAAGCAAGCGAGCAGTGTCATCGAGAATATATCCCTGAAATTAAATATGTCGACTCTATTAAAGGTGTTATAGATTATTTAGCAGATTTAAATTTACTAGCTTATGAATTAGAAGCAGGCCAGGCTACAGATATCGAAAAAGAATTAAAAGAGCATAAATCAGTTTCTATTATCATTGGTCCAGAAGGCGGCTTTGATGAAAGTGAAGTTAGTTTTCTTAAAGGATTAGAATTCAAAGTTATTTCCTTAGGAAAAAGAATTTTAAGATGTGAAACCGCTGCGGTTTACGCTTTAAGTACCATCTCTTATTTACTAGAAAAATAATATGAAAACATATACAACTATTTCTTTAGGATGCAAAGTGAACGCTTATGAAATAAGCGCTTTATCTTCGCGTTTAATCGAACTTGGTTATAAAGAAGATAATATTAATCCAGATATTGCGATTATTAATACCTGTTCAGTTACTGCCACTGCTGATCAAAAATCTAGGCAACATATTCGTAAATTAATTAATAATTACCCAAACGCTATCGTGGTGGTTATGGGGTGTTATTCTCAAGGGCAACATGAATTTATCAAAAACGAAATAAAACCCGCGATTATTACTGGCACTTCTAATCGAGATAAAATCATTGAGGCAATTAAAGAATATGAGTTAACTCATAATCCTATTGATTTAACTAGCTCTAATCCTAGAAACTATGAATATGAAGAATTAGGTCTAACTACTCATTTCGAAAACGTAAGAGCCTACCTCAAGATACAAGATGGCTGTGATAATTTTTGTAGTTATTGTCTAATTCCATATCGTAGAGGCAAAGCCAGAGATAGAGACTCTCAGAGTATTTTAAAAGAAGCAGAATATATTGTCTCTCAAGGCTATAAAGAAATAGTGTTAACTGGAATCCACGTTGGTGGATATGGCAAAAACAAAGAATATAACTTCTCTTCTTTAGTTAGAGATCTTTTAGATATTAAAGGCTTATATAGATTAAGAATTTCTTCTATTGAAGAAAGTGAGATAGATGACGAGTTAATCAAATTAATTAACACTAAAGATAATTTAGCGACACATTTTCATATTCCCCTTCAAAGTGGGAGTGACACAGTATTAAAAAGAATGAATAGGAAATATAACTGTGAGCAGTTCTTAAATAAAATCAATCTTATTAAAAAAGCTTGCCCTCAAGTAACATTAACTACTGATGTAATCGTGGGCTTTCCTGGAGAAAGTGAAGAAGAATTTAATGAGACATATGAATTTATTAAAAGATGCGGCTTTCATCAATTACATGTATTTCCATTCTCTTCTAGAGAAGGAACTTTAGCCTCTCGTATGCCAAATCAAATTGATCCACGTATCAAAAAACAACGCGCTTTAAAACTTATTGAGTTATCCAATAGTTTGTGGGATAGCTACACAAATAAATTTGTGAATAAAGAAGTGGAAGTTCTTGTAGAGCAATATGACAATAAGAATAAATGTAATATTGGACATACTTCTAATTATCTAGAAGTAAAAATTCCTAGCGAAATTGATAAATCAGGACAAATTATAAAAACCATTTTCAAAAAGTAAGATGAAATCAGGTAAAATTTAGATTATTTAGAAAATGTCTAAAAATATTTGCTTTCCATTCATATAATGAATATAATATTCCTCGACTATTAGGAGGTTATCTTATGGCAGTCCCACAAAGAAGAATTAGTAAAACCCGTAAAAGAATGAGAAGAACTCACTTCAAACTTAGTGTTGAAGGATTAGTTACTTGCCCAAACTGTGGTGAAATGATTAAAGCTCACCATGTTTGTCCAAAATGTGGATATTACGCAGGTAAAGCTCAATATTTAGATGGAAAATTAGTGAAAGAAGAAAAGAAAGCTGCTCCAGCTAAAAAATCTTCTAAAGCTAAAAAAGCTACTAAAGAAGAAGCAAAATAAGGGTCTAACTATAGACTCTTTTTTTGTTGTATAATATGAGATAGGAGAAAATTATATGTCATACAATAAATTAATTGACCATACTTTATTAAAACAAGACGCTCAACCAGAGCAAATCGTTAAATTATGTGAAGAAGCTAAAGAACATGACTTTATGTCAGTCTGTGTTAATCCTGCTTATGTCCCTTTAGCAGCAGAATGTTTAAAAGGAAGCGATGTTAAAGTTTGTACAGTTATTGGCTTTCCATTAGGAATGAATTTAACTAGAACTAAAGTTGAAGAAGCTAAATTATGTATCGCTCAAGGGGCTACTGAAATTGACATGGTTATCAATGTCGGTATGCTAAAAGCCGGACATGATGAATATGTAAGAGAAGAAATTAAACTTCTTAAAGAAGTTGCTGGTAAATTAGTCTTAAAAGTAATTATTGAAACTTGTTTATTAACCGATGAAGAAAAAGTTAGAGCCTGTAAATTAGCAAAAGAGGCTGGTGCGGACTTTGTTAAAACCTCTACCGGATTCTCTACTGGTGGAGCCACAGTCCATGATGTTAAACTCATGAGAGAAACAGTTGGTCCAGAAATGGGAGTGAAAGCTAGTGGTGGAGTGAGAACTCACGAAGACTTACTTGCCATGGTGGAAGCAGGGGCAAACCGTATTGGCACCTCTAACGGAACCAAAATTATCTAAATCATTATTAAAAGATTATTAAGGGCCTACAAAGGTCCTTTTTGTTACAAAAAGTGTTGACTTATATTGGTTAACACTAGTAACATAGTTAAAGCGTTATCGCTAAGGAGGTGAATATCATGCCAAAAGTCGTTGTTCGTGAAAATGAATCATTAGATGATGCACTCAGACGTTTTAAACGTCAAGTGAATAAAGCTGGTACGATCCAAGAAGCGAAGAAAAGAGAGTTCTATCTTAAACCTGGTTTAAAAAGAAAACTCAAATCCGAAAACGCTAGAAGAAAAAATCGTAAGTAATTACGATAGGTCTGGAGGGCCCTTAGACGAGCTACTCCGGAAAACATCGCGGAGTAGAGCAGCCTGGTAGCTCGTCGGGCCCATAACCCGGAGGTCGTGT
>CAMPCW010000027.1 GCA_946647665.1 uncultured Caryophanales bacterium
TCTAAAGAAGATAAAACAGTCTTAGAAAAGAATGCCTTATTTGCGACTTTAGAAACTTCCACAAGAAACATCTCAATATTTGGTTATCCAACATTCTTCTTAACCGATACAGTTGGTTTTATTTCACATTTACCAATCTATTTAGTGGATGCTTTCCGTTCCACATTAGAGGAAATCAAAGAAGCGGATTTATTAGTCCAAGTTATTGACCTTTCTGATCCATTTAAAGAAGAAGAAATTGAAACCACTAAAGGTATCATTAAATCTTTAGAAGCGGATAATATCCCAATGATTAATATCTATAACAAATATGATTTATTAGGTGGATTTGCTAACTTCATTCCTAAAGAAGATGAACTCTTAGTGTCTCTATTAGATGAAAATGACGTTTTAGATGCCTTAAAGTTCATTGTTAGCAATGCCACTAAGAATTGGTTAAGAAAAGAACTTCTTGTTCCTTACAGTGTGGATTTTGCCACTTTTAGCAAAGAAAACTATGTTCTAAGTCACAAAGAAAAAGAAGACGGCTATTTATGCGACGTCCTCTTAAATCCTGCTTACGCTTATAAATACCTTAAGAACTAGAGTCCTAAGTGTTTTGTATATAATTGATAAACTAAATCAGCGACTTCTTCGATTGATCTATTTTCTGAATCAATCTTATAGTCAACATCTGGAATTTGATTGTGATCAAAGACTTTACGGTCATTTTCAATACGTCTTTTAGCGTCTTCTTCTTTATCGCCACGTTCTAACATTCTCTTATAACGAATCTCTTCACATGTGGATAAATAAAAAGTCACAATTCTTTTGTCATTAAGACGCGAATATGACTTCAAACCTTCTAAATCAATAACCACGACACGGTCATTAGCAATTTGGTCCTTAGTGGAACCATAGTAGTTACCGTTATAATGGGTATATTCAACGAATTTATCTTCTTTGATTAATTGATCAAATTTTTCTTTTGAAACGAAAAAATAGTCCCTACCGTCGACTTCATTAATGCGCATTGGGCGAGTGGTGGTTGTTATGGCCTTTTGAATGCCATACTTCGCCATCAGCATTTTTGCCGCTTCTGTTTTTCCTGATGCACTTGCGCCGCTTAGAACTATCATAATAATTACTAATACTATATCACTTTTGAAAAAAAGCGCATTTTCTTTTTTTATTGCAATTTTTTTGAAAAAAGTTAATTCAAAGAATTAAAGAAAAAACCGCGAAAAAAATATTCAACTTTTTTGGACAAAATCGAAAAAACGCCCCTATTTCATCTATAGGAGGCTTTGTTATGAGTCTATGCGAAAAAAGCTTCAAACAATTAAACGAAATGATTGAAGAAGTGGCTTATCGATTCTTCATCGCTAAAAGGCTAATCAGTATGAGGCAAAGAGGCGAAATACTTGAAGAAGATAATCCTCCTTATCAAGTTTATTTGTTACGCGTTGAAAAGGCTTATCGTTCACTAGATGAAAGAGAAAGGAATCTCATCAATAATGAATTCTTTTTCCAAAATTATCAAAACTGGTGGATAGGTATTTATTCAAAAGCAAGTTTTTATCGTTTTAAGAAAAGAGCAATGCTTCGTTTCTTGGAGGCTTTTTATCATGGTTAAAAGGATTTTATTAGTTAGTTCACTTTTTATTTCTGGAATCATGGGTTTTACCCCAATAAAAGATATAGATGAGCCAATCTATTCTGGGCCAATCGGTATAAGCACCGCTAAACCATCACATGATTTATCAGTTAACATTAGTGAATATAAGCCAGATCCAGGAACAGGGCACATTGGTAAAATCGCTATCGATTATTTTGTTAGTCCAATCTATGGACCTTTCCAAGTTGGTGATCCTGACTTTAACGCCACATTTACTTATCGCGCCGATATTGATAATCAACAAATATTAGAAAGATTAAGAATATTTACCGCAAGTGGTGAACTATTGAATGCCCAAACTAAGACCGCTAAAACTTATGAAGATAATGCTTTAGAAGAAGTAACTTTTCTAGTGCCTATCCATAACTGTTTATCAATTAAAGGAATTACCCTCAAATTTGAAATATTAGCAAAGAGTAATCGCGCTATATTAAAGACCTACAGTGCAACAATATATCCACTCTCTACTCCAAACAACACTTATCAATATTATAGAAACAACATCTATCAGTCTTTACCGATTGGTTTTTATGGTGATGGACATGAGATGAAATCCATTAAAGAAACAATTAGCTTTTCTAATTTAGGGGACTATTTAGAAAGCGATTATTATTATCGTTTAGATGTTAAAGATAAAGGCTTTAGTTATGAATCAGATTTCCCATTAACTTATAAAAATCTAAGCCTTAGATTTGAAGATCACGAAAACCTCTTTCCTTACTATACACATGACACTAATGATAACGTCATCATCCCTTTAGATATCCAAAATAATAGAGGTAGGCTATCTTTTAAATACAAAACCAATTTTTATATAAATAAAAGAACACTAGAAACAGGTGATATCTATCGTGAAGGCTTTATCTTTTCACCTAGCTTTTATCTTCCAATAAATGGTAAAGAACACTTCGATAATAAGATTCTTTATCTAGATTTCGTAGAGTTTTCTAAAAGCAAAATCACCTTCTCATATCCGCTTAGATATATCTCAGGAAAAGCGATAGTAGGTACCGCTCCAGAAGGAGAATATTACGTCAGTGGAGGTATCGCTAATGATTAATATGATTATCTCCTTTATGGTGGCCGTTCTTTCATTCAATTTCTTTATGATGTCTTATCAAGTAAACGGCCTAAATCGTTTAGTGATGAATGCGCCTATTTCCTTATTTGAAACCGCTATTGAACTGATGGATATAAGTGAAGAAAATGGTCCGATATTCAACAAGGAAATATTAGAAAGAAACTTAACCTCTTATTTTGATTTTTCTTTACCACATTATACAGAGGAATATGAAGTGGGATTTTATTATTACAATCCAAGCGATCATTCAGTTTGCATTGATGAAAACGCTAAAGCGGTGGAGGTCACTGTTAACGCTTCATTTATCTTTATGTATCAATATCAAAAGACAATGTTTTATGAAATCAGGAGCAACTAAATGGACGTTAATAAGTTAATCACATTTATCGAGAATTCTTTTCTCTCTGATTTATTAGAAAAAGACAGTGTCACTGATATCTCTTATAACGGAGAAAGTATTTTCTATCTAGATAATAATCTAGGAAGACAGAAAAGAGACACACTCGTTGAACCTCAACTAGTGAAAGATTTCATTAGACAAATTTCTAATCTTTCAGAAAAGCAGTTCTCCTATCAAGAACCAGAACTAGATGTTTCTTTTGGTAGATACCGTCTAACCGCGCTTCATCAAACAGTGTGTCGTAAGCAAAATAACGAATGCATATGCTTCTCTCTTCGTATCGCTTCTAAAAAGCTCAGAATCAAAGAGAATGAGAAATACTTTCCAAAGGAAATATGCGACTTATTAGATGTTTTAATCGATTCTAATGTTTCGATTGTCATCGGTGGTTTAACCGGAAGTGGTAAAACCGAACTGCAAAAATATCTCATCAGTCGCATGAAAGATAACACCAGGGCGATTGTCATAGACAACATCCTGGAATTAGATCAACTTGAAATCGAGAAGAACCTCGACCTCAATATATGGCAGGTGGATGATAACAGACAAAATGCATCCATCCAAAGTCTAGTAAAAACCGCACTTAGAAGTAATCCCGATTGGCTTATCGTAGCCGAATCTCGCGGTAAAGAAATGCTAGACGTTCTAAATTCATCCTTAACAGGCCATCCAATTATCACCACCTGCCACGCTTTCGACATTAACAGCATGCCATATCGTATGGTGAGAATGGTGATGATGAACGAACAAAAGATGGACTTTGATGACGTTTATCAAGATATCGCCTATCATATGCGCTTTTACATTTATTTAGAAAGGAGATACCACCATAACGGTGAACCCTTAAGATACATTTCATCCATTGCTTACCTTAATGGTAAAGAGATGGAAGAAATATATGGTAACGACGGGAAGAATAAAAAGTATAGACCATTACCAAAACCCGCTTTAAATTTGCTCAACATATCTATCGGTAGTGATCTATTCAAAAGAACTTTTATAGGAGGAAATAAATGAACTTTTTATTAATTGGTGTTCTTGTTTCATTAGCCTTCGCCGGTTTAATATTCATTGCAAGCGAAAACATATTCTCAACCTTATTAATATTATTAATTACCTTCCTATTTTTTGTTTTCCTTATTAAAAGGCAATTAGACAAGTACCAAAAGAAAACCCGTCGTTACCATCAGTGCTATCAGTTTATTAATTCCTATCTTATCTCTTTAAGCATTAAAGGTTCATTAAGCGCTGCAAGAGAAAGCAGCTATGGAACCGCTGATAAAGAAGTGAGAGAAGTAATAGATTCTATTAAAGATTTAGATGAGGAAGAAAAACTATCTTACTTATGTAAATACTTTAAATTTGATTTATATCACTTATTTCTCGATACCATCAAAGTCTGGAGAGAACAAGGTGGAGATATCCTCTTAATGAGTCAATATCTTATCAATCAAGTCAGGCTTAAAGAGGAATATCTATTACACTGTGAATCTGTGCATCGTTCTAAGCTCATTGAATTCTTTGTTCTTTGGGGTATTACTTTAGCGATTCTTTCTTCCTTAAGATTTGCTTTATCACAGTTTTATACCCGTATCATTCACGCTGTATTTTTCCAAGTCTCAGTAGTGGTCCTTTTCTTATTCGTTCTTCTTTCTATTTATATCATGGTCACTCGTATCACTAATGTCTCATTGGAGGGCTATAAAGATGATGAAAAATAAACTAAAAGACACAATTGAATTTGTCGGTCTTTCTTATAAAAAAGAAATATTAAAGATAGTGCTAATCTCTTTAGCGTTATTAATAAGCGCCGCTTTAATGCTTTATTTCCTTAAAAATATTATTTATACCATTATGATTCTTATCGCTCTTGTGGTCGTTGATTACATGTTATTAACCCGTTATAACGATAAGAAAAAGATGCTCATTAAAGCACGTGAAAATGAACTAATTACACTCATCACTTATTTTGAGGTTTATATCAGAAATAAAAACAACGTCTATCAATCTTTTAATTTATTAATTCCTTATTGTTCTTCCTGGATGAAAGATAAGATTGAAACTTTATTAAAAGAAATAGATAGCGATAAATCAGTCCAACCATTTGTCAACTTCGCTAATAACTTTGAACAACTATCAAGTCATAGCTTATTACTTTCGATTTATCAAATGGTGGATCAAGGTGAAAGCAGCGAGCAACTAGCCCAGTTTGACGTCATCTTTGATGAAATTGCCAGAAATAGGCATAAAGAGATGAAAGAACAAAAGGAGAAGTCTTTAAGCAATATGTCAACATTCCCTTTAATAGGAGCAGGGGCAATAACAGTAGTGCTCACTATATCCATCATTTCCGTATTGGGGGATTTAATGAATGTCTTATAAAGTCGGTCTTATTTTATCCATGATTTTTATTTCAATGTTCTTCCTCTTTGGTGCAGATCTCATCTCTATCCAAAGTGTTTATAGTTCATTAGATTCAAAAGCTAATAATATTTCATATTTAATATCACGCTCAGGTGTGATTGATGAGGAATTCATTAACTATGTTGAATCCTACTACTATGTAGATTTCGATTGTCCGCTAAATCTAACACCAACATTCGGGGAAGAAATCATTTATTCGATATCTACGAAATATCGACCAATGATTATTGATAAACAAGAAATGACCATCGTTATTTCACGTATGACAGTCGTGGGATTCTATGGTTAGAAAGGAGGGTATTTATGTCAGAGATTAAAGGACAACTATTAGGCATAATCTTAGTGATTATTGTCTTTGGCGCCGTTGCTGGTGCTTTAGCTACTGCTTTTACAAATATGGCGGGCTCAGTTTCAACCGAAATGGCTAAGGCAATTACCTCAAGACCTGCAATGCTAACTTTCTAAAAAATAACGGCTTGAATAAGGCCGTTTTTTTGATATTGAAAATAAGCAGTTACACTTGTAAAATAGTTTTGATATGGAAGCACTCGAAATCGTAAAAGAAGCAATTAAAGACCGTATTAATATTGGCTCAATTAATTATGATGACAAACTAGACGAATTAGGTTTAGATTCTTTGGATTTAGTGGAAACAATGTTAAAGATTGAAGAAGCTTTAAATGTTGAATTTGCCACTGATGAAATTGTTGAATTAAAGACAATTCGCGACGTCGTTAATTTAATTGAATCAAAAAAATTATAATTTTCTTGTCATTGCAATATTCACATGTTAATATTTTAGACGCGCTTATAAAAGCGTAGTTGCAAGTTGCCTACCTAGCTCAGTCGGTAGAGCTATCGGCTGTTAACCGATCGGTCGTG
>CAMPCW010000028.1 GCA_946647665.1 uncultured Caryophanales bacterium
TAGTACCTTCACCCATAATCTCAAAGATTGGGGAAGTTTCTTTTTCTTTCATGGAGTTCTTTTCACGGATTTCTTTTGGATCCATGCCAAGCTTTTCCGCTAAGATATCAATTGTGGATTCTAAAGCATAGTTACCTTGGATTGCGCCATATCCTCGATATGCCCCAGCAGGAACATGGTTAGTATAGACAACACGTCCACCAAATCTCACCGCATCAACTTTATTATATAAAGGAAGAACTTTACTACCGACAATCATAAAGACGGTTAAAGCGTGCTCTCCATAAGCACCAGTGTCACTTAAAGAACGACAATCAATCGCATTAATTCGACCATCTTTCATCGCTCCAATTCTCATTTGTATGCGCATTGGATGGCGTGTATAAGAAGCACCAAAGACTTCTTCTCTGGTATAAACTAATTTAGATGGTCTACCTGTTTTTAACGTAGTTAAAGCACAGAACATTTCTCCGTGGAATGCTTGTTTTCCACCAAATCCACCACCAACACGAGGCTTAATAAATCTAATCTTAGAAACTGGTAAGCCTAAAGTAGTGGCCATAATTCTTCGCATATGGAATGGAGTTTGAGTTGAAGAATAAATAACTAAGCGGTTATGTATATCAAGTCTAGCGTTACTAGAGTGAGTCTCTAACATCGCATGAGCTTGGGCTTGAGTATAAAACGTTTCATCTACTACAACATCAGATTTAGCAAGTTCTTTTTCAACATCACCAACATGCATCTCATAACTTGCAGCGACATTCTTTTTAGGATCAAATCCAATTGGAAACATCTCTTTAATGCCGTCTTCTGGATGGATGACTGATTTATTTTCATATGCTGTTTCAAAATCTAAAACAGGTTCTAAAACTTCATATTCCACTTTGATTAATTTAAGAGCGTCTTCCGCGACTCTTTCATCAATGGCCGCGACCATAGCGACTTCATCACCAACATATCTAACATATTCATCTAAAATGAACTTATCATGTGGAGATGGTTCTGGATAACCTTGTCCCGCTCTAGAAAAGGAGACATGTGGGACATCTTTATAAGTAAGGACTAACGCTACTCCATTAAGTTTCTTAGCTTCGCTCACGTCAATAGATTTAATATGAGCAAAAGCATGTGGAGATCTTAAAATCTTAATGACTAAAGAACCTTGTTCAGCAAGATCATCAGTATATTTACCTTTACCTTGCATTAAGGCAGTGCCGTCAATAGAATGGGTTTTGTTATTAACAACTTTCATATTTTTCTTATCGATAGCCATAATTATTCCTCCTTAAGGTAGGCTTTAATCGCATTAAGCTGACTTTGAAGCCCACTGCAGCGGCATAAATTGCCAACGATATAATCTAAAATTTGTTCATCAGTTGGATTTTTAATAGTCTTCTTTAAGGAATAAACCACTAAGGCATATCCAACATTACAGAAACCACATTGATCTGCTCCTTCTTCTGCAAAATGATGAGCGATTTTTGCAGCTTCTTCTTGTATACCTTCAACAGTAGTCACATGTTTATTCTCAATAGAGGCAGTAAGAACACTGCAAGACATCACTGGCTTTCCTTCTAAAAGAAGTGTACAGCTACCACAAGTAGATTCATTGCAACCAACTTTAACAGATTTAATTCCATGACTTCTTAAGGTCTCAGCGAGATATTCATCAGGTCTCACATCATATGACACTAGCGTGTCATTTAAATAAAATTTCACTAACATTATTTGCTGACCTCCTCAAGTCCTCTTCTCACGTAGACTTTGGCTAAGTCAACACGGTACTCTTTTGAGGCATCTTTATTATCCATGAAGGAAAGCTCTTCGACTGCTAGTTCAGCAGCTTTAGCAAAATCTTTACCTCCATTATTTAAATATTCCATCGCTTTATAGCTTCTAGCGGCGACCATTGGTCTAGCGCCAACGACAACACGATATTCATTATTAACTTTAGCGACTGCAATATTCACAATTGGGAAATCTAAGGCAGTAGTTTTTACTTTCTTGAAAAAGCCTTTACCTTCACCCTTTTTAATATGAACCGCCACTAAGATTGCGTTCAATTTACCTTTATAGTTTAAATACTCTTCTAAAGACATCTTTTGAGCAGGATAGAATTCAAGAGTGACATCATAAGGAAGTAATCCAGTAATCACATCTGAGAAAGGATATCTTCCCATGATTGATCCTCCAATAGTAGCGAGGTTTCTAAAATTCACTCCCATCACTTCTCTCACTGCGAATGCAGGTGCACCCGCGAATAAAAAAGAAACGATTTTGGAATCTTCAAAATCACGTTGAGCAACCATTGACCCAACAACTACTTCATCTTTGGTTTCACTAATCTTATCTAAACCTAGTTTTGATAAATCAATTAATGAGTCGTAACTTTGACCCATTTTCTTCATCCAAAGTCCACCAGCGACAATCGCGTTTTTTGGTGAAACTTGAAGTTTTTGATAAGCATCTTCTAAAGAAGAGGCTCGGTAGTATTCATTAACTTTCATACTATCTCCTTCATAAAATATTCAAACTAGAAAAATCTAAAATATTATTTAGATTCACACTTATGTTTTTGTCTTCAACAACTATTATTTCACATTTTTTGCTGTCACGAAACATTTTTAGATTATTATCTAATCCAAAATGAAGTAATTCATCTTTATATTTTTTAGATATATAAAGGGGATGGCCTTCTAAATCTCCACATTTTGGATATCGAATATCACCTGTTCCCGATAAGATTTTTTCAAATGTTTCTTTTTTAATAAAAGGACAATCTCCTGGGATAACCATAAAATCGTCTTTAGTCTCTTTTACCCCGGTTAATACACTAGAAAACATTCCTAGTTCATAATCTTTGTTATAAACAAATTCAACTTTCTCTTTTTTTAAAGTTTCTCTAATTTCTTGATCGTATTTACCGGTGACCACGATGATTCTATTAACAAATGGCCTCACACTTTGGATGGTATACCAAAGTAATGGATGCCCTTTATAATTTAAAAGCATCTTATTAGTGCCCATTCTTGTGGACTTGCCACCGGCTAAGATAATGCATTCCGCCATGAGATAATTATATATTTATAATTAGCCTTTTATCAATAAAGACAAACAAAAACAGCCTATTTGGCCATTTTTGTTTTCTGCTTTTTGAATCTAGTTCCAAGGCGGATTATTCTTAAATTCATCAGTAGGAGTTTGATTGATTTCTTTTAATGACTTTAAGATTGATGCATCTTCAATAGCCTTAAGCATTTTTTTATAACGCTTTTCACTTAGCATTATGACGTTCCCTTTATGAGTTTTAATTCTATAAATAGAGTCGCTTTTTACACAGCTATCAAAAATATCATCAAAATTCTCAGCAGCAGAATCAATGTTGATATCTATCATAAATAACCTCCTACTATTATGTTTACATAAAATAGATGGTTATAAAAGTTTATTATTCTCTAAAATAACGATCGTTTCTTCTTAAAACAAACCAATAAATTAAGAAAGTATAAATCGCTAAAACTAAAGCAATAACAACCGCGGTTAAATAGAAAGCAAAATTTGAAGTTACACAGCCCATATATTGATATAAAACTGTGTTAAAGAAATTAAAGGCAAAATGAGCAAAAATACAAATTGGTAAAGAATAAGTATATTCATAAATAAATCCTAAAAGGATTCCTAAACCAAAACTATACGCGACTTGAATTAAAACAGTAACTAGCCCATCCACAGTGGAGATGTTGACCATGTTTAATAAATGGAACAAAGCAAAGATTGCTGCACCATAAAGGATTCTTTTTATTGAACCTACTCTCACTAATGCGCTTTGAATAAAAAGTCTAAATAGGAACTCTTCTACTACCGCTCCTAAGAAGTGATAGATGATAAATAAAGATAAATAACCACTAGTCATAGTTATCCCAGTTGTTTGAGCCCCATCTAAACCAAAAGCAATCAAGTTAGAGAAACAGGCTAATAAAAATGGGACAAATAGTAACGCTCTTTTAAGATTTTGAAATTTAAAAATATTCACTCTATTAACAAAACAGACATAGATGTAATAGAAAAAAATAAGTAATCTCAAAGAGATTTGAATTAATAATTTATAAGTCGCATCAATTCTAAATAAGTCGACTGGAAAAGCCGCAACAAAGATAAAAAGTAAGGCAAAGATTAATAAATCAGAAAATCTAAATTTCATTTTTTACAAACACTTTCTTCTTATATAAATATATTAACAAACCCGCCCCTAAAAATAGAACGATACACCAATATTGAGAAGGCGATAATCCAACTAATTGTCCTCTTTCGTCTCCTCTAAAAAATTCAATAACGAAACGGAATATGGAATAGGCGAATAAATATATAACCGCTGTGTAATTTGTATAGTGTTTAAAGGCGAAAACAAGTAGGAGCGCCCCTAAAATGAATAAAAATGTCATCTCAATGAGCTGAGTTGGTAGGTGCTCTCCAATACCTGGAAAATCAATATCTAGATGAGTGTGAGTGGTAATGCCGTAACAACATCCACTTAAAAAACAACCAATTCTACCAAAGCCGTGACCAATCGCAACACAGCCAGGAGCGATCACTAAAATTTTTTTAAATATTGGAGGATTATTTCTTAAGTAATAGAAGCGGTACATTAATATAAAGGCAGGTATACCAAATACTAACCCTCCATAGAAAGTCATCGCCCAAGTCCAGTGAGGAGAAATTCCATTAATAGAAGCTTTAATAGCCTCATAAACATTCTCCACTAAAATAGCGAAGATAATTCCGACAATAACAGTAGTAATTATCACAATTGATAAATCTAAAAAAGATTTCTTATCCACTCCGTTTTTGGCTAAATAGATAAAGAAAATCACACTAGCAGCGATGACCCCTAGAAAGATCATCATCACCATAGAAAAACCATCAATTCCAAATAAATTTGGGTACATATGTTTATAATACTATTTTTTGTTTCTTTATTGTAGCGTCAAAGAAGACCCACGCAGCATCTAGTTGATGGATACCTCTATAGGTGGGCGATGATTTGGCAAAAAATAATGTTAAAAAAACTATAGATATTGCTATTAATATAAGAAAGATTTTGATATAATAAATATGTAAGAAAGATATCAATTAATTGATATCTAACTTCGATATTTAATGTATATGAAGCCTATAAAAAGAACCTATCGTTTTCGTCTATATCCTACTACTTCTCAAAAAGATTTGATTGAGAAAACTTTAGGTTGCTCTAGGTGGGTCTATAATGAGTTCCTTTCTATTACTAAAAAGGAATATGAAAAAGATCGTAACTACAAAATTAATAAATATGACCTTATAAAATTGCTTCCTGAATATAAAGATAAATATCCCTATTTAAAAGAAGTTGATTCTATCGCTTTACAGCAAAGTGTTATCCATTTATATGAAGCTTATAGAAACTTCTTTAGACATAATAGTGACTTCCCAGTATTTAAAAAGAAAAAGAATGATTATGGTTATATTACGATGAATATCAATAACTCTATCCGCATTATCGGTAATGAGATCCAAATTCCTAAAATCGGGAGAGTAAAATTTGTTTATCATCGTCACTTACCAGAATCATTTAGCTACTCAACAGTAGCGGTCTCTCGAATTGGGAAATATTATTATGTTTCTCTTCTTGGTGAAGAAGAATATCAGGAATATCAGGAATATAGCAAAGACAATCTAGATTTAGCTAATTCCATCGGATTAGATTTTTCTTTAGCAAATCTATTTGTTAGTGACTATAAAACTAAGTCTAATATGCCTAAATATTATGAGTCATCTTTAGCTAAACTAGCTAGTGAGCAAAGAAAACTGTCTCATATGGTAAAGGGTAGTAATAACTATAATAGTCAGCTTCTTAGAATTACTAATCTACATGAAAGAATTGCTAATCAAAGAAAGGACTATCTACATAAAACTAGTCGATATCTTGCTAATAAATATGACTATGTTTTTGTGGAAGATCTTGATTTAAAAGAGATGTCTAAAAGAAAGGAAGAATTAAAGCTAGGTATATTTGTTAGTGATTTAGCCTTTGGCACATTCTTAAATCAGCTTAAATATAAGTTAGAATGGCTAAATAAGAAATTAGTAAAAGTTGATAAATATTTCCCATCTAGTCAATTATGTTCTGAATGTGGATATCGAAAAACTGATCTACTACTTAAAACTAAATCCTGGATTTGCCCAAATTGTGGAGTGAAACATAACAGAGACCATAATGCCGCGGTTAACATTAAAAAAGAAGGAATGAGAATGATTCTTAATCCTTCTAATTAAATAACTATAAACAAGTTGTATATCTTGATATAAAATATTCTTAACCGAGGGACTCTCGGGGATAGCCCATTGATACTGAAATCACTAGGTTTCT
>CAMPCW010000029.1 GCA_946647665.1 uncultured Caryophanales bacterium
TTATTTTCTATTTAAGTAGTGGACACTGATAGGTTTAACTTCTTGTTCCACTCTAGCAAGGAATTCTTCGCTTCTTTCTCCACCTGATTCAAATAATATTTGAAAGATGATTTCAACACAATTTTTGCCGTCAATTTCACTAACGCTTGAACTCATTGAATGTAAGGAAGCGTCAAATTCATGACATAAACTATGAAGTTTGCCAAGTACTGCTTCTCCGGCAGGAACAACCACAACCATGGTTGGATTATTTTTAGAGATTTTTACTTCAACTTTTCTAAATAGTGTTAACACTAAGAAGATAAGTAATGTACCTGCAGTTGCAAGAATGAAATTGAATGAACCACAAGCAATACCGATGGCCATTGATACCCAGATAGTACCAGCAGTAGTTAATCCTTTAATTCCGCCACTACGGTGCATAATAGCTCCAGCGCCAAGGAAACCAACGCCAGTAATCACTTGAGCAGCTAATCTAGCGATATCTCTAGCCTGTCCAGCAGGGAAGCCATATATAGAGATAATCATCACAATAGTAGAACCAATACCGACTAGTAAATGGGTTCTAAGTCCAGCGCTTCTTCCTTTTTTTTCTCTTTCAATACCAACAATACCAACAAGAATAACACAAAGAACTAAAGCGGCTAAACTTAATAATAAATTGCCGACTGGCCAGCCTCCAGGTTGCCATTGGTTACAATATTCTATTAATTTTTGATCAAATGTAATCATATTATTTGCCTCAATTAATAATTGTACTACAAATCTTGAATTATTTCATTAAATATAGAAATAATAACATTATTTCTTTTCTTCAAATTCTACGTCGATTGCGTCTTCTTTATTGACTTCGCTTTTTTTCTGTTTTTCATCAACACTGTCGACTAATTCTTTTGCAGTTTTTCCAATTTGTTTTCCTAAATCTCTAAAGCCATGTCCAACTTCAGTCCAAGCTTCTCCAGTTTTAGTCTTTTTTCCTTCTCCATTGGAGTTCGATTCATCTGTGAAGGCGACCTTCATTGTGGTACCCATTGCTTTACCAAAATTCTTAAATGCATGGCCGAAACCTTTGCCTGTATCTTTAAAATTCTCTTTGTTACTTGCCATAATTACACCTTCTCAATCATTATAATGCTCTAAAAAATATTAGAAATAAATAGAATATTTTTTCTTTTATGCTCATAATTAGAACATGCGAAAATTAACCGACGAAGAAAAAAAGGAATTAGAAGAGATATATCAACGCTTCTTACACGATGAAAAAGTCATGCGTATGCAAGAGATTCAAATGCATCGTGGATCAAGTTGTTATATTCATTCTTTTAGAGTGGCTAAACTTTGTGTGAAAAAGGCTGCTAGATATAATCGATATACTTTTGAAGACTTAAAAAATGTCTTAGTGGCGTCAATTCTCCATGACTATTATCTTTACGATTGGAGAGAACATCACGAACTAAAGAAAAAGCATGGAAGAAGGCATCCTTTAGTAGCGTGCGCGAACGCAGTCAGAGATTTTAATATTCCTATTGAAGTACAAGAAATCATTAAAACACATATGTGGCCTTTAACTCCGAAGTTATATCCAAAAACTAAAGAAGCTAAGCTAGTTAATAGAATGGATAATCATATTGCTACTAGAGAAGGGTTAACCTTTAGAGCGTTTAAGAAAAGGAAGCATGAGAAATATTTAAAAATGATTTCTCATTTGTTTGATTAATCTATAAAAGATATTTATATCTTGTATCTAAACTAAAAGAGTTATTAAATAGATAACGAAAGAAGAATAACTATGAAAAAAGTTTTATATTTAGTACTTGAAAATTCTCCTAAGGCTGTTGAGACTTTAGAAGAGCTTAAAAAAGAAGGATTTAACGCCACTGTGGTGTCTACTGAATCTCTTAGACATGCTTTAGATGAATCTCCTGAAGATCATCATTTCTTTGGTTTAAGAAATTTAGAACAAGAAGTAACAACTTCCTCTTTATGCTTATTTATTGTTGAAGAGAGTCAATTAGCAACAATTATTAAAGTCATTAAAGAATGCACAAATAGTTTCAAAGACATTAAGGGATTTATGTATTCCCAAAGTGTTGATAATTACGAAGGATCAATCTAATTAATTATGGATTTTCACATTTTCCTATATATAGGTATTCTTTTAATTGCGGCGTTACTCTCTACGAGATTAATGAAGATTTTTAAGCTCCCAAATGTTACGGGTTACATCATTACCGGTATTATTATGGGTCCATTTGTCTTTGGTTTATTCTTTAATCATTTTACCTATGACGGAATTAAGACCTCAGTCATTTATAACTTTGTTGACCAAATTAAATGGGTATCCACAATTGCGTTAGGTTTTATTGCTTTTTCTATTGGTACTTCTTTTAAAACTAAGGCTATAAAAGCAGTAGGAAAAAAAGTACTAGTAATTACTATCTTAGAAGCTTTATTAGCTTCTGTATTTGTTATTCTTGCTTTAATGATTGCCCACTTTATCGCTCCTGATAAGATTAGTTGGCAGCTAGTGTTAGTGCTTGGTGCCATTGCTAGTGCGACCGCTCCAGCGGCAACTTTAATGGTCATTAAGCAATATAACGCTAAAGGGCCTTTAGTGAATACGTTACTTCCGGTTGTGGCATTAGATGACGCTGTTGCTTTAATCTTATTTGCGATATTATTCCAAATTGCTTCTGCTTTAAGTATTGGTGGCTCTTTTGATGTCTATAAAATGATTTTTAAACCAATTATTGAAATCTTTATTTCCTTAGGAATTGGAGCGGTATTTGGAATTGTCATTTCTTTACTTAATAAAGTGTTCAAGAGCCGCAATAACAGAGTGATTTTAGCAATCTTTGCGATCTTCTCTTGCTGTGGGCTTTATTTCCTATTTAGGGCAGACTATATGGGCGGATTTGAATTATCAAGCTTATTAATGTGTATGATGGCGGGCGCTTTATATACGAACTTATTTAAGGATAGTGGTCCAACTTTAGATGTCTTAGATAGATTTACCCCTCCAATTTATTTGCTCTTCTTTGTGATATCTGGAGCCTCTTTAGACTTAACCATCTTCTTTAATGGCACTGGTTTATTAGTGGTGATTGTTGCTGCTGTTTATATCGTCTCTAGAGTGGCTGGCAAATATAGCGGAGCTAGAATCGGAGCAAAAGTATCTCATGCCGAAGAAAGCGTACAAAAATATTTAGGCTTTGCTTTAGTCCCTCAAGCAGGTGTCGCAATTGGTTTAGCTACTACCGCTAGTAATTTATTTACTGACGGCACGGGTGCTCTAATTATGGCGATTGTCTTAACTTCAACTTTAGTTTATGAATTAATTGGCCCAGCTTGTGCGAAATTCGCCTTTAAAAAAGCTGGAGAAATTGAGGAATAAAAAACTTGCCAATTGGCAAGTATTTTTTTACTTATCAAACACCTCTTCAAAATAAGTCTTATTGCTATTTAGATTAATTAAGATTTGACAGGCTGAGACAATAGCCTTTGCACCGCTTGAGCCTCGACATTTTAAAACAGTCTTTTTAACTCCAAGCATGATTGCCGCTCCACTTGATTCAAAGTCGTAAAGGCTAATTAAGTGACCTGCAATCATTTTGGCTTCATTTTCTTTACCTGATTTTTTGCCAAATTTAATGATTTCTCTAATTAAGTTGGACGCTACTCCTTGAGTAACTTTTAATACTTGATTGCCACTAAAGCCATCACACACTAATACATCACATAAATGATCAAGAGCTTTACTACCTTCGATATTACCAACAAAGTTAATATTTTCCTCTGCTTCTAATAGTGGATAAGTTTCTTTGACTAATTTATTACCTTTAGTGGATTCAGAACCGATTGATAACAATCCAACTCGAGGAGACTCTATTTTATAGAGTTTTTTCATAAATTCGCTTCCTAAGTGAGCGAATTCTACAAGTTGATGTGGTCCGACATCAATAGAGGCGCCAGTATCCACAACACAAGTGCATTTACCTTCATCAATTGTTGGTAAGACCGCCGCTAAAGCGGGTCTAGTTCTATTTTTATCTAATAGATATTTAATAGAGCCAACCATTAAAGCTCCAGTAGCCCCACTAGAAATTACTCCAATAGTGTTATCATTTTCACTAGCCTCTTTTAGGGCCAAAAAGATGGAAACTTTATCTTTTTTATAAAAAGCCTCGACTGGATTATCGTAGTTAGTGACAGTCTCATAAGTTTCAATAACTTTAATTCTATCTTTTGGAAAGTTATATTCTTCAATTAATTTAGGATCACCAACAATGATAAAACCAATGTCAGAGTTATTTTCTAAGACTTCTTTGACTCCATCTAATATCGCTTTAGGCCCTTGGTCGCTTCCTAAAGTATCAATCACTATATATTTCATATTTTTACCTGAGTAATATTATATATTTAAATTTTCATGATAGAATCTTGTTTTTGCATCAATACATCCATCACCAACAAAGTTGGTGAAGTGATATAACTTGAATAATAATTATAATCAATTATAATAGACAAGGTTGAAAGAAGACTATTAACGATATTATTTATGAATACACAATCAGTAATTAATGGCTCAACATTTGTTGAACTATTAAAACTTGGCTATAAAAACTTAATGGCACATCTTCAAATTATTAATGATTTGAATGTTTTTCCTGTTCCTGATGGAGATACTGGCACTAATATGAAGCTCACTTACTCTAATGGACTTAAGACCATTAGTGATGATGATGATGCGGTTGGTAAGATTGCCGATGAATTTGCTCGAGGGATGTTATTTGGAGCAAGAGGAAACTCTGGAGTTTTATTAAGTCAATATTTTAGAGGCTTTGCCGATGCTATTGCTAATGTAGTAGAAATCTCTGTTCAAGATTTCGCTTTTGCAATGGTTGGTGCGTATAAAAATGCTTATCACGCTTGCGCAGATGTTGCTGAAGGGACAATCTTAACAGTCGCTAGAGAATCAATCGAAGCGGCTAAATACTGTATTACCGGCAAAGAAAATTATCTCGATTTCTTTACTAAAGTCGTGTTAGAGATGAGAAAATCTCTAGATAACACCCCAAATTTACTTCCTGTTTTAAAAGAAAATGGAGTGGTGGATTCTGGAGGAAAAGGATTATTAACAATCTTTGAAGGATATTTATCCTTTTTTACCGGCAAAGAATTAGAAGATACTGATGACACTGAAGTTGAAGAATCTAGCCCAATGGATAAAATTGACTATTCTTCATTTAATGAGAATAGTGAACTTGAATATGGCTATTGCACTGAATTCTTGCTTCAACTTTTAAATTCCAAAATTAACGTTAGTGAATTTGATATCAATTCCTTTATTTCTTGGATGCAAAGTCATGGAGAATCTTTAGTGTGTTTCCAAACTGGGACTAT
>CAMPCW010000030.1 GCA_946647665.1 uncultured Caryophanales bacterium
CAAAACGTCGTGAGACAGTTTGGTCCCTATCTGTCGTGGGCGCAGGAAGTTTGAATGGATTTGACCTTAGTACGAGAGGACCGGGTTGAACATGGCAATGGTATATCGGTTGTCACGCCAGTGGCATGGCCGGGTAGCTACCCATGGAACGGATAAACGCTGAAAGCATCTAAGCGTGAAGCCAACCATAAGATGAGACTTCCCATTCGCAAGAAGTAAGTTCCCTCCAAAGTTAGGAGGTTGATAGGTTAGAAGTGTAAGTGTCGCGAGGCATTCAGCTGACTAATACTAATAGAACGAGGACTTAATTTCTAAGATTTTAACAAGTCCATAAGTAAAATTTATGTTAATGCTTTAATTAGTGAGATCAATGTGATAATATCTAGTTTTCAGAGAACAAGGTTCTCTAAAAAAAGTCTGGTGGCGATAGCGCAGTGGACACACCTGTTCCCATACCGAACACAGAAGTTAAGCACTGTAGTGGTGAAGATAGTACGTAAGTGCAAAAATAGCGAGCTGCCGGGCTTTTTTATTTCCATATAAACTATAATAATTTATAATTATTAGCGAGGTATATTTATGAAAATTAATGTCATTCGTTTAGCAAATTCGTTAGATCCAAATGCATCTTTTAAAAAAGACGGAGATGCTTTTATTGACGAACTCAATAATGAACTTTTCGATAAAGACTATGAATTAGTAGAAGGTGATGATTCTGCTTTATTTAACGTTTTATTTATTGAAACTGGAGGAGCAGAACAACATTTCATTAAAATTGAAAAAGAATTGCCTCGCCCAATTATTTTAATAAGTGATTGTTTAAATAATTCTTTACCTGCATGTTTAGAAATTAAATCCTTTTTATCCAACAATAAAGAAGATTGTATATTACTCTTTGGTAAAGAAAGAGAAATCGCTAGTGCGATTGTGGAAATCTCAAAGATTGAGATTGCAAAAAGATTTATTTCTGGAGCAAACTTAGGCGTAATTGGCAAACCAAGTGACTGGTTAATTGCCTCTATTATCGACTATGAAGAAGCCAAAAGAATTTATAATGTTAACCTAATTGATATCACCTCTAAAGAGCTTAAATCTGATATTGATAAGGGAGAGTTAGAAAACATTCCAAATCGTGCAAAATATGAGAAATTAGCCGAAAACAACGAGGTTTTGACGGGAGCTTTACAAATTTATAGCGGTCTTAAGCGCATTATTGAACGCTATAAACTTAAAGGTTTAACCCTTCGATGTTTTGATCTCATTGAAGAATATAAAAACACTGCCTGCCTTGCTTTAGCGATGCTTAATGATGAAGGAATTATCGCAACTTGCGAAGGTGATGTTCCTAGCATGATTTCTATGCTAATCATTAAAGCGTGCACTGACAAAGTCTCTTTCCAAGCCAACCCTAGTAGAATCACATTTGGTGATAAAGATAATCCTGATAATGAAGTGTTATTTGCACATTGTACTTTACCTTTAAGCATGGCAAATAAACTTGAATTTATGACTCACTTTGAAAGTGGATTAGGAATTGGCATTAGAGGTGAATTATCTAAAGGTAGTATTACCATTTTTAAATTATCACGAGACTTAAAATCATATTTATTAATTAATGGTGAGATTAAAGAAAATTTAAAATTACCTAACTATTGCCGCACTCAAATTTTAGTTAAACTTGATGATGAAGATTTATATCCATTAATCAATAAAAATTACGGTAATCACGTCATTATTTCCTATGGAGATAACACCTCGGAAATTATGAATGTGATTCATTACTTTACTGAACAGGCTAACCTCCATAAATAAGGGACGGCTTGACATAATTATTTTACCTATGTAGAATACTCGTAGGTTTATATAAACCTAAGAATAAGCATTTAATTTATGAAAATAATAGATGGTCTTACATTAAAGAAATTCTTGATAAGCGCCAGTAATAATTTATTCAATCATTATCCAGAAGTGGATGCTTTAAATGTGTTCCCAGTTCCTGATGGTGATACTGGTATCAATATGAATCTCACCATGACTAGTGGTGCTAATGAGATTAATGGCATTCAAGAAAATAATCTTTATCTTATCGCTAAGACTTTTGCTCGTGGCTTATTAATGGGCGCTAGAGGTAATTCTGGCGTTATTACTTCCCAAATCTTTAGAGGCTTTTCTAGTGTTTTAGAAGGTGTTGAAGAAGTTGACTCATTATTATTAGCACAAGCATTTAAAACAGGTAGTGATACAGCATATAAGGCAGTTATGAGACCTGTTGAAGGTACAATTCTTACAGTTATTAGAGAATCTAGCGCTGCTTTAAATAAAAAAGTTAAAGAGGGAATGTCGATTGAAAAGACTCTTGAAATTTTATTAAAAGAAGCCAATGCTTCATTAAATAGAACCCCTGAGCTTTTACCAATTTTAAAAGAAGTTGGCGTTGTTGATAGTGGCGGTACTGGTTTAGTAAGAATCATCGAAGGTATGTATCTTGCTAGTATTGGTCAAGAAGTCACTAGAAATGATAATAATGTTTCCGCTGGCGCTATTGCTTCTGCTGCTGCAACAGCAATGGAAGAAGAGGAATTTGGTTATTGTACAGAATTCATTATGTCTTTAGGTCCAGATTCAGTTAAAAAGATTTTTAATCAATCTAGATTCACTAATTGGTTAAATGCACATGGTAATTCATTAGTGGTTGTTAAAGATGATGATATTGTTAAAGTTCACGTTCATACTTTAACTCCAGGAGAAATCCTTAATTACGCTCAACAGTATGGTGAATTTTTAAAACTAAAGATTGAAAATATGACCGAGCAACATCATGCTTTAGCAGGTGGAGCAGATGTCCAACCTCACGTTGATTTAGTTTCTGAAAAAGAACCTGAGGTCAAAAAAGAAGAAGAGCAAGAACTACCAAAAGAAAAGATTACTAACGCAGTCATTGCCGTTAGCTCTGGAGAAGGAATTTCTGCTTATTTTAAGGAATTAGGTGCTACTTATATTGTTAGTGGTGGTCAAACTATGAACCCATCTAGCGAAGATTTCTTATCGGCAATTAAAAAAATTAACGCTGATAATATCTTTATCTTACCTAATAACTCTAATATCGTGATGGCGGCCTCTCAAGCTGCAGATATTGCAAGTGAAGAAGGCAAAAATGTCTTCGTGATTCCAAGCAAAACCATTCCTCAAGGAATTGTGGCTTTAATGTCTTTAGATCAAGAAACCGAACCAGAAGAGAACATGCGTAACATGAGATATTCTTTAAAGAATGTAAAGTCTGGTGAAGTGACTTTCTCAATTAGAGATTGTGAACTCAACGGCATTAGAATTCAAAAAGATGACTTTATTGGAATTTATGAAAAAGAAATCGTTGTCGGCGCAAAAGATAAGTTTACCGCTTTAGTGGAACTTGTTGATAAGATGGTCGATGATGAAAGTGCCATTTTAACTATCTTCTTAGGAGAAGATGTTAAGCGTGAAGACTTTGTTGCTTCTAAAAAAGTTATTGAAGAAAAATATCCGGATCTTAATATAGATGTTAAAGATGGTAAACAAAATGTTTACTCATTCTTAATAAGTGTTGAATAGCAATCATTTGATTGCTATTTTATTTATATGAGCGAAAAATTAACATCCTCTAAAAGAATGAACTATCTTCTTGGTAAGATGGGCATTTTTTCTAGCTATGATGTTTTATATCATTTACCGAAACGCTATGATGATTTCTCTTTAACTCATGAAAGACATCTAGTAGATAAAGAAATAATTACGATCTATGCAAAAGTGGTGACTACTCCTAAAAAAGTATTAGCAAGAAAAACCACAATCGTGACCTTTGATATTTTAACTGATGCGAATACATATTTTAAAGTTACAGCATATAATCGCCCTTATTTAACTAAGTCAGTGTCAATAAATGAATACTATACGATTACTGGTAGTTATGATAAGTCTCGCAACTCACTTAATCTTATTAACTTTGTCAAGGGAAAAATTGAAGATAATAAGGTTTTAAAGCCTGTTTATATTCTTCCTAAGGATTTAGCTAATAAAGACTATATTAATTTAGTAAATCGCTCTTTAGAGGCTACTAAAGGACATGTACCTTGTTTAGTTCCTTACTCTTTAAGAGAGAAATACCGTTTATGTAATAAGGAATATGCTTTAAGAAAAGCTCATCAACCTCATAATTATGAAGATATTCATCAAGCATATCGATATCTAAAATATGAAGAAGCTTTAGAATTTTCTTTAAAAAATCAATTAATTAAAGAAGAAAACAAATCTCTTCAAAAGATTAGAAAAGAGCCTATTGACTTATCTAGTTGCGAAGAATTTATATCTTCTCTTCCATATAAATTAACTGAAGACCAAGTAGTGGCCTCTAAAGAAATCATTGAAGATATGAATCAATCTTCTTTAATGTATCGTTTACTTCAAGGAGATGTTGGAACTGGTAAAACTCTAGTTTCATTTATTGCTTTATTTGCCAATTATAAAAGAGGTGATCAAGGAGCTTTAATGGCCCCAACTGACGCTTTAGCTAGACAACACTATGAAAACGCAAAGAAACTATTCAAAGATAGCAAGCTTAAAATAGCTTTATTGGTGGGTTCTACTCCATTGAGTGAAAAAAGAAGAATTTATGAAGATATAAGTGATGGCTTAGTTGATATTATAATTGGCACCCATGCTTTATTTGCTAAAGCTGTTAAATATAACTCTTTAGGATTAGTAATTATTGATGAGCAACATCGCTTTGGTGTTAACCAAAGAAAAGCTCTGATGGATAAGGGTGAACACGCTGATTTACTTATGATGTCAGCAACCCCAATTCCGCGTTCTTTAGCGTTATCTATCTACGGTGATTTAGAAATTTCAACGCTATATATGTTTCCAAATATTAAAAGGGACGTGGTTACAAAAATAGTCGGTAGTGA
>CAMPCW010000031.1 GCA_946647665.1 uncultured Caryophanales bacterium
AATAATTTGTAATTCTACCTTATATTTTATTTGTAATTGTTTAGCAGCAATAAGAGCGTTAACTCCTTCAACCACCATTCCAATTTCTTTTAGTGTGTCTTCTAAAGAATAACCTTTTCCAAGTAAAACACCAGCGTTATGGTTACGGGAATGGGTACTAGTTGCAGTAACAACTATATCGCCAATACCGGCAAGACCATAAAATGTTTTTGTTTTACAGTGCATCTTTTTACCTAGTCTAGTGATTTCCGCTAAGCCTCTAGTAATAATTGCGGCTTTCGCGTTATCTCCATAACCTAAGCCTTCTGACATACCAGCCGCTAAAGCGACAATATTTTTAAGCGCACCACAAAGTTCTACACCCCTGATGTCTTTATTGGTGTAAACACGAAGAATATCGTTAGAGAATTCTTTTTGTACAATTCGACGTGCTTCTTTATTTTTAGAAGCAGAGACAATACAAGTTGGCTGACAAATAGCTACTTCTTCAGCGTGAGTTGGTCCACTTAACGCCACTATTTTATAGCCTTTTCCAAGAACATCTTCCATGATTTCACTCATGAAATAGTGAGTGTCAGGTTCGATACCTTTAGCGACACACACCAAGATTTGTTTTTTATTTACATAAGGTTTAGCTTTTGTAATGCTTGCCCGAATATATGGAGATGGAGAAGCAAAGATAATAATGTCCTTATTTAAACAAGCTTTGTCAACGTCATTAGTGAATTCTATTTTATCAGTTAATTCACAATCTAAATGAGGATGCCTATGAGTTTTAATTAATGATTCAGTTTCTTCTTTAAAAGAAGAATATAGAGTAACTTCATGCTCGTGCAAAGCGAGCATATTTGCTAATGCAGTACCCCATGTACCGGAACCTAAAATACCAATTTTAGTCATATTAAATACCTAATAAAGATTTAAATTTTTCGTAAAGTAATTTTGGTTTAGCTTCAGCGTCTTTTAACGAGTTAGCTTTTACACCAATATAGAATTTAACTTTAGCTTCTGTTCCAGATGGACGCACCGCAATTGTGGTGCCATCTTCAAAATAAAGTTTAATAACATTGCTCTTTGGTAAATCGATTTTCTGACAGATATCCTTAGCCTTGCTCAAAGATAATTGATAGTCATCGACTTTAACAACTTTATTACCATCTAATTCAATAAATGGATTAGTTCTTAAATTGGTCATTAAGTCTTTCATTTGTTGATCGCCTGCTGAACCAGCAAAAGCAATTGAATAGACTTGGTCTTCATGATAGCCAAAGCGTCTTCCAAGATCTTCCCAGACCATATCTAAAGTCTTTCCTTGAAGATGATAATATAAGGCCATTTCGCTATACATTGTGATAGCCTGTAAACCATCTTTATCTCTAGCAAATGGAGCAATTAAACAGCCATAGCTTTCTTCATAGCCAAATTCAAAGAAGTGACCTCCACCATGTTTTTCATAGTAATCTATGCGGTTGCCAATAAACTTGAAGCCTGTTAAAAATTGTTCGGTTTTAACGCCGTAATGAGTGGCAATCTCTTCACCTAAAGAAGAAGTAACCACTGTGTTATACATCACTCCGTCTTTATGTAATAAACCTCTTTCTTGTCTTACATGAAAAATATAATCCATAAGCATTGCCGCACTTTGATTACCAGTTAAGGTTTTATATTCACCCTTACTAGATAAATAGGCTAAACCACATCTATCTCCATCAGGATCAGTCATCACTACAAGCTGAGCACCAATTTCTTTTGCTAACTTAATTGGTTCAATATAGCTTCTAGGGTCTTCTGGATTTGGTGATAATGTACCAGAGAAATCTGGATCAGGATCACATTGAGATAAGACTGGATATACTTCATAGCCAAGGTCTTTATATACTCTCATCGCATTAACATAAGAGGTACCATGATTAGGGGTAAAAACAATTTTAAATCCTTTTTTATTTAAATCATTGTTTAACACAATGGATTCAACGAGTTTAACATATTCATCATCAACTTCTTTAGATAGAGTAATCACTTCAGCAGGCTTAGCTACTGGGGTATATTCCACTTCAAGTTCATTAGGAAGTTCACCAATAATATCTACGAGTCTAGCAATCTTATCAGGGACTAATTGACAACCAGTTTCATCGTAAACTTTATAGCCATTATGTTCTTTAGGATTATGGCTAGCAGTAATCATCACTCCACCAATAGCCTTCATATATCTAACAGCGAAAGATAATTCAGGAGTAGGTCTAAGAGAATCAAAGATATAAGCTTTAATACCAAATTCAGAAAGAATTTTAGCGGTTAGTAAAGTGAATTCTCTAGACATATGTCTATTATCATGAGAAATCACAACACCCGCACTTTTAGCGTTTTCATATTTTTCTAATAAATATTTAGCAAAACCCACTGTCGCTTTTTTGACAGTAAATTCATTTAATCTATTAGTTCCTGGCCCTAATATACCTCTCATACCAGCAGTGCCAAATTCGACATCTTTAAAAAACGCATCATCAATTTCTGCTTGAGTCATTTTTCTTAAAGTTTCTTTGTCAGTTTCACTCACTTTTGGTGATTCTAACCAACGCTTATAATTTTCTTGAGTAACCATGTTATTCTCCTTTGATACTATTTATTAAATTTAAGAATTCATCATTTAATGAAATCTTAAAAGATCTTCCTGATAAATATTTTAACGGATTATTTAATTTATTAAAAACTAATTGATATGCTTCTAAGAATTGATTCTTAAATCCATACTTAGATTCAATTTCTTTGTTTAGTTCATAATCCCCATATTTCGAGTCTCCCACAACTGGATGATTAATATAAGCCATATGGACTCTAATTTGATGAGTTCTACCAGTTAAAAGCTCAACTTCTAATAAAGTATAACCTTTAAAGGTTTCCACTACTTTATATCTAGTAATGGCTTGCTTGCCTTCTTTAGATACTGTCACTCTTTGAGTTTTACTATTTTTTAATAATGGAGCGTTAATCTCTCCGTCTTTACTTATTTCACCTTTTACAAGAGCTAAATAACGTTTAGAAATGACACTTTTATCGTTAAGAGCTTCTGATAAATATCTTAAGGTCGCTATATTTTTGCCAAAGACCACAATTCCAGCGGTGTTTCTATCTAATCGATGCGCAGGAGCGGGTTTATATCCAAGATTCTTATTAGGGTTATATTCGCCTTTATTTATCAAATAAGAAATTACCATATCATCTAAAGCGTTAGAGTCTTCTATATTTTTTTGCACTAATACACCACGAGGTTTGTTAATTAGTAAAATATTTTCATCTTCATAAATGATCCAGTTAGAAATATCTTCAACTTGTTTTGATTCAACTTGTCTTTTAAATTCTTCTAGTTGAGAGTCGGTAATATAAATAGAGACTTCCTCTCCACTAGAAATAAGATATTTCTTGTCTTGCCAGTGCCCGTTAACTTTGACATCTTTTTTTCTGAATAATTTATAGATAAAAGATAAAGGTGCTTCACTTAATGCCTTTTTCACAAATTTTTCAAGGGTTTGTCCCTCTTCTTCTTTTTTTATAATAAAAGAAATCATAACATCTTTTTCTATTTTACTTTGATATTTATGGTAAATAAAGTTTTACAGTTAAGAATTGTTTAGATATAATACTATTCGCAGCCAAAACACGGAGGAATACCCAAGAGGCTGAAGGGGCGGGCTTGGAAAGCTCGTAGACTGGTAACTCGGTGCCAGGGTTCAAATCCCTGTTCCTCCGCCATCTTCAATTGTCGAGACACGTACGTAAAAATACGTGTTTTTTAT
>CAMPCW010000032.1 GCA_946647665.1 uncultured Caryophanales bacterium
AACGCTAATTCAGCCCCTTTTAAATAACAATCAGTGACATCTTCTCCGTCTTGATTAATAACTCTTTCCCCAATACGTTCCGCGGGTGAACGTGGTGTGGATAAACCACCTTCTACTTCAGGACAAAAAGGAATGAGTTCATATTTTTCTAATAGAGCGTCAAGTTTAGGAGTTAAGTTATTACCCCCGTTATATTTGACGTTATCACCCACTAAGCAGGCCGAGATTAAAATCTTTTCCATAAAAGTATTTTAAACAAAGTCTTTGAAAGATAAAATAATAAATATGTTAGCTAATAAAACTTTTGAATATCAAGTCGATGATAAAATCTATCAAGTCGAAGTCATCTATAAGCGTATAAGAAATATCCATTATCGTTTTAAAGATGATCGTTTCATTGTCTCTTGCCCACGTTTAGTGTCTTTAAAAACAATCAAAAGTGGGTTAGATAAATTCGCTAGTAAACTCATCAAAAGAACAGTGAAAAAACCACCTATTGGAGAAGATTATATTTATATATTTGGAGAAAAATACTATCTATCTTTTCCAGGTGAATTTACATTCTTAGAAGAAACATTTACATATAAAAATATGGACGATTTCCATAAGAAGATTAAAAAGCTATTCTTAAAATATCTCACTTATAAAAATGAGTATTATCGAGAAGAGATGAACGCTCCTAAATATCTAGTCAAGATTAGAGATATGAAGAGTCGATATGGTAGTAATAATAGAAAAAGTAAAACAATTACTTATGCCTTTATGCTTATCCATCATACTCCTGATGTTATAGATTCAGTGATCATGCATGAATTAACACATTGTTTTGTCTTTAACCATAGTGATAATTTTTATCACTTGTTATACAAGTATTGCCCAAATTATAATATTTTAAGAAAGAAACTTATCAAAACGGAGTTTAATTAATGTTAGAGATTACTTCTAAAAATAATACTAAGATTAAAGACGCTGCTTCTTTAAAAATAAAGAAATATCGTCAAGAAAAAGGTCTTTTCTTAATGGAAGGACTAAAGAACTTAGAAATGGCATTACGTTTTGGTAATGTGAAAACAATATTCACTAGTGTTGGCTTACCAAAAATCGGTAAACAAGATATTGAAGTCTATCAAGTTAATGAAGAAATAATTAAAAAGCTCGCCACTTCAGAAAACCCTGAAGGTGTAGTCTTCGTTTGTGAATTTTTAAAACCTAAAAAAGATAAAAAAGACTACCATAAAATTATCTATTTAGATCATGTTTCTGATCCAGGTAATCTAGGAACAATTATTAGAACCGCAGTGGCATTTAATTATGATGCGGTAATATTAAGCGAAGGTAGTGTAGAAATATATAACGAAAAAGTACTCGCTGCTTCTAAAGGGGCAATATTCGCTATCGATATCTTTAATGATGATATCGCTAATTACGATTATCCAATTATCGTGAGCACACTAAACGATAAATCAGTGCCACTTAATAAGTCTAAAAAACCAGATAACTTTATCTTAGTGCTTGGCAATGAAAGTCATGGTGTCTCTAAAGAGGTATGTGAAAAAGCCACTTATTTTGTTAAAATTGAAATGAGCGATAATATTGATTCGCTTAACGTGGCAATAGCCGCGGGAATATTGATGAACTTTTATAAATAATAAACAACTAAAAGGGAGGGTTAGTTTATGAAAGCAAAAGTGATTTTGTTGGTTTTACCAATTATGATGTCTTTAGTGGGATGCAATAATGCCCCAAAAAAGACTTATTTTAAATTATGGAATAACTGCAATTCTTTGACTGTATTAAAGCAGTTTGTTAAGGAAGCAACAGATAAAAATAATAAAAATTACATTCCTAAAGAAGACCGTATCGCGACATTTGATATGGATGGGACATTCATCGGTGAACTTTATCCAACATATTTTGAATATAACATGCTTGAATATCGTGTTTTAGAAGATCCATCTTATAAAGATAAAGCACCCGCGGACGTTAAAGAAACCGCGCAAGATATTAGAGATTTCGTAAGAAACGGCACACCTTTACCAAGATATAACGAAGAATATGGTTTTGATTTAAAACATGCTTATGCTGCCGCTAAAGCATATGCTGGTATGAGCGTTAAAGAATTTGATAACTATGTTAAAGAATTCGCTAAAAAAACACCAAATGGTTTTGAAGGTATGACTTACGCTGATAGCTTTTATAAACCAATGTTAGAAGTCTTCGAATATTTAGAAGATAACGATTTCACATATTATGTGGTGTCTGGTTCTGATAGATTTATTTGCCGCGCTTTAGTGGATTCACTTAACATTCCTTCTAACCGTGTTATCGGTATGGATGTCACTTTGAAAAGTGATAAGCAAGGGGAAGAAGACGGCGTTAATTACACCTACACAACCGAAGATAATTTAATTAGAAGTGATGAATTAATCATTAAAAATCTTAAGACAAATAAAGTTAAGGCCATCGCTAAAGAAATTGGTAAAGTACCAGTCTTATCTTTTGGTAACTCCAGTGGTGATAGTGCGATGCACAATTACTGTATGGCTAATGATAAATATAAATCACAAGCCTTTATGTTAGTGGCGGACGACAATGAAAGAGATCACGCTAACTTAGAGGAAGGCACAAAAAGACAAGCTAACTGGGAAAAAGCAAAATATAACATCATCTCAATGAAAAATGACTTTAAGACAATATATGGCGATGGTGTGAAGAAAGTTAATTTCCAATTCTAACGCCACTAGTAAGTTTAAGTTGCGTTTAGTTTGTCGCTAGCATTCTATTTTATCTAAAGTAAAACAATATTACAAATAAACATATGTAATATGGTTTTTTGTGCTATAATCAATAACGATTTTGTAAGTGAGGGTCTTTATGGAAAATGAAAAATTATTAAATCTAAAGAACGCCGCTCTTAAGGAAATAGGTGATGCTAATAGTGTTGATTCTTTAAACGCTGTTAGAAATACATACTTATCTAAGAAAAGCGAACTATCTTCTTTAACTTCCCAAATTGGTCAATTACCACCAGAAGAAAGAAAATCATTCGGTGCGGCCTTAACGGAAGTACGCGTGGCTATTACAACCGCAATAGAAGAAAAGATGACTTATTTAAAAAATAAGGAATTAGAAGAAAAACTAGCTAAAGAACAAATTGATATCTCTTTACCAGGTGTTAATTATGAACCAGGTGGTAGAGATCCATTTTATGTCATCCAAGATGAGATGATTGAAATATTCTTAGGCATGGGCTTTGAAGTCGCTGATGGTCCAGAAGTGGAAAAAGATTTATACAATTTTGAATTATTAAACATTCCTAAAGATCATCCGGCTAGAGATATGCAAGATACTTTCTATATCAATGATAATGAGTTATTAAGAACTCATACTTCCCCAGTGCAAGCAAGAACTATGGAAGCTAAAAAAGGCGCGCCAATTAGAATTATTTGTCCTGGTAAAACATATCGAAGAGACGATGATGACGCTACTCACTCACATCAATTCGCTCAAATCGAAGGTTTAGTTATTGATAAAGGTATTAATATTGGTCACTTAAAAGCGACCTTAGAATTATTCGCTAAAAAGATGTTTGGCGAAAAA
>CAMPCW010000033.1 GCA_946647665.1 uncultured Caryophanales bacterium
TTATCTGCGAGTGGCCTTTATATTAGTTTATTTGCCTTAGGCCTTAACTATTTATTAAAACTATTTTTGAAGGATAAACACGCGGAGATAATAACCATTTCTCTTTTAGCCATCTATCTTGTTTTTACTATACCCAAATTCAGTGTCTTCAGAGTGGTCTTTCTTCTTTTGTTAAAGTGGATAAATAAGCATCCACTTAAAAAGAAATTCACTTATCTAGAAGTAGTGTCTTTTGGTGGACTTATTTGTCTATTATTTGATCACTTCTTGGCCTTGCAAGATAGCTTCATTTTAGGCTTTGGCATACCGATTATTTCTTATTTAATTAGACATATCTATCCGAGTGAGAAGATTAAGTCATATTTATGGCGGTCTTTTACGATATATCTATTCTTTTTACCATTTGAAATCATGTATTACCACAAAGTGGTAGTGTTATCTTTTCCCCTTCAGATAGTTAGTACTCCTTTATTTTTACTTATTGGTATAGTTTCATTACTATGTTTCTTTAGAATACCGATATACGCAGTGGATAAAGGTCTCATCTTTTTACTCAAAGGATATACAGGAATAATTAAGCCGTTATCATTCGGCTTATTAATGCCTGAATTTAATGTTGGACTATTGATTATCTATTACGCAATCTATGTCATTTACTTATATTATTTAACAATTGGTGTTAGACCAATTCAAAGATGGTTATCTATTGGAATGGTGGCGATAACTGCTTTATACGCGATACCAATAGAAAATAGGTTAACAAGTGAAGTTAGCTTTGTTAACGTCGGTCAAGGTGATTGCACGCTTATTAGACATCATCAAAAGACCATATTAATCGATACAGGAGGTCTAACTTATAATGACATCGCTAATGGGACACTTATTCCTTATTTAAGAAAGAAGAGGATTTATAAAATCGATGCGGTATTTATCACTCATTATGACTATGACCATTATGGAGCCTTAGAAAACTTACAAAAGGAATATAAGGTCGCTAATGTTTATGATTATTATTCTAGTTTCCCTATAAGTGTGAACGGCTTAACTTTTAATAATTACAACATCTATGGCACGACAAGCAACGAAGAAAACGATCGTTCCTTAGTGTTATCTTTTAATATTCTTAATAAGGATTTCCTTATTATGGGGGATGCTCCTAGCTGGATAGAAAATAAAATCATGAATGACTACGATAAGATTCCGTGCGATATCTTAAAACTTGGTCATCATGGTTCAGATACTTCTTCTTCTGAGAGATTTATTCATTACACCAGTCCAGAAATCGCTATTGTGTCGTGTGGTAAAAACAATAGATTCGGCCATCCTTCTAAAAGCGTTATCGATACTTTAAATAAATATCACATTCCAATAAGAAGAACAGATTTAGAAGGAACAATCACATATAAAAAAGTTTATTAAAACAGAAAGGAAAAGATTATGGCTTTTAAAATATATTTCAACAAGAAGACAAGGCACCCATCTATCTCCTTAAGTGGAAAAGATAAAGAGAAGTGGGAAAACTTAGAAATGACTCACAATCCATCAGGGGATAACAAATATATCGATATCGTGTGTTTTACCCCAAAAGGCCCAAGTAAATCTTATGTTAGGAAATATGTTCGTAAAGATAGACATCGTGTAAAAGGTAAACTTCATAAAAATACCAAGCTTGATTACAATTCTGAAAGTAAAGTTAAGAATTATCTAAAAGAACACAACAAAAAAAGATGATGGCAATCCGATAATCGGTTTGATAATCCATTTAAGGACCTCGCATCATCTGCATATTTTATAACACAATTGAAATAGAAATTAAAGCATTTATAAGTTTTATCAACAATGTGTAGTTACAAAATATAAAATATTTTATAATAGTTTCATGATTTATCTTATTAATGGCAAACAAAACATTCGTTTAAAAAGCCAGATGAAAAGCATTATCAAAGATTCCATTAAGGAAATCGATGCGATGAATTTCGTCAAATTTGATGCTTCTTTAACTCAAATTCAAGAGATTATGAGTGAAGCTAACTACATGCCTTTAGGCTATGACAAAAAGGTCGTGGTTATTGATTCACCATATTTTTTAATGAAAGAAAGAACTAAATCAAAGATTGAAAGTGAACAAGACTATCAAACTTTATTAAATTATTTAAACCAACCAAACCCTGATGTTGATCTCATCTTTTTAGTGAATACCGCGGAAAAGGAAATTGATAAAAAGAACGAATATTATCAGTTAATAGAAAAAAACGGTAAGGTTATTACAGTCGCGGAGCCTAAACAAGAGCAGTGGAATGACGTCGTGAAACAATACTTCACCTCTAAATGGCCTAACACTGTCATCGACAGTGATGCGGTCGTGGAATTAGGTAGAAGAACTGAAGGAGATTACGCTTCATTATTTAATAATGGTAGTAAACTCGCTCTTTATACTGATCACATTACATTTAACGATGTCACAAAGATGGTCACTAGACCACTAGAAGAAAACTCTTTCTTATTATTTAACTATCTCGTTGATGAAAAGAATATGGAAGCAGTTGCTTTATTTAGAGATTTAAAGACTAGCAATGTTGAACCTGTGACTTTAATCAGCATGGTCGCTAATCAGTTTAGATTATTAAATAGAGTCTCATATTTAGCCAGACACGGCTATCAACCAGAAGATATCGCTAAAGAATTAAATATCAATCCAATAAGAGCGAAAATCTTAAGAAAGAATAGTTTTGTTGTTTCTGGCAAACGTGTTTTACAAACATTAGAAGATTTATATCAATTAGATAAACAAATTAAAAGCGGTCTTGTGGACCGCTATTACAGCTTTGAGCTGTTCCTAATTAATTTCAAAAGAAAATAATTATCTAATGGAATTCACTAAACGTGAAAGTTCGCCTTTTTGTCTAGCAGCAGTGTTCTTGTGTTGAATACCATCGCTGACGGATTTATCGATTAAACGGAAAGCCGCATTCATTAATTCTTCGGCCTTAGCTAAATCTTTTGCTTCAACGGCTAATCTGACTTTTTTGATGGCAGTACGGATAGCGCTTTTCGCGGAAGCGTTTCTTTGACGAGCTTTTTCGTTAGTTTTGATACGTTTGATTTGTGATTTTATGTTAGCCATAAAGTTACCTCTTTCTT
>CAMPCW010000034.1 GCA_946647665.1 uncultured Caryophanales bacterium
GTACATATCCATCGATTATTGACACTCCTAATCTTTGAGCGTTTTCTAATTCCTTTTTGCTGGCTTTGAATTCACAGAATTCTTCATAGACGACATCAGTGACGTTTTTGCAACCTAATAACTTCAAGGTGGTGTTGACATCCATAGCGACATCTCCTCCACCTATAACTAAGATGTTATTCGAAACTTTTTCTTTTCCTTTGCCTTCTTTTATTCTTTTTAAGAAGTCGAAAGCAATCTCGACATTATCGTTATTTTTGAATAAATCTAAACATTTACCTTTTGAAAAGCCTGCAGCAATGATAATGGCGTCATGTCTATTTTTAATTTCTTCTAAAGAGATATCTTTACCGACATTTACTTTTGTTTTAAATTCAACACCTATCTTTTTAATTCTTTCAATTTCAACGTCGATGATTCTATCAGGAAGTCTATATTCAGGTATCAATCGTAAGGCTCCACCTAACTTTTCTTCTTTTTCGTAGACTACTACCTTGTAACCTAGCTTTCTTAATTCAACACTAGCTTGTAAAGCGGAAGGACCAGAACCAACAATACCTATTGATTTACCATTATCTTCATTCTCGACTCTCAAGATATCCATACCAATAGATTCTTCAAAGTCAGTAATGTATCTTTGAATCTTTCCAATATCGATAGGTTTATCTATACCTGAACGAGAGCAGCCTAACTGACAATATTTTTCGGTAGGACAAACACGAGCACAAATAGCACCTAAGGCATTGTTCTCTCTAACTGTTTCGGCAGCTCCTTTAAAGTTTCTAAATCTTACTGATCTGATAAATTTGCCTGGATCAGTTCCGGCAGGGCAAGCTTTTGAACAAGGGGCATCTAAGCACAATAAACATCTGGAGGCTTCTTCGCAGATGGTTAAAGGAGTGAAACCCTGTTCTAATTCTTCGACGTATTTAGGTTTCATATAATTGTTCCTCTTGGTTTTATTTTAAACAAATAAAAAAAATATAAATATGCTCTTAGTACATATTTATATTTAATAATTTGAAGATATATTTCTTAATTGATTTTCATATTTTTTGTTTTTTTTGTAAGAAGCCATTCCTGCGCTTTCTATTAAATGGTAAATACCATTATCTAGAAGTGTATTTACCCCCTTCTATAGTTGTTCCTCCAGGTGAACAAACTTCTTTACCTAATTCTAAAGGGGCTTTGGAAGAAATTAAATCTAAAGCGATTGTACCTTCAGCCATCTTTAAAACATATTTAATAGAATTTTGTTTAGATAAGCCAAGCTTATTACCAAATTCTGCTTTTGTGGTGCCTTTTTGGCATCGCAAATCATTCGTTTCTTTATCAGATAGCTGAAAACAAAAGTCACTTGGAAATCTATCAACGTTTCTTCTCATTTGTCTGTTTAAAGAGGAAACAGTTACACCGAAAAAGAAAGCAACATCACTATCAAGCATGACTTGTTGCTCTCTAATGTAAAAAATACAACTTTCGATTGTTTTGTCATTTAATAGTGTTATTTGTGATAGTAAGTTATTCATACATTTCTCCTTTAACCGGGTCGAATTCGACCCCTTTAAACGCTTTTCCAAACGGTTTATTTCTCTAGTTTTTTATTATCAAATCAATTATTTCTTTTTCCGTTATATTATTTACTGCAAACACTCTTTTTCCCATATAATTCAAATCACATCTAAACTATAGAATTTATGTGTCCTAACAATTTTTCTTTTAACTTCTAATTGAACTTGTGCATTTTTTGCACATGTACTTTTTTCAAACACTTTATTCCTTTTCAAGCCGTTTTATTGATTTGACATTGTTCTTATTAAATAATTCTTTTTCCCTATTTGCTTCTTTATTAAGAAGAATCAATCTTTCACTTTGATCAATCTTTTGAGCAATAAGCATCGAATTCAAATATTCAAGGTTGCTTAAAATCGCTAGTTCTATAGTGTTGGCGTAGTCTCTAATGTTGCCATCTTTATCAGGATTTTCATCTCGCCACTCTTTGGCGGTCTTACCAAATAGCGCCACATTTAGTAAATCAGCCTCATTTGCATAAACATAACTCTTTTGCTGGTTCGATAATTCAATCGCAACTAGATACTCTTTTACTGCATCAGTATGGATAAGATAATTAAGCTTTGTAAGAAGTCTTTTTCCGTTCCATTCAAGTTGCTCAGATTCTTGTATCTTTAATCTTTGGAATTCTTTTATGATATAGAGCTTAACTTCTGGTGATATCCATGAAGCAAACTCTAAGGCAATATCACGATGGGCGAACGTGCCTTCACTATATTTACCACGACTCGGTTTAATGCCTATCGCGTTTGTTTCTTTCACTCATTTAGTGGCAGTCATTACAAAAGCATTTGAGCCTGATTCATTTCTTATTTGATCGAATTCGGTCAAATTAAAATTGCTGTTATTTAATTTTTCCCATATACCTAAAAAATCAATTGTAGCTCTTAATCTCATCCAATTTCTAACAACATAGGCTGGGAATTCAGGATTTACTATTCTCGCAATATCGGTAATATTAACAAAAGAGTCATCTTCAATACCAGTTACATTAATTTCAATGTTTTTAACAGTTATTTTATTCATAAATTGGTTCTTCTTTATGGTGATTATTCTACCATGATATAATTGATAGTTCTACTTATAAAAACAATAATTTGCTTAATTGTTTATTTAGATAAATAACTTATAAATTATCCAATAATAAAA